>NZ_CAACVB010000049.1 GCF_900659635.1 Actinomadura roseirufa | reverse complement strand
ATCAGGTAACCGGTCCGCGCGGCCCGCCTGCACCATCGGGGCGGTCAAGGCGACAGCGGCGACGCCCGCCTCGCCGCCCGCCGCGAGCCCCCACAGGACCGGCCGGCCGACGGCGACCGCGCTCGCGCCGAGGGCGAGCGCCTTCAGCACGTCCGAGCCGCGCCGCACGCCCCCGTCCATCAGCACGGGGACGGCCCCGGCCACGGCGGCCACGACGTCCGGGAGCGCGTCGAGCGAGGCGGGGACGCCGTCGAGCTGCCGGCCGCCGTGGTTGGAGACGATCAGCGCGGCCGCGCCGTGCTCCAGCGCCGGGCGGACGTCCGCCGGATGCAGGACGCCCTTCAGCACGATCGGGAGGTCCGTCATCTCCCGCAGCCGGTCGATGTGCGCCCAGGAGATCTCCGGCGACATCACGATCGGCCGTACCCGCCCGGTGCCGTCGCGCAGGTTCTCGCAGCGCAGCCCGTCCGGGAGGTCGTGGAAGCCGTGCCGCTCCTCCCGCCCGCGCACGCCCCGGGCGGGGGAGTCGACCGTGACGACCAGCGCCGTGCAGCCGGCCGCCTCGGCGCGCCGCACGACCGTCTCGGTGAAGGCCAGGTCCGGCTGGACGTAGAGCTGGAACCACAGCCGCGCCCGCGGGGCGGCCGCGGCCACCTCCTCGACCGCGACGGTCGCCGCCATGCTCACGATCATGATCGTTCCGGCGGCCGCGGCGGCCCGCGCCGTGGCGCGCTCGCCGGCGGGGTCGGCGAGCCGGTGGAAGGCGGTCGGCGCGACCAGGACGGGCAGGTCGGCGCGGGTGCCGAGCAGGTCGACGGCGGTCTGCGGCTCGCCCGCGCCGCGCAGGACGCGCGGCAGCAGCGCCAGCCGGCCGAACGCCGCCTCGTTGGCGCGCAGGGTCACCTCGCAGCCCGCCCCGCCCGCGAAGTAGGCGTAGTGGGCCGGGGCGAGGCGGGCGCGGGCGGTGGCCTCCATCACGCCGGTGACGGGACGGTCCGGGCGGCGAAGAAGGCCCTCAGCGGCTCGACGTGGACCTCCTGCGACGTCCATTCGTTCTCCAGGTTCTCGGTGATGTGGTGCACAGCCACCACGGCGCCGCCCCGGTGGTGCCGGACGACCGGGTGCAGGTAGTGCCCCTCGGCCGCGCGGGCCGGGTCGCTCTGCCGGATCCGGCCGAGGGTGATGTCGAACGGGTCGACCTTGTCGTGGTCGGGGCCGTACTCCAGCGTGATCGTGAAGTGGCCGCCGGCGCCGCCCTCCACGGGCGGCCCCTCCAGGTCGATGGGCAGTTCCTCCAGGTAGCGGGCGCCGCCCCGGCCGTCCGGCACGACGAAGTCGGCGAGCAGGCCGAACTGCTGCCAGAGCGCGGACGAGCGGTTGACCCGCTCCAGGACCGCCGCCGCGAGCGCCTCCGGCTCGGCCGCCACGTCGTGTCCCGGCCACGGCACCCCGTGGTGGCGGAGCTCCAGGAAGCGGTGCAGCGCCCGCGTGCCGTACCGGAAGCCGTGGATGAAGCCGCTGGTGCCGTGCTTGAAGTCGCGCGACTGCGTCAGCGTCCCGGCGAAGTACAGCCCGGGGACGTTCACCGACTCGTAGGCGGGGGTGAGCGCCGGGAACCGGTCCTGGATCACGAGGTCGGGACGGCAGCCCTCCTCGAAGATCGAGGCGTCGAACCGGAAGCCGGTGCACAGGATCACCCGGTCGTAGGGGATGTCCTTGGTGACCTCGTCGGCCCGGACGAAGGCGACCGTGACCAGGTAGGTGCCGTCGGCCTGACGCTCGATCCCGCGGACGTGCCCGTCCAGGATCGCGTTCTGCGCCTTGAGCTGGTAGGTGTCCAGGAAGTTGTTGTTGACGGCCCGCAGGTGCCCCACGTAGTGCGTCCGCCACGCCAGCCGGACCGGCGAGGGCCCCGCGACGTGCACGACGGCGGCGGTCTCCACCAGGTTGCCGGCCGTCTCGAACGCCGAGTTCCCCTTGCCGATGATCAGCACCCGCTTGTTGGTGTACACCGCCGGGTTGGTGGGCGCCGTGCCGTACGGCTCGGCGGTCTCGACGCCCGGGATCGCCGGGACGTTCGGCAGCGACACCCCGGTCGCGACGACCAGCCGCCGCGCCGCCCGGGTCCGGCCGTGGTCGTCGGTCACCTGGAACAGGCCGCCGGCGTCGCGGGAGACCGACTCGGCGCGGGTGTTGTAGACGATGTCCAGCCTGTTGGCGACCGCGAAGTCGGCCAGGTAACGCACCATGTCCTCGGCGGCGGGGAAGTACCGCTCGCTGTAGCGGGTGAACAGCAGGGACGGATCGTCCGACAGCAGCGAGTTCCAGTCCATCCGCAGGTTCAGCTCGGGATCGTCGGTCCCCGTGTACCGCTTGTTGTTGGAGATCATCGTCCGGTGGCGGGGGAACGTGCGGAAGAAGGTGCCCGGCGTCGGCCCCGCCTCCAATATCAGATACCGGCGCCCGGCCCGCCGCAGTGAGCAGCCGAGCTGCAGGCCCGCCGGGCCGGCGCCGATCACCAGGTAGTCCAGGGCCTCGTCCCGCATGGCGTCCTCCATCAGGCGGATCGGTTGTCGATCGGACGCCTCCGAGCGTGCCGCGCGTTTCTCAGAGGATGATCAGAGAAGGCGCGGCGCGTGCCGCGCGAGCAGCGCGTGCTTGTCGGGCTTGCCACTCGCGGCCACCGGGACGCCGGGCACGATCGTGATCGTGCGGGGCACGCTGTCCTCGCCCAGCTCCGCGCGGACCAGCTCGGCCAGCTCCGCGGCCAGCCGCGGCGCGAGCACCGCGCCGCGCGCCGCGCCCTGATCCGCCGCCGGCCCGGCGGCGCCCGCGGCGGGCACGACGAACGCGTGCACGGCCTCGCCGGTCCGCTCGTCCGGAGCCCCCACGACGTGCGCCTCCCCGACCTCGCGATGGGCGGCGAGCGCCCGTTCGATCGGCCCCGCGTACACCACCATCGCGTTCACCATGATCACGTCGCGGGTGCGGCCGGACAGGTGGAGCAGCCCGTCGCGGCCCCGGTGCCCGAGGTCCCTGGTGCGCAGCCAGCCGTCCCGCAGGGCCTCCCGGGTCTCCTCGGGACGCCGCCAGTAGCCCGCCATCAGGTACGGGCTCCGCACGTGGATCTCGCCGGTCACGCCGTCCGCGACCTCGGCGCCGCGCTCGTCGCGGACGCTGATCTCGACCCCCGGGTGCGGGCGGCCGACCGAGGCCAGGACGCCGGGCGCCCCGGCGGCGATGTCGGCGGGCGTCAGCACCGAGATCGACCCCGCCTCGGTCTGCCCGTACCCCTGGTAGACGACGGGGCCGAGCCGGTCGGCCGCCTCCGCCAGCCGGTGCGGGCCGATCGGCGACCCGGACACCATCAGCGCGCGCAGGTCCAGGTCGCCGCCCGCGCCGCCGCGCAGCGCGGCGAGCATCCCGTACAGCCGCGGGACGGTGATGATCGACCCGGTGATCCGGTGGCGCCGCAGCGCGTCGGGGAACAGGGGCCGGCCGTCGTCCTCGGGGATCACCGCCGTGCCGCCGCCGAGCAGGCAGGGCCCCAGGAACTCGAAGACCACCATGCTGGCCAGCGTGCCGAACAGCAGGTAGCGCTCGAAGCCGGCGGCCAGCTCCGCCGCCACCGGGGACCACACGGCGGGCTGCCAGGCCCAGTGCGCGGTGAGCGCCCCGTAGGTGATCGCGCATCCCTTCGGGCGCCCGGTGCTGCCGCTGGTGAAGGTCAGGGCCGCCACGTCCCCGGGACGGCCCGCGACGGCGACCTGCCGGGCCGCGCCGCCCCGGGCCAGCAGGTCGCGCGCGCCGGCGCACGGCCCGAGCGACAGCAGCGGGACGGCCCCCGCGGCCCGGGTCATCACCGGCCCGGCGGTCGTCCGGTCCACCAGCAGCGCGTCGGCGCCCGAACCGAGCACGTGCGCGAGCTGGGCGGCGGGGTAGCCGGGACGGACGCCCACGACGCGGCAGCCCAGCGCGTGCGCCGCCATGTGCGCGGCGAACGCCTCCGGCGACACCGCCGTGGCGATCGCCAGCCCGCGGCCCCGGCCGAGGCCCGCGCCGGCCAGCGACTCCGCCAGCCGCGCGATCATGTCCAGAACCTCGCCCCTGGTCACGCGCCGGGGACCGTGCTCGAACGCGACGGTCCCGGGCGAGGCCGCGAACGCCTCGAGCAGGGCGGAGGGAAACAGCGGGTCGGGCATCGTCGGGCTCCTCGGCGGTCGGGGTCCCCGGCCGTCCGGCTCCGGCGCGGCCGGGGAGGGGGTTGCCGGCGGCGGCCGATCGTCGTACAACCGGCTTGCCGTCACCGCGAAACTAGGCGGCCCGTATCAGAGGCGGATCAGAAGCGGAGCACAGCGTGAAGGTGATCGGCGCGGGTTTCGGCCGGACGGGCACGGCATCGCTGAAGGCGGCCCTGGAACTGCTCGGGGCGGGCCCCTGCTACCACATGTCGACCGTGATCGCCGAGCCGTACCGCGTCCGCCAGTGGTTCGAGGTGGCGGAGGGCCACGGCCCCGGCTGGGACGAGCTCTTCGCGGGCTTCGCCTCCGCCGTGGACTGGCCGGCCTCCGCGTACTGGCGGGAGCTGGCCGAGCACTACCCGGACGCCAAGGTGATCCTCACCGTCCGGGACCCGGAGCGATGGTGGGACAGCGTCAGCACCACCGTCTTCGCCGGCGCGGTGGCCGATCGCCGGCCGTCCGCGCGCCGCCGCGTGATCCGGTGGCTCGTGGCACGGCGGGCGCCGGACTTCGCCCTGTACCCGCGGATGGCGAGGGCCATCATCGTGGACCGGGTCTTCGGCGGCCGCGTCGACGACCGCGCGCACGTCCTCGCGGTCTTCGAGCGGCACGTCGAGCAGGTCACGGCCGCGCTCCCGGCCGACCGGCTGCTCGTCCACCGCGCCGCGGACGGCTGGGAACCGCTGTGCGCCTTCCTCGGCGTCCCCGTCCCGGACGTGCCCTACCCGCGGGCCAACGAGCGCGCGGCGTTCCGGCGCAAGCGCCCCGCCCGGCTGCTGCGCCTGATCGTGCGCGGCCGCTGACCCGCCGCCGGGACGCCCGCGCGGCACCACCACACCGGCACCGCCGCGCCGGCGCCGTGTGCCGTCACCGAGGGCGGCGCAGCCCCGCGATGAGGAGCCCGGCCAGCCGCCGCGCGTCGTAGCGGGGATCGCTGTCCGCGCCTATGCACAGGTTCCCGACGGCGCGCATGAGCTCGTAGGCCCCCACGTCGGAGCGGACCTCGCCCGAAGCCGCCGCGGCGTCGAGCAGCCGGGCGCACACGGGCACGAGGCGGTCGAGGAACGACGAGTGCAGCGCCTCGAACGCGGCGTCGTCGGAGCGCAGGACGGCGGCGAGCCCGTGCTTGGTGATCAGGAAGTCGGCGAAGAGGTCGATCCACCGCTCCAGTGCCGCATAGGGGGTCGGGCCGTCCTCCAGGAGCGCCGGACCGGCCTCGGCGCAGGCGTCCACCTGGTGCCGGTAGACGGCGATGATGAGATCGGCCCTGGTCGGGAAATGGCGGTAGATCGTGGCCGTCCCGACGCCGGCCCTGGCCGCGATGTCGCGCACCGGCGCGTCCACGCCCGACGCGACGAACGCCGCGGCGGCCGCGTCGAGCAGGGCCTTCTCGTTGCGCCGGGCGTCCGCCCGCTTGGGCCGGGCCGCGCGCTCGGCGCCCCGGTCGTCCTCGCCCATCCACCGCTCCTCTCCGGCCCGCCTTGCTAAACGGGACAAGGTTCCGTATCGTCAAACGGGACAAGGTCCCGCTTGCTCATCATGCCAGAGCGGGCCGCCGGCGACCAGGCCGCGGGCCCCGCCGCACGCCCCACCGAGACAGAGGAGACACGGTCATGCAGTACCGCACCCTGGGCCGCACCGGAGTACAGGTCGGCTCGCTCGCGCTCGGCGCGATGAACTTCGGCCGGATCGGGAGCACCGCCCAGGACGAGGCCACCGCCATCGTCGACGCCGCCCTCGAAGGCGGCGTCAACATCATCGACACCGCCGACATGTACGGCGCCGGCGAGTCGGAGGAGATGGTCGGCAAGGCCATCGCCGGCCGCCGGGACGACATCGTGCTGGCCACCAAGGCGGGCATGCCCATGGCCGACGAGCGCAACCACCGGGGAGGCTCGCGCCGCTGGCTGGTCACGGCGCTGGAGGACAGCCTGCGCCGTCTCGGCGTCGACCACGTCGACCTCTACCAGCTCCACCGCTGGGACCCGGCCACCAGTGACGAGGAGACCCTGTCGGCCCTGACCGACCTGCGGCGTTCGGGGAAGATCCGCTACTTCGGCTCCTCCACCTTCCCGGCGCATCGCATCGTGCAGGCCCAGTGGGCCGCCCGCGAACACCGCCTGGGCCGCTACGTGACCGAGCAGCCCAGCTACTCGATCCTGCAGCGCGGGATCGAGACCCACGTCCTGCCGGTGACCGAGGAGTACGGGCTCGGCGTGCTGGTGTGGAGCCCGCTGGCCTCGGGCTGGCTGTCGGGCGCGGTCCGCGCGGGCCGGGAGATCACCACCGCCCGCTCGGCGCGCATGCCGCAGCGCTTCGACACCGCCGTCCCGGCCAACCGGGCCAGGCTCGACGCCGTCGAGCGGCTGGCCGGGGTCGCCGCCGAGGCCGGCCTCACCCTGATCCAGCTCGCGCTCGGGTTCGTGACCGCGCACCCCGCCGTGACCAGCGCGATCGTCGGTCCCCGCACGCCGGAGCACCTGCGCGCGCAGCTCGCCGCCGCCGACACCGTGCTCTCCGCCGACGTCCTGGACGCGATCGACGCGATCGTCGCCCCCGGCACCGACCTCGCCCCGCACGAGAAGCACGACACCCCGCCCTCGCTGCTCGACCCGTCCCTGCGCCGCCGCTGACGCGGGACCGCCCGTCCCGTCCCGCCACCGCGGCGGGGCGACGCGGACCTGGGCCGTGCCGAGAGAACCGGTGGGGGAGCGCCACCCCTCCGAAGTGCTTTAAAACTGGACCATGAGCAGAACCGACTTCGCCGGGATCGCGTGCTCGATCGCCCGTTCCGCGGCGCTCGTGGGCGACCCCTGGGCGCTGCTGATCGTGCGCGACGTGGCGCTCGGCCTCCACCGTTTCGACGAGCTCCAGCGCGACCTGGGCGTGGCCACCAACGTGCTGAGCCACCGGCTCGAACGGCTGTCCGAGGGCGGGCTGCTGCGGCGCGAGCGGTACTCGGAGCGGCCCGACCGCTACGGCTACCACCTCACCGACAAGGGGCGGGACCTCGTGCCCGTCCTGCTCGCCCTGACCGCCTGGGGCGACCGCTGGGAGTCCGGCGACGCGGGGCCGCCGATGATCGTCCGGCACCGTAGCTGCGGCAACGCCGCGCATGCCGCCGTGACCTGCCCCGCGTGCGATGAGGAGCTCACCGCGGATCAGGTCGACTACGAGCCGGGCCCCGGCGGGCGCAGCGGGCCGGGCACGGCCCTGATCGCCGGCGTCCTCGTCGACCCGCCGTCCATGTCGCCGGCCGCCGCGAACGAGGAAGGCCACTAGAGCACCGGACCTCAACGCTCTCCCGACTCGCCTGAAAGCTACAAAGAAGTGTCGCCTGCGGCATTGGCCTGCTTCTCTCCGTATGGGTCGCGGGCCAGGCGAAATCTGTCCGCCGTCCCGCCGGTTCCGAGGGCTCCCGCACCACCGGCGAGGGATCGGATCGGCCGTGGCCGACGGCACGAAGGCGCCGTCCACGGTCCCCTTTCCAAAGCATTGCGAGGGCCGCCGTGCGGGCCTGGAATCGGGATCGCCGACCCTAAAGGGCGGTGGCCGGATACGGTCACGGGCATCCAAAGATTTCCTTGACGATAACTCGGAGCAATGATCAGTATGGAAGTGCGAGACATCCTCTCAATCCCACACAGAAAGGAATGTTCGTTTCGCGTCGGCCATCCTCTCGACGACCTTTGTAGATCACCTTGGTGATCAAATTCAGGTGCACGGCAATGTCACCGCAATGGGAGAGACGGAGACAGTCATGGCAGACAGCGGCGGTGCGGTCACCGACGAGCAGGTCCAGTCCAGGGTGAAGGAGCTCAAGGCCGCCCTGGAGAGCAGGAAACGAGAAGGGCTGGACCTGGAGGCGGGGCTGGACCTGGAGGCCGCGGCGCGGCGGGCGCTGGAGGCGCGCTCGCGTCCGGCTCCGGAACTCGACGAGACCGCACGGATCACCGCCGACACGCACGGGTTCCTGGACCTGCTGTACACGATCCATCTGAACTCGGGCGCCGTCGTGCTGCTCGACGGCGCGGCCAGCGCCTTCGAGAAGGTGCTGGCCGACGCCGTGTCGGACATCCCCGAACTCGAGGCCCTCTGGATTCCGCTCCTGGCCTTCCTCTACTCCGAAGTCAGCGCGATCGACGCCGTCGCGCAGGAGAGCGGCGCGGTCCAGCTCGACGGGGTCTTCCCGTCGCCGTTCCCCCTTCCGCTTCCCGAGGACCCCGGCTACTGGGACGACCACTGACCCCATCGGCGGTCAAGTGTCATCGGTCCTCGCGAAAAAGCACTTTTTCGCGAGGACCGAATCACGAGGCCACTCGGCACGACGACCTCGCCAGAATGGTGACCTGCCGCCATTTCCTGTTTCAGGGATCTGCAAAGTCGTGGGCATCGGCGGGTGCAGAATCCGGTTTCCAGTCCATGTCCACTTCCATGCCCACTGGATTGGCGCGAAGTCAGCCGGGGACCTGGCCCGGCCGGTCCGGGCCCCGCTTCTTCGGCGGCCGATAGGCGGCGGCCGTCGCACCGGCGTGCGACGTCACCTCGCCGCAGGCCCGTCAGGTGGTGTACCCGCCGTCCACGGCGAGGGCGGTGCCGGTGACATAGCGGCCGCCGGGACCGGCCAGGTAGGCCACCGCGGCGGCGATGTCCTCGGCCTCGCCGTAGCGTCCCAGGGCGGTGAGGGAACGCTGGAACCCGGCGGTCTCACCGTCGGCCGGGTTCATGTCGGTGTCGATCGGGCCCGGGTCCACGACCGTGGCGGTGATCCTCAGCGGCCCCAGCTCCCGGGCGAGGCCCTTGGTCAGCCCGATGAGCGCGGACTTGGCCATCGCCTGCAGCACGAAGTTCGCACCGGGAACGCGCCCGTTGAAGCACGAACCGATGCTGATGATCCGCCCGCCGTCGCCCATGTGCCGCGTCGCGGCCTGGACGGTCAGGAACACCGACCGAACGTCGACGGCCAGCACCCGGTCCAGTTCCGTGGCCGACACCTCCGCCAGGGGGCCGTAGGTGAGGAAACCCGCGTTGTTCACCAGGATGTCGATGCGGCCCAGTTCCCGTGCCGTCTGCTCCACCGCCGCAGCCGCGGCATCCGGTTCCGTGAGGTCGGCCTGCACGACCAGGGCCTTGCCGCCGTCCTCCTCGATCCGCCGGGCGACCTCGTGCGCCTGGTCCGCCCCCTTGACATAGGTCAGCGCGATCGCCGCCCCGTCCTCGGCCAGCCGCCTCGCGATCGCCGCGCCGATCCCGCGGCCGCCGCCGGTCACCAGCGCCACCTTGCCGGTCAGGTCGCTCATCGATGTCTCCTCCGTGGTACGCCCTGTTCGTCGTCCCGGCATGGTAGAAGTTGACATCAGTGTCAGATTCAAGCCGTCGTCATGCGAGGTGCGGGATGCGAATCGGCGAGCTGGCCCGCCGCAGCGGCGTGAGCGAACGTTCACTGCGCTACTACGAGGCGCAGGGACTGCTCCGCGCGGAGCGGACCCCCGGCGGCCACCGCGACTACGGCGAGTGGGCGGTCGACCGCGTCGTCCGGATCCAGACGCTCTACGCGGCGGGCCTGAACAGCAGGAAGATCGCGAAACTGCTGCCCTGCATGCGGGACGCCGACGGCGGCCCGAACGAGATCGCCACCCCGGAGCTGGTCAACGAGCTCGGCGCGGAGCGCGACCGCATCAACCGCATGATCACCGATCTGGTCCGCTCCCGCGACGTCCTGGACGAGGTGATCGTCACGGCGTCGGAGGCCGCGGCCGCCGGTCCGGCCCCGCTCGCCCGGCGACGCTGAGCACGGGTCCGGCCTAGCGCGACCTTCGCGGGGGCGAACCGCGAGTCCGGCGCCCGTCCGGGAAACGCGTCATTGGGCCTCCGCGGACCCCGCGGGGGCGACGACGTCATCGCCGAAGGCCGCGCCGAGCGCCTTCGCGATCAGATCCGGCAGCCGGGTCCGTCCGTCGTCCTCGGCCCAGCGCACCAGGGCCGTGTGCAGCGCCGCCAGGCTCGCCCCTGCCGCCGCTTGGGCCTGAAACGCGGAGTCGGGATCGCCAGCCTCGTCCCCGAGGGCGTCGACGATCGCCTGCTGCAGGGCGTAGTGGGCGTCCAGGTGCCGCGCCCGCAGGGCCGGTGTCGAGATCATGAGCTGGAGCCGGGCGAGCAGGAACCGCCTGTCCGCCGCGCCGTCTCCGTCGTCGTCTCCCTCGCCCGTCAGCGTCGCGGCCGAGTCGATGAGCGCGCGGCCGATGCGGCTGACCAGGGGCTGCCCCGCGGGCGTCGCGGTGATGCGCTCGGCGAGGATCCGGGCGTGCTGGTCGACGAGCACGAGGTCCTCCTTCGTGGGGAAGTGCCGGTAGACGGTCATGGGCGACACGCCCGCCGCCTCGGCGACGTCGGTCACCGTCGTGGCGCTGTACCCGCGCTCGGTGAACAGCCGGACCGCATGCCTCTGGATCATGCGCTGCGTCTCGGCTCGGCGTTGCTCCCGCAGGGTTGAGTGCTGCTCAGGCATGTGATAGACACTACCGCACTGGTAGTTACTACCAGATTGGGAGTCACTAACAAGGAAGGGTGGGCGACATGGGTGATCTGACCGGCAGGACGGCCCTGGTGACCGGCGCGTCGCGTGGCCTCGGGCAGGCGATCGCGGCCCGGCTGGCGGCGAAGGGAGCCGAGGTCATCGTGCATTTCGGCACGGACGCGAACGGCGCGGCGGCGACGGTCGCCGAGATCGGCCGCGCCGGCGGGACGGCGCTGGCCGTCCGAGCGGAACTGGGCACCGACGACGATGTCGAGACGCTCTTCGCGGGAGTCGAGGCCGGCCTGGCCGGGCGGCCGCTCGACATCCTCGTCAACAACGCCGCGGCCCCGCCCGGCGGGCCGCTCGCGACGACCACCCGAGCGGAGTTCGATCACCTCTTCGCGGTGAACGTGCGAGCGCCCTACTTCATCATCCAGCGCGCGTCGCCGCTGCTCCGCGACGGCGGCCGCATCGTCACGATCTCGTCCGTGGCGACGCGGATGGCCAACCACGCGCAGACGTCCTTCGCCATGACCAAGGGCGCGGTGGAGACGATGAGCATGACGCTGGCCAACGAACTCGGAGTCCGGGGGATCACCGTGAACGCCGTCGCCCCGGGCGCCACCCGCACGGCGACCAACGGGGCGACCTTCGAGACGCCGGGCCTGGCCGAGTTCATCGCCGCGTCGACCGCGCTCGGCCGCCTGGGCGGTCCCGACGACGTCGCCGACATCGTCGCCTTCCTCGCCTCCGACGCCGGGCGCTGGGTCACCGGTCAGGTCATCGACGCGAGCGGCGGCCTGTTCCTCGGCCCGCGCATCTGACCCGCCGCAGAGAGCGAGGGCCGCGAAGAGAAGGAAGGACGGCCGGCCTGAGATCACGTGGCCGCCGACCGGCCGAATACACACTGGAGGGCATCGGAGTGTGTATTGTGCTGGCATGGCTCGACTGAACATCACGCTTCCCGACGAGCTCGCCGCCACCCTGCAGGGGCTCGCCGAGGACAAGAAGATCCGCTCAGTCTCGGGGTTCCTGCAGGACGCCGCCCAGCTCAAGCTGGCCTACCTGCGCGACGCCACCACCGTCGACGAGCTGTTCGGACCGGCGAGCCCGGACGAGCAGGCGTTGGTCGAGCGCCTCATCGAGAGCGGCGCGCGGCACGACCGGAACGTTGCGTGATCACCGGTCACGTCGTCGACACGACCGCCCTGCTCGACCTGGCCACCGGCAAGACGGTCTACGTCCGGGCCCGGTTGCGCTCGTCCATCGCCACGCACGCCACCATCGTCATTCCGGCGGCGGCGCTCGCCCGCGCCTGGCAGCTCGTCCCCGACCACGGCCGCGCCGTCCTGGACCGGCTCCCCGGCATGCAGGTCGTCCACGTCGACGACCTGGACCACGTGATCGCCCAGCAGACCGGGCAGCTCACCGCCACCGTGCCCGACCTGTCGGTGGACGAGGCCCAGGCCGCGTGGTCGGCCCGGTGGCGCCGCTGGCCCCTGATCACCGCGACCCCCGACGCCTACAAGGCGGTGCCCGGCGTCAGGGTCGAGCAGATCCCCTGACCCGCGGGGCGGCCGGCCGCGCCGGACCCCCCGCCACGGGTCGCGGGCGCGCCACGCCCCCGTGTACGCCCACATCCACGACGCCCAGGCGACCGATCACTCGGCCTTGGCCGCTTCCAGGACGGGCACGGCCGCGGCCCGGCGCGCCGGCAGCGACGAGATCGCCAGCGTCGCCACCGCCGCGCCCGCCGCCACCAGCGGGAACAGCCACCACGGCGGATCCGGGCGCAGGAACGAACTGCCGGTCGCCACGTGCAGCAGCGCCAGCGTCCCGGTCGCGATCACGAGTCCGAGGATCGTGCCGAGGGCGACGACGGTCGCCCCCTCCCAGCGGACGATCGAGCGGATCTGCCTCATGGTCGCGCCCACGGCGCCGAGCAGCCCGAACTCCCGGGTGCGTTCGGCGACGCTCATCGACACCGTGGTCGCCATCCCGAACAGCGCGAGCAGCAGCGCCATGCCCACGAATCCCTGGGTCGCCCGCAGCGCGCGGGTGAGGGAGGCCGACGCCGCCTCCACGTACGCGTCCCGGTCGAGGACCCGCACGCCCGGCACCCCGGCCACGGCGCGCGCCAAGGCCCGCCGAGAACCGCCCCGCACCAGGACCGTCCGCGTCGCGGCGTTGGCGTCGAGCCGGTCCATCGTCGCGGGCGCCACGAGCGCCTGGTCGGCGAACACGTGAGAGGGGTCGTGGTAGGCGCCCGCCACCGTGAGCGCGACCCGGCCCTGAGCGCCCCGCACCACGATCTGCTGGCCGCGCCGGAGCCCCCGCTCCCTCATGACGGTCGATGACAGCGCGATCTGCCCCGGGCGCAGCGCGTCCGGCGGGCCGCCCAGCCGCAGGACCTCGCGCAGACCGGTCTGCTCGGCGCCGCTGACCAAGAGGCCGAACGGCTCCGGCTCCTCGTCCGGATCGAGCCGGCCCGGAGGCGAGACGAGCTTGACCTGGGTCTGGGTGAGGGCGGTCGCCCGGGACACCCCGGGGATGCGCGCCGGCAGGGACGCCACGTCCCGGGCCAGCGGAGCGGGCGCGCCCTCGGCCGTCTTGGCGGTCGAGGTGATCGCGTGCTCGGCCGCCATGACCTGCCGTCCCGCCTCCCGGAAACGGTCGTGCACCGACAGCGTGACCAGCGCCACCGAGGCGACCAGCGCGACGCTCACCATCAGCGACGAGGCGGCCGAGGAGACCCGGCGCGGGCTGCGGGTGATGGTGGCGTGCGCCAGCCGCCCCGTCTCCCCGCCGACGAGCGTCCCCAGACGGCCCACCAGCCCGCCCAGCGGCCCGACGAACAACGGGGTGAGGACGGCCAGCCCGGTCACGGCCGGCATCGAACCGAGAAGGACCATCAGCGCGACCCCGAACGTGCGGTCCGGGCCGGGCGGATCGCCGACGCGGACCGCGACCGCCACCGCGAACCAGAAGCCCGCACCGGCGAAGAGCGCGCACGCGGCCAGCAGCCGCGGCAGGCGGCGTTCTGGCGATTCGGTGACCGTGTCGCGCAACGCCTGAACGGGGGTGATGCCCGCCGCGCGGTGCGCCGCCCGCCACGCGGCCAGCTGGGTGACCAGGATTCCGGCCGCCGCGGGCACGGCCAGCGCGACCCAGCCGAACTGGGCGTCGGCGGCCGAGACGTCGAACCCGTCCCGCGCGAACAGCCGGATGATCAGCGCCGACAGCGGATAACCCGCCGCCACGCCGCCCACCGCGGCGATCGCGCCCATCACCAGCGCCTCCAGCCGGATCAGCCGTTTGAGCTGCCGCGGCGTGGCGCCGATCGCCCCGAGCAGCGCCAGCCGCCGGGTCCGCCGGCGCACCAGCGCGCCGAACGTGTTGGCCACCACGAACAGGCCGACGAAGATCGCCACGGAGGCGAGCATGCCGACCACGCCCGCGATCGAGGCGCCCTCGCCCGCCGCGGCGGCCGTCTGCGCGTCCCGGACCTCCTGGGCGGTGCGCACCGTGGCCGCGCCGCCCAGCTCCCCGGCCAGCTCGCCGCGCAGCCGATCGGCGGGCACGCCCGGCGCGGCCTTCACCCAGACGCCCTGCCAGGCGCCCGCGGGCAGCATCGCGGCGCGCCGCACGGTCTCGGGCGGGGCCAGCACCAGGTCTCCCGCGGCGACCGCGCCGTGACCCTGGACGGTCACGACCCCGGCGATGCGCACCCGGCGCGTCTGCCGGGGCAGCGTCAGCGTCATCGTGTCGCCGACGCGCAGCCTCCCGGCGCGCGACATGTGCCGGACGACCGCCACCTCGTCGTCGGCGGCGGGCGCGCGCCCCGCCTCCAGCCGGTAGGGGGTCAGGAGCGGGTCGGCGACCCAGGGGCGCAGCAGCGTACGGCCCTCGGCCGATGCCGTGATCGCCCGCCCGTCGGGACGGGCGGCCGTCACCGCCACCGCGGCGTCCCCGGCCGCCGCCGCCACCCTCGGCCGGGACACCACCTGGTCCAGGCGGATCCGGCCGTCGGGCGGCGCGTACGGGTCGTCCTCGTCCACCGACCCGCCCTGTACGAGCACGTCCGCGCGGAAATACTCGCTGGCGTCACCGCCGGCCACCGCCTCCTGCGCGCGCAGCGCGAACTGCAGCGAGCCCGCGATGAGCGCGATCGATCCCACGGCCGCCAGCAGCGTGGCGGCCAGCCGCGGCCAGCCCTCGGTGAACGAGCGGCGCGCGATGAGCCACATGGCGTTGCCCACGGCGTCATCCCTCCAGCCCGCGCATGCGGGCGTGCACGGCGTCGGTGGTGGGCCCCGCCAGCTCGTCGACGATCGTCCCGTCGGCGAGGAACAGCACCCGGTCGGCGTGCGCGGCGGCCACCGGATCGTGCGTCACCATGATCACCGTCTGCCGGTAGGAGTCGACGGCCGTGCGCAGGAAGCCCAGCACCTCGGCGCCGGAGGCCGAGTCCAGGTTGCCGGTCGGCTCGTCGGCGAACAGCACCTCCGGCCGGGTCAGCAGCGCCCGCGCCACGGCCACCCGCTGCTGCTGGCCGCCGGACATCTCGGCGGGCCGGTGACGCAGGCGTTCGCGCAGGCCGAGGGCGTCCACGATCGTGTCGAACCACCCCCGGTCCGGGTCGCGGCCCGCCAGCCGCCCGGTGAGCCGGATGTTCTCCTCGGCGGTCAGCATCGGCAGCAGGTTGAACGACTGGAAGACGAACCCCAGCCGGTCGCGGCGCAGCTCGGTGAGCCGGGTCCGCGAGAGGCCGGTGATGTCGACCTCGCCGATGACGACGGTGCCGGAGGTCACGGCGTCCAGTCCGGCCAGGCAATGCAGGAAGGTCGACTTCCCCGACCCGGACGGTCCCATGATCGCGGTGAACTGGCCCCGGGCGAACACCGCCGAGACTCCGCGCAGCGCGGCCACCGCACCGTCACCGGCACCATAGGTCTTGACCACGTCGTCCGCGGTCATGACCTGGTCGCGGACGCGCTCATCCCGCGGGGCCCCGATCATCGCCGCGCTCCCGCGAGGCGGGGGAACAGGCGCAGCGCGTTGTCCCGGGCGATGAGCCGGCGCGCGCGGTCGTCCAGGCCGGGGTCGCGGTCGAGGTCGGCGGTGTTGCGGGTCACCTCGCGGGCGGAGTTGGAGGGCCAGTCGGTGCCGAACAGCACGCGCTCGGCGCCGACCGCGCCGAGCAGCGTCGGGGTGGCGTACGGGGACATCGGCAGCGCCGTGTCGTAGTAGAAGCGTCGCAGCGCCCGCCGGAACTTCGCCGGGTCGGGCCCGTCCTCGTCCTCCCTGCCCCAGCGCTCGACGCGGCCGGCCATGTACGGCAGGAACCCGCCCCCGTGGGACAAGATGATCGACAGCCGGCGGTACCGGTCCAGGGCCCCGGAGGCGATCAGGCTGAGCGCGGTGCGGGTGGTGTCCAGCAGGAAGTCGCCGAGCCAGTCTCCCACCTCGGGCACCTTCACGATCCCCTTGGGCGAGAACGGGTGGGTGAACACGACGGCGCCGCGGCGGTCGAGCTCGGCCAGCAGCGGGTCGAACGCGCGGTCGCCGAGGTAGCGCCCGCCGGCCGAGGTGTTGAGCAGCACCCCGTCGGCGCCCAGCTCGTCCAGCGCGTACGCGATCTGCTTGAGCGCCAGGTCCGGGTGGAGCATGGCCACGTTGGCGAAGAAGCCGAACCGGGTGGGCTGTTCGCGCACCAGCTCGGCGAGTGACTCGTTGCACTCGGGCACGCCCGACTCGGCGACCTTGCGGTCCGCGAACACCTCGGCCGGTATGGGCGCGGAGGCCACTCCCACGGCGATGCCGTTGGCCTCCATGGTCGCCAGCGTGCCCAGCAGGGTCCAGTTGGCCCAGGAGGGACCGCCGGTGGGCGGGATGATGCGCTGGGCGATCGCCCATTCCCGCATCCTCTTCGGCAAGGCGTGGTGGTGGGTGTCGATCCGTGCGTGCGAGGGGCGGCGAGGGCTCGCGGCGGCGCCGCGCGCCGACAGCGGCACGGGCGCGGCGCCGGCCGCCGCCACCAGGCCGCTCGCGGCGGTCAGCTTGAGCGTGCCCCGGCGGGTCAGCTCGGGCATGGGCGTCTCCTGGTCGGTCGAGAGATTGTGCAGCTGAGATAATCTCAACTGAGACTATATCAGGTGGCATTAGACTGAGGGCATGCTCGATGACCTGCTCGAACGCCTCCTGGCCGGGGACGGCGGCCCGGCCGCCGATCACGCTGGATTCGGCATGCTGCTGGCCGAGGCCCACAACCGGAGCCGGGCGCGCGCGAACCAGGCGCTGAGCCCGCTGGGCATCACCGTCCGCGGCCTCGTCGTGCTGCTCGCGCTGCCGATGTACGGCCCGGTCAACCAGCGGGACCTGATCGGCCACATCGGCATCGACAAGTCCACGATGGTCCGGCTCATCGACGAACTGGAGGAGGCGGGGCTGGTCTCGCGCGAGCGGGCGCCGCAGGACCGGCGCGCGTACCTCATCGTGCTGACGCCCCGCGGCGAGCGGGTTCTGGCCGAGGCGCGGCGGCTCTTCGAAGAGGCGAACGCGCACATCTTCGGCAGCTTCACCGAGGCCGAACGCCGGCAACTCGTCGATCTGCTGCGCCGCCTGATCGAGCAGCAGGCCGCCCCGCCCCTGTCGGACGTCCCTCACCCGCGATGATCGTCCGACTGCCCGTCCGAGCCGGGTGATCTTGGGGTGGGGGAGAGGGGCTACGCGCCCGAGCCGCGCTGAGGTGCTTCCGGGGCGTCCTGCTGAGCGGCGGCGAAGGCGTTCAACTGGTCCAGGGACCAGGTCAGGCGCCCGGCCCGCAGATCGTCGGCCACCGAGGTCAGCCACCGCTTCTCGGCGGCGGTGACGGCGCGGACGTACTCGGTTTCGAGCACGGAGATCCGTGGCAGCCCCTGCTCCGCCTGGGCCGCGAGACCGGCATCGAGCCTGGCCAGCGTCTGGTCGAGGATGTTCGCGCGCCGCTCCAGCGCGCCGAGAATCTCCTCCGGATCGAGCAGGAGCAGGTGTGACAGCGCCGCCGGGAACTCGGGGAACTCCTGCTTGGGCTCGCTCAGCATCTGGCGCAGCCACTGGCGGGCGACGTCGCGCCCGGCGTCGGTGATCTCGTACACCGTCCGCTCGGGATAGGCGTGGTCGCGTTCGGTGTCCCGGACGCCGATCAGGCCCGCCGCCTGCAGCCGGTCGATCGTGCGGTAGAGGCTCGCGCGCTGGTTGACGTTGACGACCTGGTCCTTGCCCCACTGCCTGATCAGCCGCTGGACGCCGTAGGGGTGCAGCGGCCCGTGGTGCAGCAGGGCCAGCACCGTGAGGGCGAGCGGAGAGCTGCGAACGGGACTGCTCATGCCCTCAACCATGCCTCAAAGCCACTAGTTGACGCAACACTAGTTTCAGTGCGACTATGCGCCGACTGAGAGGAGATCGAGATGACCGGGATCAAGAGGGCACTGGTGATCGGGGGCGGCATCGCCGGGCCGGTGACGGCGCTGGCGCTGCGCAAGGCGGGCATCGAGACGACCGTGTACGAGGCTCACCCGTCCGCCGCCGACGGCTTGGGCGCGATGCTGACCGTGGCGCCCAACGGGCTGGACGCGCTGCGGATCGTCGGCGCGGACCAGGCGGTGGCGGCCGTCAGCCACCCGGTGCCCGGCGTGGTGATGGCCGACGGCGCCGGAAACGTGCTCACCGAGTTCGCGGGCTTCCCCGAACTGCCCGCGACCAGGGCGATGGCGCGCGCCGACCTGTTCCGGGCGCTGGCCGGCCACGCGGTGGCCGAGGGCGTGCGGATCGAGTACGGCAGGCGGCTCGTCGCCGCCACCGACACGGGCGACGAGGTCACCGCCCACTTCGCCGACGGCGGCACCGCGACCGGCGACGTGCTGATCGGCGCCGATGGCATTCGCTCCACCGTGCGTTCCCTCATCGACCCCGGAGCGCCCGGTCCGGCCTACGGCGGCGTGCTGAGCTTCGGCGGTCCCGCCGTCGGCAGCGACGTGCAGACCAGGCCGGGCATGATGCACTTCGCCTTCGGCAAGGCGTTCCTCGGCTACTGGACCACGCCGGACGGCCGCGTCATCTGGTTCGGCAGCCTGCCCCGCCAAGAGCCGATGTCGGCCGCCGAGGTCCGCGAGGTGCCCGCCGCCGACTGGCTGGCGCGGCTGCGCGAGCTGTACGCGGGCCACGTGCCCGGCCAGGCCCTGCTGGAGCACACCGACCCGGGCGAGATGTACGTCGTGGGCCCCATGGAGTACATGCCGGACGTCCCGCACTGGCACCGCGGCCGCATGGTGCTCGTCGGCGACTCGGCGCACGCCCCCTCCTCCACCTCCGGACAGGGCGCGTCCATCACCGCCGAGAGCGCGATCGAGCTCGCCCGCTGCCTGCGCGACCTGCCCGACGTCACCTCCGCGTTCACCGCCTACGAGGGCCTGCGCCGCCCCCGCGTCGCGGCGATCACCGGTGACGCCGCCGCCAAGAACAAGGCCAAGGCGGGCCGGACCGAAATCGAACCGGGCCAGTCCGCAGGACGGCCCGCCTTCCCGACACCCGAGCAGATGTTCGCGCCGGTGCACCGGCACCACATCGACTGGGACCAAACGGTCGTCCCGTAGCGGCTCCTCGATGACGCCCCGCACCGGCCATGCCGAAACCGCCGAGCGGCGCGTCGCCGCTGTCGCCTTGACCGCCCCGATGGTGCAGGCGGGCCGCGCGGACCGGTTACCTGATCCGCCTGGTCATAGGATCGGTGGTATGGCGACGAGGCTTGTGCAGATCCATATGAAAGCCGAGGATGACTCTGAAATCGGCCGGTTTTGGGCGCAGGCACTCGGCTGGGGCATCTCCAGCGAAGGGCCCGGGGTGACCAACCTTGAACCTGAGGGCTTTGTCTATCCCGACCCCGCCGCCGTTTGCGTCGACGTCGTCCGCGACCCGGAACCCAAAACGGTGAAGAACCGCGTGCACATCGACCTCGCCACCACCTCAGCGGCCCACCAGTCCGACCTCGTCACGCGCCTGCGGGCCCTTGGGGCGACGCCTGTCGACCTTGGCCAGGGCGACGTCCCGTGGACGGTCCTCGCCGACCCGGAGGGCAACGAATTCTGCGTCCTGGAGCCTCGATCGATTTACCGGGACACCGGGCCGATCGCCGCGGTGGCGGTCGATTGCGCCGATCCTCGGGCCATGGCCCGGTTCTGGAACGAGGCGATGGACTGGACCCTGCACGAGGTGACCGATGATCACGCGGCGCTGCGCTCGGCTCAGGGTGTCGGGCCGTTTCTGGAGTTCCTCCGCACTCCCGACGTCAAGACCGTGAAGAACCGCGTCCATCTCGATCTGCGGCCGTACCCGGGTGACGACCAGACGGCGGAGGCGACGCGGCTGCGGGCTCTCGGCGCCACCGACATCGACGTCGGTCAGGGGGACGTCCCGTGGACGGTCCTCGCCGACCCGGAGGGCAACGAGTTCTGCGTCCTCACCCCGCGCTGACGCGGAGCCTTGCCGACCCTCACCTCAGCGACGGCTACCGGCCAGGGCCTCGACGAGACCGTCGCCTTGGGCGCTGAGGGTGTCCCGGTAGCATTGACCGAGTTTCGGTGGAAACCCCTGTGGGTCTTCCTTCCGTGTTCCCGTAGGTAGCCTGCGACCCATCGCAGTGAAGACAGAGGACAGACCGCGTGACCCCGCCTGCTCTTTAGATCTGACACGTTCTTCCGCTCACCTGTAGCCGACGCTCTCGTCGGTTCCGCCGGGCTGCCCTCGCGCGCCCGGTCATACAGCGTTCGAGGCCGCGCGCAATCGGCCTCGTGTCAGGTCAAGAGAGCTCATGTCTTCACAACCTCATATCGTGCTGCCCTGGGTCGTCCGCCGGACCGGGCTGCCTCTGCTGTCGCTGCGGTGCGTCGACTGCCGTTCAGAGTCGGCCACCACCGGCGAGGGCAGGTTCCGCGTCAACGCCAACGACAAGCTGCTGGACGTGTGGCTGCTCGTTCGCTGCGTGTCCTGCGATCGGACGGGCAAGCTCACCGTGCACGAGCGGGCACCGGTCAGATCTCTCGATCCGGCCGAGCTCCACGGCTACCGCGCCAACGATCAGGAACTGGTGGCGTCCAGGCTGCTGGATCCGCTGCTCGCCCGGCGCAACCGCTTCACCCTCGACTGGACGGGGGCTTGGCGGCTGGACACCCCGTCGCCGTGGCTCGACGAGCCTTGGCCGGTCCAGGTGGAGGTCGTCTTCGACGATCCGGTACCGGTGCGTCCGGACCGGCTCATCGCGAAAGGTCTCGGCCTCAGCAGGAACGAGGTGCTGCGCCGGGTCAAGTGCGAGATTCCGCTGCGCCGTCCGACGAGCACCGGATTCACGTTCACCGTGATGGCGGGGGACTAGCGGGGATGTGACCGCAGCGCGCGATCCTCCCAGGCATCCGCGTGAAACACACCCCCTCCGGGGGCGGCTCCGGCATGGAGCCGCCCCCGGAGGGCCACGGCGGAAGCAGCGCGGGCCGCCGCCGGGCGGCGGCTAGCTCAGATGCCGGGTGAAGAACTGGGCCGCCGCGTCCCCGGCGAACTGCGGGACGCCGGTGTGCCCGCCCATATTGGCGTGCAGTGTCTTCTCCTGGGAGCCGAAGGCGTCGAACAGGTCCAGGGCCGCCTGCCGGTCGTTCCCTTCATCGTCCCACTGCAGAAGGACGTGCAGCGGAATGGTGACCTGCCGGGCCTCCTCGAAGAAGGCGCGAGGCACGAAACTCCCGGCGAACAGAACGGCGGCCGAGACGCGCGGCTCGACCACCGCCAGCCGGACACCGATGGCGATCACTCCTCCCGAGTACCCGACCGGGCCGCCGATCTCGGGCAGTGAAAGAAGCGCGTCCAGCGTGGCCCGCCATTCGGGGACCGACTTCTCGACCAGGGGTAGGATGAGCCGGTCGACGATGTCCTCGTCGACCGGCCCACCGGCCTCCAGCGCCGCGCGCAGGTCGGCGCGGGCCTGCTCGGCGGCGGCCGAGCGGGGCCGGTCACCGCTCCAGGGGAGCTCGATGGCGGCCGCGGCGAAGCCGTCCGCCGCGCAGTGCCGGGCCCGGGCCACCAGCCGGGGGTACATCGCGCGCAGTCCGCCGGGGTGGCCGATCAGGATCAGCGGCGCTGGCGCGGACGCGGCGGCGGGCGTCCACAGGATGCCGGGGACCTCATCAAGGGTGAATTCGCGTTCCAGGACGCCGTCGTCGAGGCGCCGCTCGGAGGTGAACTGCATGGTCGTGCCTTTCGGGAGTGCTCATGAACGGCGCTCCCGGACGACCTATCGTCCGACCGCGACCCCGGAGGGGAGCACCCATGTCGATACTGCGTTCACGGGTACCACCTCCTCGTTCTCTGGCACGGCCTTCCGGGAAGGTAGCAGTGGTCGCCATAATCCATCAACGGGTTTTGCGGGAGGGGCCATCACCTCCTTGTTCGCGCCTACCTCCACACCCCCGTAACTCGTACGGCTCCGGGTCTCATCGGTCGATCATGCGGATGCCGTGGTCGCCGTATCGGGCTCCCTGGGCTCCGGCGGCGGGGACAGCGGCGTCGATGGCGTTGAGATCGGCCGCGGTCAGCTGCAGGTCGAGGGCGGCCAGGTTGTCGCGCAGGTGGGGGCGGCGCGAGCTGCCGGGAATGGGGACGACGTCGCTGCCGCGGGTGAGAAGCCAGGCGAGGGCGACCTGGGCGGGGGTGGTGCCCCTGGCGACGGCGAGGCGGGTGATGGCCTCGACGATGGCCAGGTTGGCTTCGAGGTCGTCGCCGTTGTAGCGGGGGGCCGTGGCGCGGAAGTCGCCGCGCTCGTAGCGTGTGGCGCGGCGGACGGCCCCGGTGAGCAGGCCGCGGCCGAGGGGGCTGTAGGCGATCAGAACGGCGCCGAGGTCCCGGAGCGTGGGCAGGACGGCGTCCTCGACATGGCGTTCCCAAAGCGAGTACTCGGTCTGGACGGCGCTGATCGGGTGGACGGCGTGGGCGCGGCGGAGGGTGGCGGCGGAGACCTCGGACAGTCCGATGCGGCCGACCTTGCCCTGGGCGACCAGGCCGGCCAGGGCGCCGACCGACTCCTCGACGGGGACGGCGGGGTCGACGCGGGCGAGGTAGTACACGTCGATGTGGTCGGTGCGAAGCCGGCGCAGCGACGCTTCGCAGGCGCGGCGCAGATCGTCGGGCGACCCGGCGGGGACCAGGCCTTCGGCGGTGCGCCGGACGCCCGTCTTCGTCGCCAGCACGACGCGGTCGCGGTGCGGGGCGAGGGTCCGGCCGAGGAGTTCCTCGTTCGCGCCGTCGCCGTAGAAGTCGCCGGTGTCGAAGAGGGTGACGCCGGAGTCGAGGGCTTCCAGCAGGGTGGCGGCGGCCTCGTCCGGATCGGCGGGGCCGTAGCTGCCGGTCATGCTCATGCAGCCGAGGCCGAGCCTGGAGATCGCGGGGCCGGCGGGCCCGGGAGTGGTGGTGTGCATCGTTCCTCCGTCACCCGGCCAGGGCCGTGCGGAGGAACGCGAGGATCTCCGCCTGGGCGGCCGCGGCCTGTGGTTCCACGCCTGGCAGGGTCAGGAACGCGTGCCGCGCCCCCGGATACTCGGTGAGCCGTACGGACGTCCCGGCCGCCCGCAGGCGCTCGGCGTAGCGGCGGCCGTGATCGGCGAGCGCGTCCTGGGTCGGGACGACGAGCAGCGCGGGGGCGAGCCCGCTCAGGTCGTCCGCGTACAGCGGCGAGAACGCGCGGGCGTCGCCGCCCCGCGGGACGGCGAGCCGCCGCAGCAACCGCAGTAGCGGCAAGGCGCGGGTCGGGCTGTAGGCGTACTCGGCCATCGAGGGGTGGTCGTACATCGTCTCGGTCATGTCGACCACGGGATTGACCAGCACCTGCGCCCTGAGCCGCAGCCCGTCCTCCCGGGCCCGGACCGCCGCCAGGGCGCTGACCAGCCCACCGAAGCTCTCACCGAAGACGGCCGTGCGCGCCGGGTCGGCACCCCACCGCGCGGCGTGCCCCACCACGTACCGGAGCACGTCCCATCCGTCGTCGGCGGCGTTCGAGAGCGGGCTGTCCGGGGCGACGAGGCGGTGCTCGACCGAGACGACGAGCGCGGGCAGCCGGGCGGCGAGGTGGCTGTTGGTCCAGTCGCACTGCGCCGCCGTGCCGACGAAACCACCTCCGTGCACATGGACCACGAGTGGCAGGCCGGTACCGGTGGCGGCCTCGCCGTCGTCCGCCGACAGCGGCCGATACACCCGCACCGCAAGGTCACGGCCCGGCAGCGTCATCTCTCGCCAGTCGATCGCGGCCCCCGGGTCCGGATCCCCAAGGATCGCCCGCGCCGCGCCGGACGCCCGCCAGGCGTTCTCCGCGGCGCGGTAGCCGACCAGCTCCTCGATCGTCATCGCCTCGAAGTCCGGCTCCGGTGGCCGTGTCTCAGCAGTGGTCTCGCTCATGTCCCTGCCTCTTCTTCGCTCTTCGCGGTCCCGGCCGCGCCTCTCGGCCGGGCTGCGACCCATTATGCACGCGGTGCGTGCAACAGCAAGTGCATAGCATAGGCTGAGCCCGGACGAGAGGGGCGAGATGGCAGGCCGAAGGCGTTGGTCGACCGAGGCGATCCTGGACACGGCGGCGGAGTTGCTGCGCACGAGCGACGCCGAGTCGTTCAGCGTGCGCAAGCTCGCCGCGGCGCTCGGGACCGACTCCTCCAGCCTTTACCGGCACTTCCGCAACAAGACCGAGCTGCTGCGCGCGGTCGCCGACCGGATCCTGGCGGCCGCGATGGACGGCTACCTCCCCGAGGGCGACTGGAAGCAGCGCATCACCGCGACGGCCCTGCGCCTGCGAGAGGCCTTCGGGCAGCACCCCCAGCTCGCCGTGATCTGGGGACGCTACGCGTCCGGCGGCACGGGATCCCGGCTGGTCATGGAGGAGGTGCTCCAGGCCCTGCGCTCCTCGGGCCTGCCCGAGGAGGAGATTCCGCTCCGCTACCACCGGATCGTGGTTCTCCTCGCCGCACTGATCGCCTCCGAGGCCGGCATCCGGACCCTCACCCCCGCTGAATACGAACAGGGGGTGGAGCAGTTCCGTGTCGCGGTCCTGGGCGCCGACCCCGACCAGTTCCCCGCCCTGGGTCACTTCGCGCGCGAAATCCGTCCCCTCGGGGCCGACCGCCAAGCCGCATTCGAGGAGATCCTCGCCGCGCATCTCACTGGAATCGAGACCGCGATCCCCTGATGCGTCCTCTCGGCTCCCGGCGGCGCGGAACGGCGCATGTCCGACACGTGGCGGGCCCGGCCGGAGCCCCGGCCGGGCCGGTCATCGGGGCGGGGGCGGTGGGGTCCGTTGCCGGGCCAGGATGCGGGTGAGGTCGGTGACGGGCGAGGCGGCGAGTTTGTGGTTGGTGTCGTCGTAGCCGCGGGTGGTGCGGGGGTCGGCGTGCCCGGCGAGGTCCTGGACCTTGGCGAGCGGGACGTCGTGACCGAGCAGCGTGGTGATGACGGTGCGGCGGCCACTGTGGGGGGTGAGCCGGGCCGCCGCGGGCAGTCCGGCTCGTGTGGCCGCCGCCCGCAGGATGTTGGTGACGTCGCGCTGGGTGAGACGCCTGTCGCCGGTCTTGGTGGCGTCGAAGGCGTGGGGGGCGGTGACCAGCAGCGGTCCGGGTGGGCACAGCCGGCCGGGGTGACGACGGCCGCGGACGCTCAGGTAGTGGTCGAGGACGCGGGTGAGCTCGCCGTCGACGCGCACGTAGTCGCGGCCGGTGGGGCCCTTGCCCTTGGCGGCGTGCCACAGCACGCGATAGCCGGCCTCGGTGCCCAGGTCACCGGTGTCGGCGCCGGTGATCGCCGACACCCGCAGCGCGGTGTAGAACAGCAGGAAGACGACGGCGGCGTCCCGCCAGGCGGTCTCGGTGTCCAGGCTGGTGGCGCGGTTCTCGGCGGTGTCGAGCAGCTGGGCGGTCTCGGGGACGCTGAGTGTGGGGGCCTTGCGGGCGGCCGCGGTGATCTCCGCGGAGGAGGGCCGTTTGACCAGCAGCGTGGGGTTGCGTTCGGCGGCGTCGTTGGACAGCAGGTAGGTGTACCAGGAGGACACGGCCGCCAGGCGGCGGGCCTTGGTCGCCGCCCCCGCGGGGCGGGTCCGGCCCGAGCGGGTGGCGGCGGTCATGGTCGCCGACCAGTCGTCGACGTCGGCTCGCCGCGCGGCCAGCGGGTCCAGCAGGGTGCGGGCGCAAAAGTCCAGCCAGCCCGCCAGGTCACGGTAGTAGGCGCGGCGGGTGGCGTCGCTCTTCTGGCTGCGCAGCCACGCCGCGGTCAGCCCGCGAAGGCCGTACCGGTCGCCAGGGGAGTCGGCGGGCAGCGCCGGCAGGATCGCGACGGCTTCGGCGAGGGGGTCACCGGTGCCGGGTGGGTCGGTTGCCACGCCACCCGGCGCGACTCCGGCGACGGAGCCCGGGACGGGGAGGGCCGGCGGGCCGGAGCGCGGAGGCCCGACGACTCCCTCGAGCACCGGGTCGTGGGGCGCACTCACGAACGGGCCTCCTCTGGGGGCGGATCCACGGGGCGTCGCAGCTTGATCACTAGCGTGTGTCAGAGCCTAGTCCGGCGGAGAAGAGACACAAGCGGGGCCGCTCAGCGCAGCACGGCCGCCAGGAGATCGCCGCCCAACGCCGTCAGATCAGGCAGATTAACGGTGTAGCGGACGTAACGACCGTTCCGCTGAGCCGTGAGCAGGCCCGCACGGCGCAGGACGGTCAGGTGACGGGACACCTCCGGGGGCGAGAGGTCCCAGAAGTGGGCCAGCTCGCTGGTGGTGTGGGGGCCGCGGGCCAGGGTGCGCAGCAGCCGCAGCCGCACCGGATGCGCGAGCGCCTGCAGCCGGAGCGTGACCGTCTCCAGAGAGACCGGTTCCGCCGGACTCGGCTCGGCGACGGGATACTGCACCACCGGATGCCACCCAGGAGCGTGGACCGCCACCAGGTGTGGGCGGCCGAAGACGCTGGGGATGAAGGTGACCCCTGCGCCCTGGGCGGCGGTCGCCTTGTCCTGCACCTTGTCCACGATGATGCAGTCGCCGTCCGGTGCCAGGGCGACCGCGCCGGAGACCGAGGCGAGTGCCGACCCGATGCCCTGGCGCCTGAGCAGTTCGTTCTTCAGGCGCAGATCGGTGGCGAGTTGCACCGCGGCGCTCGCCCACGCGCCGTCGAAGAACGCCTCGGCGCATTCCTCGAGGGTGCGACGCACCCGCGTCCGCACCGCGGCCGGGTCCGCGAGCAGCCGTTCCGCGAACGCCTCCTGCAGCGCGCCGCGGGCCTGCGCCACGTCCAGCGCACGCTCGCGCGCCGTCGTGTCGGTGAGCGGCGACGCCCCCCTGAAATGGACCCGGTTGCTGCCGCAGGTGGTGACGAGCGCGGCGGTCACATATGTCTCGTCGTCGATCCGGTCGACGTCGTCCAGCTCCTCGGCGAGTGTCGGCCGGGGCCGCGCGGGGATCATGAAGTCGGCCTGGGAGGAACGCCATAGGAACTCCGCCTCCCTGAGCCGCTCGGCCAGCTCAGGCCGCAGCCCGGCCCAGACGTCCGCGGCCCAGCCGGAGAACTGCGGATGGTGACCGGGCTCGGCCAGCACGTGCAGCATCGCGGTCAGCTCGGCCAGCGGGGAGGCGGCGAACCGTATCCGCTCGGACGGCAGGCCGCTGATGTCGATCCTCAGCGTCATCTTTCCATCATCGCTGCTCAGACCACCTGGCGAGGTCGTCGGTTGACGATATTCGTCAACCGACGTGCCCCGGCCCAGCGGCCGGACGCACTGTCTGACGCCATGACGACCATAACCAGAATCCAGCCCCGCGTCCTGATCCGCGCCTCCGGAGGCCCCCGGTATGCCATCGCGCTGGCCGTGGACGCGCTCGGTACCGGCCTGATCCGGCCCTTTTTGCTGCTCTACGGCGTGACGGTACTGAAACTGTCCCCGCCGGTCACCGGCACCGCCATGACCGTCGGCACCGTCGCGGGTCTGGCGTGCATGCCCGCGGTGGGCCGATGGCTGGACCGGGGCGCGCGCAGCACGGTCGTGGCGGCGTCGATGCTGGTGCGGGTCCTGGGCGTGGTGCTGCTGCTGGCCGCGCCGACGGGCCACGTCTGGCTCTTCGCGATGGCGGCGCTCTTCCTCGGCATCGGCAACCAGGCGTGGCCGGCCGCCCACGCCGCGCTCGTGGCCACGGTCGCCCACGGCCGAGAGCGCGACACCGCCCTCGCGGGCGCCCGCGCCCTGCGCAACGCCGCCATAGGCGTCGCGGCGCTCATCGCCACCGTGTGCCTGGCCGGCGGCACCACCGCACTGCGAGCGCTGGCGGTCGTCACCGGGCTCGCCTACCTCGCCGCGGCCGCCTTGGCGTGGTCGGTCCACGTGCACGCACGTCCAGCGGAGACGTCCCCGGCCAAGGACCTCGACGACGAGCCCGCACCCCGGATGCTCGCGCTGCTCGCCGCCAACGTGATCTACGTCTTCTGCCTCAACGTCCCCGAAGTCGCGATCCCCCTGATCCTCGTGACACAGTTCCACGCGTCCCCGATGTGGCCGGGGGCCGTCCTGGTGGCCAACACGGTGCTGGTCGTCACACTGCAGGTGCCGGTCACCGTCCTGATGTCACGCTTCACCCGGCGGACGGTGCTGGTCCTCTCCGGCGTGGTGCTGGCCGTGTCCTACCTCGGTTTCCTCGCGGCCACCTCGCTGGGACACGGCTGGGGTCCCGCGGCCGTCGCGGCGGTGTCCGTGGTCTGCACGATCGGCGAGATCATCTACGCGGGCAGCGCCACCGCGCTCGTCACCGCCATCGCCCCGGCCCGTGTCCTGGGACGCGCCCTCTCCCGCTTCCAGTTCTCCACGGGATTCGGCCTCGCCGTCTCCCCGGCGGTCATCACCGCCCTCGCCACCCGTGGCCCGGCCGCCCTCTGGGGAACCCTCACCGCCGCGACCGTCCTCTCCGCCTCCGCCGTGGCCATCGAGAAGGATCAAGGAGCACGACTCGGCGGCCGCGGCCGCCGGACGCGGGCGGGTTCGTGAGCGCGGCGGCCTCGGCCGATGGCCTGCGGTTCCCCGCCCGTGCCCCCGTCCGCGCAGGACGCTCAGGTTCTACGTGAGATGACCATGATGTACTCGCAGGGAGCGTTCGTCCGGTTGGCGAAGCCGTGGTCCGCGTCGGCCTGGAAGAACAGGGAGTCGCCCGTGTTCAGGGTCTCGCTGATCCCGCCGATCGCGACGGTGAGGGTGCCCGCGAGCACCACGAGTTGTTTCTCCGTGCCCGGGGGATAGGCGGGCAGCAGCCCGGTGGAGACCTGCGCGGGAAGGTAATGGACGATCACCTCGGCTCCTCCCGCGCCCGGGGCCGCCGACGCGATGTGCCGCTCGAAGCCGGTTTCCGGGTCACGGAAAACGGGGCGATCGTTCTTGCGCAGGGCAATGGCCACACCGGACGTGGCGGCGGCCGGAGCGCCGATCAGGTCGGAGAGCGACGCGTCGAGCGCGTGGGCGATCCTGGAGGCGACGCCGATCGTCGGGCTCTTCTCACCGCGTTCGACCTTGGACAGCATCGCCCGGCTGACCGACGATCGTGCGGACAGTTGCTCCAGGGTCAGGCCCGCCTCCTCGCGACGTCGCCGCACGTTACCGCCGAACGCGCCGGCCAGGTCGTCACCGTCCCGTGGGCCGGCCGCGTTTCCGTCCTGCTCGACCACCGTGCTCCTTGATCGATGGGTGCCTCGCTGCCCACAGTGTAGGGGTATCTTCTAAAGGAGATATAGTCTTCTATTGGAGACACGCGGACGCGTGCCCAATACGACGGAGGTTCCATGCGTCTGATCTCGAGTGGCCGCCACCATGCCACGTTCGAATTCGGCGACCTGCGGGTGGTCTCGCTGCGAGACGGGTACATCGACATGCCGCCGACACGGCTCCGCGACGAGGATGGGCGCACGCTCGACGAACTGCCGGCGACCGTCCCGCTGGCCGGCGACAACCTGAGGCTGTCGGTCAACGCCTTCTTCGTCACCGATGGCACGCGGTCGGTTCTCATCGACACCGGCGCGTCCGACAACTGGCACGAGCCCACCATGGGGTTGCTCTACGACGCGCTCGGCGAAGCGGGGATCGACCGCGCGCAGGTCACCGATGTGGCCATCACCCACAGGCACGAGGACCACGTGAGCGGCCTGATCGCGCCGGACGGCTCAGAGGCGTTCACCGCACTCGAACGCGTGTGGATCGGCGCGGGTGACACCTCGGTGTTCACGGGGCGGCTCGCGCCGATCCGCGACCGGGTCGTACCGGTGTCGGAGAAGGTCGCGATCAACGACTGGACCACCGCGGTCCCGACCCCGGGCCACACACCCGGCCACACCGTCTACGAGGTCAGGAGCGGCACCGCCCTCCTTCTCGCCTGGGGCGACACCGTTCACGTCCCCACGCTCCAATTCGATCAGCCGAACGTCTCCTGGGAACTCGACGGCGACCAGCCCCAGGCCCGCGCCGCGCGAGCGGCGCTCCTCGAACAGCTGACCCGACCAGACCACTACGTGGCCGGCGCCCACCTGGACTCACCCGGGATCGCCCGCGTGACCCCCTCCGGCAACGGCTATGCGCTGGAGTACCTCGCACCAACGATCGCCCCGGGAAGGCTCGGCTCCGGCTGAGATGAACAAGCATCAAAGGCAAGTAGCCCCAGGTTCATGCCCCGGCCAGCCGCTCCATTCGCCACCCGCTATGAAGAGGGCGAAGTCTCTTTGGCGCGCCTGGCCTCCTCCCCGTCAAGATTGGCCGGGAGGCCGCCGTTCCAGCAAGGGAGGGTTGACCCGGCCGACGATTGCGGTGACGTTCTCCGGTGTCGCAGCCGACCAGAGGATGGCGCGAGCCTTCTCGAAATCGGCAAGCAGCTTGCCCGAGTCGGGGATGACGGCGGGACGCTCCGGATAAATGCTGTCCGCGTTGTCGGCGATCTTCACCAAGGTCGCTTCCGGGTCCTGCGTGATGAGACGGATCGAGTCCAGGTAGTCACTGCCGCGAACCTGGGTCACACGCTCGACGATCTCCACCACGCGGTCTGGGACGCCGGTCTCACGCAGCTGGTCAGCGGTCCAGGATGTTCTCTCCAGAATGTCATGCAACCAGCCCGCCATCTCCAGCCGGGGACCGAACGGCGCCAATGCCTCCGCGACGGTGCGAAGGTGCTCGCGGTAGGGCGCGCCGTACATTTCCTGCTGACCGTCGTGGGCGCGGATCGCCAGCGCCGCCACGTCGTCGACCGCCAGCTCGTCCGTCCCTCCTGTCCCGGCGGTCCGGTCTCGCAGCCACCCCTCGAAGCGGGCGGCGCCGCTCACAAGGTCGTAGCCGGGCTCCTCGGCGGCCGCCAGGTCGCGGGCTCGCCGGTACACGTCCGCGGCTTTGACGGCACCCTTGGCCTGCGTGTCTTCGGGATCGCCGGTCATCGTTCCGTACCCTCCTCGGCGTTGTAAGAGTCGATGAACGGGACCTGTGGGCCCACCTGCACGGCCAGTGCGTCACGGGCTCGTTTCAGATGTGCCCGGACGGTGTCCTGGCTGATCCCCAGTAACGCGGCGATCTCTCTGGGCTTCCAGTCCTCGCCCCATCTCAGGAACGCGACACGCTGCCGGACCGGCGGCATCAGCTTGATCACCGACCAGCATCGGCGAAGAGCGATGTTCGACAGCGCGCGGTGCGAGGTGTCCTGAAACGACGCGGCCGTTCCCTCGATCAGTTCCGATGCGGAGCACACATGCCTGTCTTTGCGCCATTGATCGATCGCCTTGTTGCGCAGGACCTGGAAGAGCCACTTCCTGCGCCGTTCCCCGGTCCAGCAAGACAGCTTCTCCTCCCATGCCAGAACTGCGTCCTGGAAGGTGGCCTGAACCAGATCGTCGGCGTCGGCCCGGCTGACACTGGGAATGGTCAGGGCGTACCTGAACAGCCCGGGACTCTCGGCCTTGAAGAGTGCGGTCACAGCCGCACCTACCTCTTCGGAGGGTTGGTTCCGCGAGGTCATGACGCAGCAGTAGGCGGCTGACGACCTGGACCCATCGTCACCTTCATCGATCGTCCTCCCGGACCGTCTCGCTGCTCGACGACGGTCCCTTCTGGCATGTCGGCCAGCATCAACGCGAACGTCCGGCGCCGCAGACCTTCCAACAGAAGCCGCATCACCCCGGGTGCCAACAAGGTCACCAACGTGATCAAGGCGGCCTGCCAGGACACGGTGTTGGCCGCAGCAGTGAGCACCGCCCACAGCACACCTTGCGAAGTCCTCACCACGGTCATACCTAGACGTCGAACGAGACTACGAAACCGTTGAGTCCCAGGCGGAGACTCCGGGGAAACCGGTGCCCGTGGAGTCATGGCGGGGCACGAGCCAGGCGAGATCCGGCTCCGCACTCTGACCGCGGACAGGCTGCCTGCCACTCCCTCCGACGACCCCGCTGACGGCTACTCTCGCGCCGGGGCACGGCACCCAAACCGCCCTGGTCCTTAGGCCGAGACTGGGGTACGGGGGCCGCCGCACCGGGTGGGTGCGGCGGCCGTGGGTGGAATCGGCTCGTGTTCGAATCGGTCAACAGAGCGGCGGATCAGCCCGGCGTCACCGCACTCTCCGGCACTCCGAACCACTCCTCCAGCGCCTCCGCCAGCCCGGCCGTCGACGGCCGCGCCTGCGCCCCCGCGTCGGCCGCCCAGGCCGTGAAGCCGTCCGGACGGACGAGGACCGCCGCCAGTTCCGGGCGGGACGAGCAGCCGACCGTCAGGGTGTCGACGCGGCCGGCATACCCCGCAGCGAGGGCCCGGAGCTCCGGATCGTCAGTGAGGTCGAGCAGGAGCGCCCGGCCGCCGTGAAGGTGGTCCGCGAGGCGTCCGCCGTCGGTGAGTTCGAGGTCCGGGGTGCTGCGGCCGGTCAGCGGGTGCTCGCCCGGCGGCTCGTACCTCACCCCGCCACCGTTGAGCCGCGCGGTGAGGTACGTGCTGCCCGCGACCGTCCCCGCCAGGTCGCTGACGATCTCGCGCAGGGCCCGGGACTGCGGGTCCGGGCGCATGGCCGCGACCTGGGACCGGGTCCAGTCCAGGACCCATGCTCCGACCGGGTGCCGCTCGGAGGTGTAGGTGTCCAGCAGCCCTTCCGGCGCCCGGCCGCCGATCACCGCGGCGAGTTTCCAGCCGAGGTTCATCGCGTCCCCGATCCCCAGGCTCAGCCCCTGGCTCCCGAACGCGGAGTGCACGTGCGCCGCGTCGCCCGCCAGCAGCACCCGGCCCTTGCGGTACTCGGTGACCTGGCGGGCGTGGTCGGTGAAGCGGGTCGCGGTCCGCACCCCGGTGATCGTGACGTCCACGCCGGATACGCGGCGCAGCCGCGCCTGGAGGTCATCGGCGGTGACCGGCGCGTCCCGGTCGGCCGGCGGGCCGTCGAACTCCACGGTGACGACGCGGCCCGGCATCGGCCCGTAGGCGTACACCCCGGTGTCCGTGGCGGCCCAGCCGACCTTCAGGTCCTCGGCACCGGTCATCTCCACGACCGCCTGGTGACAGGTGATCTCCGGGTCCGTGCCGGGAAATTCGAACCCCGCGAGCTTGCGGACCGCGCTGCGGCCGCCGTCACAGCCCACGAGCCAACCGGCGCGTACGGCCCCATGGCCGGTCCGCACGGTGACGGCCTCGTCGTCCGCGTCGAAGCCGGTCAGCTCCACCCCCCGGCGCACGTCGACGCCGAGTTCGTCCGCCCGCCCGCCGAGCAGCCGCTCGATGTCCTGCTGCGCCACGAAAGCGATCTCGGCGGCGGGTCCGGCGTCGCCGAGGCCCGGCTCCGTACGGTCGACCAGGTCGGCGCGCAGCATGATCCCGGCGAAGTGCCCGACGAACCCGAGCCCTTGGCCCGCGACCCCGCCTCCGTCCCCGCCCTTCCGCTCGCGCAAGAACGCCTGGGAGCGGTCCATCGCCTCTCGCTGCACCTCGACCAGCGCGGGCAGCAGGCCCCGGCGGTAGAGCGCCTCGGCGCTGGGCGTGGTGATCGCCCCGCCCTTGATCGTCGGGTTCACCTCGGTGAGGCGCTCCAGGACGGCCACCCGTGCGCCCCCGAGGCGGAGCTCGCAGGCCAGCATCAGTCCGACCGGGCCGCCTCCGGCCACCACTACGTCATAGTCCATGGCGCCCACTATCACCGAGGGTGAAAAAGGCCAAAAAATCGCCGCTGTGTCAAAGAGCCGGCCCCACGAGGAGGGACGGGAAGCGGGCCATTCGCGCTTCTCCTCAGCCACCTCACCCGTCCCCGCCGGTGTCCCGGCCGGTCCTCGATCGGTTCGATCAGGGGCCTCGACAACCGAAAGACCATCGGCGGTACGTGCCGGAGCAAGCGGTTCCGGACGTCCGTCGGCCGGACAGCAGGGGATAAGCCGGGCACTCAGTGCGCTGGCGCGGTCGGACGACCGGGCGGTGGCGCCTCGGATCCGGTCGGATCTGTGAAACCGGCGCAGGTCGCGTGCCGGTTCACCTGGTCCCGACGAGGGCCTGGCCACGGTCGCGTACGGGCAGTTATGCACCTCCACGCGGGGTTCACCTTTGGTTTCATGGGTGTGTTTCACGTCGAGCTGCTTGCAGCCACCCAAGACCCCGGGCGTGGGTGATGCCCTACAGTGCGCGGCCGTGTCGAAGGGTGTGAACCCGGGCCGCCCCGTCGGCCAAGGAGAGGTGACCCACCCGGTGCCCGCGACGGGCCCTGACGAAGGGACACCCTTCTATGGCCGCAGCGCCACCACGCTCGCAGGCCGCGTCGTCGACCGACGTCGATGACGCGAGCCTCATCGAGCGGTCGAGGAGCGAACCCGAGCTCTTCGCCGCGATCTTCGATCGGCACGCCGGCCGGCTGCGCGGATACGTCGCGCGCCGCCTCGGCCCCGACGCCGCCGACGACGTCGTCGCCGACACGTTCCTCATCGCCTTCCGCCGCCGGACCCGCTACGACCTGTCCCGCAGGAACGCCGCGCCGTGGCTGTACGGCATCGCGACCAACCTGATCGGCGAGCGGCGGCGGGCCGAGGTGCGGATGTACCGCGCCTACGCGCGCTCCGGCACCGACCCGCTCATCGCCGAGGGCCACGCCCAGCGGGTGGCCGACGCCGTCTCCGCCGAGGCCGAGAGCCCACGCCTGGCCGCCGCACTCGCGTCACTGACGAAACGCGACCGCGACGCCCTCCTCCTGTTCACCTGGGGCGACCTCTCCTACGAGGAGGTCGCCCGCGCGCTCGACGTGCCGGTCGGCACGGTGCGCTCACGCCTCCACCGAGCCCGGCGCAAACTGCGCGCCGCCCTCGGCACCCCGACGACGAGTGAGGACTGACCATGAGCGAACTGAACACCCTGCGGCGGATGCGGGCCTCCCTAGCCGAGCCCGAGCCGGTACGGCTCGCCGCGGTTCGATCACAGGTCACCGCGCGATTCGACGAGCGCGAGCCCCGCGCCCGGCTTCCGCGCATGGGCGTGCGGCTGGTGGCCGTCGGCGCTCTGGCCGTCACGATCGCCGCCGGTGTCACCGTGGCCCAGAACCTCGGGGATGTCGACGAGAACGGCCACCGCCGTACCGGCGTCCCGGGCCTGCCCGCCGGCCCTGTCGCCTCCGCAGGCGAGCTCGCCCACCGGGCCGCGCTCAAGGCGGCGACCGAACCCGCCTGGAACCCGCGCCCGGACCAGTGGACCTACGTTAAGGAGATGTTCGCGACCTCGTCCGCCGGCACCGCCGGGTTCCTGGCGGGGCGTCCCGACGGGCGCATCACCGTCGAACGCTGGCTCAAGGTGGACGGCATGCGACGGGCGACCAAGGCGAACGGCGGACGGCTCGAATCCGTCCCGACCACGCCGATGGAGCGCTCAGCCGTACCGCGCTCCGACTACGCCTACCTGCGGTCGCTGCCCACCGACCCGAAGGCCCTGCTGGCGCTCGTCTACCAGCGGTCGGGGCGGGCACCCCTCGGCCGCGACGCCGCGGCGTTCTCGGCGATCCAGGTTCTGATGAGCCGCAGCGTCCTGCCACCGAAGCTGCGCGCGGCCCTGTACGGGGCACTCGCCGCGATCCCCGGCGTCCGGCTGGACAAGGACGTGACCGACGCGGCCGGACGCCACGGCGTGGCCCTGTACCGGATCGACGAGGGCTACCTGCGCACCGACGTCATCATCGATCCGGCCACCTACGCCTACCTCGGGCACCGCGCCATCGCCGTCAACGACCACGCCTCGACCGGCACGGAAGGCACCTCGCGGTCCAAGAAGGGCCAGATCCTCGGCTGGTCCGCTCAACTCGCCACGGCCATCGTCGACCGGTCCGGAGCCCGGCGATGAAACGAACCCTGACCACGGCGATCGCCGTCGCCGCAGCTGCGGTCGGCGCGCCCGCCTGGGCCACGGCCGCCCCCGGCGGCCGTCAGAAACCACACGTCGCGACCGAGAAGGGCGCAGGCGGCGACGCGGCCGTCCTGGCCCCCGGATGCGCGCCCGTCTCAGCGCACCCCCGGGCTACGAGCCCCCCGGCACGCGGCGTCGAACATGTCCGTCGACCTGACGATGCTGGACCGCACCGGGAAACCCGCCACCGTGGCCGACCTGGCGTATCTCACCGAGACGACGACGGGCACCTCCCGCGGCCTGATCGTGTACGGCGCGGCCGACCTCGCCCTAGACGGTGACGCGACCAGGAGCCCCTATCTGTACCACTCCGTCGGCACGATCCACGACCGGCTCCCGAACGACCTGAGTTTCCGCATCCCTACGGCCGACCAGGCACAGGCCGACACCCAGTACGCGGGCTCGGCGCCCCCGGCTGCGTCAGCACCGAAACCGGAGTGATCTGGCCGGGCGGCCTGATCATCAGCTCCCCGGCCGGTGACCGCCCGCTCCCCGACCGGCGCGTCGAGTACGTCACCCCGGGATTCGACTGGACGCACACCTACGCCTCCGGTGCCTGCGGTTCGGACATCCGGCAGACACAGGTCGTGACCGAGCGGTTCGATCACGCCGGACGTTACGAGCGCGCACGTAACGTCGGCCCGTTCGGCCCGGCCCTGGTCGCTCTCAACCAGCGGGACGGCGACGAACTGCGAATATGGGGCCTCGGCCTGTATGCGGAGTCGTCCTCGGCAGAGGTCCCGGCCGGGCCGGGCGCCCCCTCCGTGAACCTCACACTCACCCACGACGGCGAGGCGCTGGCGACCGGGACCGACCCGACGAGCTTCACGGCCACCCTGCCGCCCGGACGCGCCGCCTACCGTCTTACCGCCGACACGCAGCGCGATGTCCCCTGGACCGACCTGTCCACCCGGCAGCACGTCACCTGGGACTTCTCTTCCGAGCACACCGACTCGGCGACGCTGCCCCTCCTCGTGGTCCGCTACCGGATGGCGCTCGATGAGCAGAACCGCGCCCCCGGCGGAGCGGATCAGCACTTCGAGGTGCGCGTCGAACGGCCCGGCGGGGCCGTGGCCACCGATGTGACGAAGCCGACCGTCGACGCGTCCTTCGACGACGGCACCACCTGGCAGCCGGTCATGTTCACCCGGACCGGAGACCACTGGACCGCCACACTCCGAAACGCCGCCGACGCACAGCACGTGTCCCTCCGAGCGAGAGCAGCCGATACCACGGGCAACTCCGTCGACCAGACGCTGATCCACGCGTACGGCATCACACGCTGACAGACCAAGAAGCCCCCGCCCCGGCGCCCTCTCGGCCCGGAGCCGGGGCTCCTTGCCGCCTCACGTCTTCGGATCACCGCCCGGCAACCACCTGGAACAGGTCGATGGCCTCGGGCCGGCCAGCACGTGGGTGGGGGCCGCCTCCAAGATCGCTGATCTCGCGCCGAGGTGCTGGGCCGCCGGCGCTTCTTTGGACCGCGACCATGACGCCTCCGTGCGGGCGCCTTCAAGATCATCTGCATGTGGTTCGGGCCCCCTTGGGCTGGACCCGACATCCGGGCGTTCCCGCGCCGAGCCGACCAGTCGCTCCAGCACCGTCCCCCCGGGCGCGGCGCGCGTAAGTCGTGGCGGGCTGCGCCCCCTCGCGGAACCCGCTCCAGGATAAGGGTGATTATCCTGGAGCCTATTCGTGGAAAGTTTTACGCATAACGCGTGACGCGAAAAAATTAAGCGCATCATCATCGCGTAAATAGATAGGGTGGAGGGGTGAGCAGCGATGACACCGCCGCGGCGGGATCGAAGGGCGGTCCTCGACAGCAGCACGGGCACCCCGCACCTCCGGAGACCTCCCCACAGGACGTGGAGGAGCAGGAGGAGCCCGGCCTCGACCAAAACGATCGGGCGCGGAGCAGTCAGAAGCGGAACGTCCAAGGGCAGGGCGGCGCAGTACAAGGCGGCGAGGGCGGCGACGGGGACGATCGAGCCCGCACCCTCGCCGCGCCGGCGGGAGTGTGCGCCCTGGATGGTTGCTCGCTGCCGCTGCCGGTCGTATCGGGGCGGGGGCGACGTCCCAAGTACTGCAGCAAGGCCCACGCCGACCAGGCCAGCCGGGACCGGCGCGCCGCCGACGCCGCGCTGGTGGACGGACCGCTCCGCCAGGCCGACGCGCTGGCCCGCGTCCTGCCCGCCGCGATCGGTGATCTGCAGCAGCAGCTGACCCGGCTGCAAGACGCCCTTGGCCAGGCCCAGGAGGGGGCACTGAGCAGGGTGACACGCGCCGAGGCCGAGGCGGTCGCCGCGGGCCAGGCCGCCGCGGACGCCGAAGCGCGCGCCGCCGACGCCGAGCGCCGGGAGAAGGACGCGGCCGAGACAGCCCGGCAGGCCGTCACCGCGCGCAAACGGGCCGAGGACGCCGCCGAGCAGGCCGCCGCGTCCGCCCGGCAGACCCGTGTCGACGCCGACGGCGCCATCCAGGCCCACCGGCAGGTCCGGGACGCCGCGGTGGCCGCCCAAGCCGTCGCCGAGGCCGCCCGCGACGCCAAGACCGCCGAGCTGCGCGCCGCCCACCAGGACCACGCCCAGCAGACCGCCCGGCTGCAGAGCGACCTGACCCGTGGCGCCGAGCAGTTGGAGACCGTCCGCGCCGAGCTCGCACACGCCAACGCCGCACTCGCCTCCGCCCGGGAGGCCTTGGCCATCACGCAGGGGCAGGTCCGCGCCGAGCAGGTCCGGGCCGACGCCGCCGGCGCTGCACTCGCCGCCGCCCGCCACGCCGCCGAGGCCGCCGCGCAGACCGCCGCAGCACAGGCCGCCGACCTCACCACGCGGCTGAAGACCGCCCACACCGAAACCGAGACGGCCCGCGCCGCCCTGGCCGCCACCGAACAGACCATGGCCGCCGAGCAAGCACGGGCCCAGCACCTGGCCGCAGAGGTGACCGCCGCCCGACAGGAAAACGCACACCTACGCGAACGCGCCACCCGCGCCGAAACCCGCCTGGCCTCCCTCAACCCCCAGCACAAACCCGAGCACCCACCAGGCACAGCCACGACCGACTCCGACCCACCCCCACCCGGCCAAGCGTGAACAGTCGTCCCGGCGGGGGACCCCTGCCATCGCCCGCACGTCGCGGGCCGGCCCCGGTGAGGCGGTAACCGCGCTCCACGCAGGACGGTGTTGTCCTCCCGCTGCCGGGGTCGCTGCTGACTTGCACCGGCAGGTTTTGGTGGCGCAGGAGAATGAGCGGCAAGACGACCAGTCCGAACCGTGGCTGGTCGTGCCCGCCGCGGAACTCACCGCGCCGCACCGCGTGATGCGCAGCGTCCTGGTCCCGAACTCCTGCAGCTAGGCCCCCCACTCGGGTCCGGCGGATTCGAGGAGTCGTCGCAACATCCCTGACCAGGGAGTGCGATGGCCTTCGAGATTCGTCTGAACCGCAAGCCGCAGGGGCGTAAGGCCCTGGTC
>NZ_CAACVB010000048.1 GCF_900659635.1 Actinomadura roseirufa | reverse complement strand
CGCCGCGATCATCAGCCCGGTCGGCGAGGTCAAGGGCGCCGACCGCGGGTGGACGATCGTCGGGCTGGCCGGGCTGGAGGGCCACGGGCAGCGCGCGGTCGTCATGGCCCTCGCCGGGAGCCGTCCCTGGCGCGGCGACGTCACGCTGCGCGGGCGGCGCCACACCGCGCGCGGACCCGCCGCGGCGCTGCGGGCGGGCGTGGCGCTCGTGCCGTCCGACCGGCAGGTGGACGGGCTGATCATGTCGTGGCCGGTGACCCGGAACGTGTCGCTGTCGTCGCTGCGCGGGTTCCGGCGGCGCGGGCTGCTGGACGCGGCGGCGGAGCGGCGGGCCGCCGGGGAGATCGGAGCCGAGCTGGGGCTGCCGCACGACCGGTTCGGCGAACCGGTCGCCGGGCTGTCCGGCGGCAACCAGCAGCGGGCCCTGCTGGCTCGCGTGCTGATGACGAAGCCGAGCCTGTTGCTGCTGTATGACGGCACCCGGGGAGTGGACGTCGCGACCCGCGCCGAGATCCTCGACGTCCTCAGCACGATCACCGCCAACGGGACGTCGATCCTTTTCTACTCCAGCGACATCGCCGAGTACGCCGAGTTCGCCGACCGGGTGCTGGTCATGTCGGGCGGCTCCATCGTCGGGGAGGTCACCGGCCCCGAGATCACCGAGGAGAGCGTCCTCGCCCTCGCCGTGACGGCGGGCGGCGACCGGGGTCCGGCCGCCGGGAGCGCGTCGTGACCGCGCTCGCCGCCGCGCGGGCGGCCCTCCCGCGCCGCCGGACGCGCCGCGCGGCGCCCCGCGACCTCGGGACGCTCGGGCTGCTCGTCCTGCTCGCCGTGGTCGACGTCGCCCTCCAGCCGTCGCTGCTGTCGGCCGGCTACGCGGGCCAGGAGGTGCAGGTCGCCCTCACCGTGGTGCTCGTGGGGTACGCGCAGACCCTCGTCGTGCTGTCCAAGGGCCTGGACCTGTCGGTCAGCGGGACCCTGGTGATCGGCAACACGCTCACCGCGACGTGGCTGGGCACCGGCGGCGACTGGGGCGCGCGGCTCGTCCTCATCGCGCTCGCCGGGCTGCTGCTCGGTGCCGTCAACGGGGTGCTCGTGGCCTGCTGCCGTATCGAGCCGCTCGTGGCGACGCTCGGGACATGGGCGATCTACAAGGGGCTGGCGCTGGCGATCCTCGCCGAGCCAGGCGGCGAGGTCCCCCCGGCCCTCGCCACCGCGGTGTCGTCCACGGTGGCGGGCGTGCCCGCGTCCTTCGTGATCCTCGGCCTGCTCGCGCTCTCCTGGCTCGCCCTCAAACGGTCGCGGTTCGGGCTCTGGCTGTACGCCACCGGCAGCGACGAGGACCGCGCGGCGCTCAGCGGCGTGCCGGTGAAGCGCGTCCGCGTCGCGGCCTACGCCCTGAGCGGCCTGCTGGCCACCCTGGCGGGGGTGTACCTCGCCGCGACGACGCAGGGCGGCGACCCGACCCTCGGCGACGGCTACCTCCTGCCGTCGATCACGGCGCTCGTCGTCGGCGGGACGGCGCTGGCGGGCGGCCGGGGCGGCGTGATGCTGACGGTCGCCGGGGCCTTCTGCCTCACCTTCCTCTCCGACATCGTGGCCGCCCTCAACCTCCCGCCGCACGTCACCCAGCTCACCTCGGCGCTGCTGCTCCTGGTTGCGGTGGGCGCTCGTTCGGTGACCGGCTCGCGTGAGAGGGGAACATCATGAAGGCCGGACGGCTCCTGGCACGACGCCCCACGGCGGGCACGGGCCGTATGACCGGCACGGACCGGGCCCTGGTGGGCTCCTGGACGTTCGCCGCCGTGCTCCTCGTGGTGGGGGCGCTGCGCGCGCACGGGTTCATCTCCCTGGACAACCTGCACACGCTCCTGCTCATCGCCACGTTCGTCGGCCTGGCGGGGCTGGGACAGACGCTGGTCGTCCTGGGCGGCGGCATCGACCTGTCGCTGCCCTGGATGATCACCCTCGGCGGGATCGGGATGTCGCAGTTCGCCGGTCCCGGCGGGGCGCCGCCCGTCCTCGTCGCGGCCGGTCTCGTCCTCGCCGGGGCCCTGGCCGGCTGCGTCAACGGCGCCGGGGTGACCCGGCTCGGCATCCCCCCGATCGTGATGACCCTGGGCGTCGGCGGGCTCGTCCAAGGGCTGCTGGTCGGACTGGCCGGACGGGGCGGCGCGGCGGCGGGCACCGCGCCCCGCCCGATGGTCGAGCTGGCGTCGGCGCGGCTCGGCTTCGTGCCGGTGGTCACGCTCTGCTGGCTGGCCGCCGCCGTGGCCATGGGCGTCTTCCTGAAACGGACGCCGTCCGGGCGGCGGCTCTACGCGACCGGGGCCAATCCCCAGGTCGCGCACCTTGCCGGGATCCGGACGGGCAGGGTCGTCATCGCCACCTACGCCGCGTCCGCGATGATCGCCGTCCTCACCGGGATGCTCATGAGCGGCTATCTCGAACAGTCCTACCTGGCCATGGGGGCGCCGTACCTGTTCACGCCCATCGCCGCCGTGGCGATCGGGGGCGCCTCCGTCCTCGGCGGCCGGGGGACCTCCTGGGGGACGACGGCGGGCGCGATCGTCATCACGCTGCTGGGCGCGCTCCTGCCCCTGTGGGGCCTCGGCGGCGCCGCCCTCCAGATCGTCTATGGGGCCGTCATCCTCGCGGGGGTCCTCATGGCCAAGGCCGTGACCCGGGCGGGCTGAGCACCCGGACCGGAGCGGACCGCCACCGCGGCGGCCCGCTCCGGTCCCCGAGGCGGATATCAGGGGGTCGGGAGACTGAGCCTGTCCGCCAGCGCCTCCAGCAGATCCACCTGGCCCTGCGGGTCGAGACCCAGCAGGGACGTCACGAGGTGCACCTCGTCGCCGCCGAGGTCCCCCGCCCTGTCGAGCGCGGACAGCGCGCCCTCGGTGAACCGTGCCGGTGAGACCTCGCCGCCGGGCATGACCGCGAACGCGTTGACGACGACGGTCCCCGAGCCTCCGGCCTCCCGGTACCAGCGGATCTGGTCGCGGGTGTCGTCCCAGTTCACGGCGGTGGTGACGAAGCCGTCCCCGATGCGGGCGGCCCGCTCGATGGTGGAACGGGCGATCGCGCCGAAGCGCAGCGGGATGCCGTCCCCCCACGGCTTGGGCCCCACCTTGGACGGCGGAATCTCATAGTGCTCGCCGTGGAACTCGACGGGGTCGGGGCCCCAGCACGCGCGCATCGCGGCCACATGCTCCACGAAGCCCGCGCCGCGGCGGCCGGTGGGAATTCCGGCCGCGGTGAACTCCTCGGGGATGTAGTACGGGGGCAGCCGGGTGCCGCCGCCCTGCCCGATCCCGACGTCCAGCCTGCCCTGGGACAGCTGGTCGAGCGTGGCCAGCCGGCGCGCCGCGACGGCGGGCGGCTGGAAGATCGTGTTGAGGACGCCGGTGGCCAGGCGGATCCGCCGGGTGTGCGCGGCCGCCCAGGTCAGCACCTCCACACAGTCCCAGACGTGCCACTCCGGTACCCCGGCGTCGTTGGTCCACTGGGGGCCGACGGGGATCAGCAGCCGGTCGCTGACCGAGAGGGAGTGGAAGCCGAGCCGCTCGCTCGCCTGGGCCACGGTGACGATCGCGTCGGGCCCGGCGTACGGCCCGAAGTTCTGCAGGGTGATGCCGATGCGGGGCAGGTCGCCCATTCTGTCCTCCATGGGTGGTCGGACTGTCCGGGACGCCCGGCTGAGAGCGCCCTCCGGTAGAAGGTCGGAGCGGAGGCGACGTTCTTGCGATGTTCTTCTGATTCGGTGTCGAGCGGATGTCGAGACCGCGCCGCCGGTTCCGATCACTGGGTGAAGCGCGCCGCCCGGCGCGATCCGGTACCGGAGGAGACACCGTGAAGTTCATGCTGATCATGCACAGCGACCCCGCCGTCTGGGACGCCCTCACCGAGGAGAAGCGCAACGAGGTCATGAGCGGCCACGGCGCCTTCATGGAGACGATCAAGGAGTCCGGCGAGATGCTCGGCACGGTGGCGCTGGCCGACCGGTCCGAGAGCGTCGTCGTCAGCGTCCGGGAAGGCGTCGCGGCGGTCACCGACGGCCCCTACCTGAAGACCGAGGAGTTCCTCGGCGGCTACTACCTGGTCGACTGCAAGGACAAGGACCGGGCCGTGGAACTGGCCGCGCTCATCCCCGACGCGGGGGTGGAGGGCCTGGGCATCGAGGTGCGCCGGGTGCTCTTCCAGGGCTAGGACGATGAAGTTCGTGCTGAACCTCTACCGGGACCGGGCGGCCCCGCGCGGCGCGGACGGCGACCACCGGAGGTTCCTCGCGGCGGCCCATGAGGCCGGGGAGCTGATCGGCGGACACGTGCTCGCCGACCCGTCGCACAGCGTCGTCGTCCGGGTCCGCGACGGCGTCACGGCGGTGGTACGGGGGCCGCGCCGGCCGGCCCCCGGGCATCTCGCGGAGCAGTACCTGCTGGACTGCGAGTCGCTGGAGCGCGCCGTCGAGCTGGCCGCGCTCATCGCCGGCGACGAGCCCGGCGAGGAGTCCGGCGGCGTCGAGGTGCGCCCCCTGATGAACCCGGCCGGGCTGGAGATGTGAGGGCGTCCCACCCGGCCGGGGGACCTGCGGCGCCCGTCCGCGCCGCAGGTCCCTGCCGCTGAGCCTCTGGACGGGCGGCTCAGGCCGGGATGAGCTCGCCGACGATCGGGATGAGCGCCTGGCCCTCGGGGCTGGTCCACGTTCGCGCGAGCCCGGTGAGCAGCATGTTCGTCGAGGTGAGGACGGCGCCCGCCGCCTCCATCTGACGCAATGCGATGTCGTCGGCGAGCTTGCCGGTGGAGCCGCCCGCGTCGGCGACCACGTGCACGGTGTAGCCCTCCTTGAGCGCGGTGAGCGTGGGCCACACGGTGCACACGTCGTTGGTGACGCCCGCGACGATCAGCGTGCGCCGCCCGGTCGCGGCGACCGCGGCGGCGAAGTCCAGGTCGTCCATGGCGTTGACGACGCCGGTGCGCCGGATCCGCCCGGTGAACTCCTCCGGGGCGATCTCCTCGAACTCCTTGGCCAGCGGCCCCTGGATCCGGTCCTCCATGGACGAGGTGAGGACGAGGGGCATGCCCAGCGCCTTGGCCGCCTTGGCGAGGGCGAGGGCGTTGGCCTTCATCACCGCGCGGTCGGCCGACCCGACCCAGCTCATGGTTCCGGTCTGGTGGTCGATCAGCAGCACGGCGGCCTCGGCGGGCGAGAGCATCCGCAGCGACATGGCGATCTCCTCAATGATGGGTTATATGTCAGGCAACATATCAGGTAACTGATAAGTTGCGTAAGACATGCTACGGTGACGCCGGCGGGCGTAAGGGCGACGGGCAAAGGGATGACGGGCATGGTCAGGGACTACGGACAGCGGCTGCCCTACATGATGCGGATGGTCAGCAACGCCCTGTCCCAGCAGCTGGAGCGCACGCTCCGCCGCTTCTCGCTCAACCACGCGCAGTTCGCCGCGCTGGCCCAGCTGGGCCTGGAGCATCCGGGCGGACTGTCCGGGGCCGAGCTCGGCCACCGGGCCGGGGTCACCGCGCAGTCGATGTCCGCCGCGATCGCGTCGCTGGTGGAACGGGAACTGGTCGTCCGCACCCCGCACCCCACCCACGGCCGGATCCTGGAGGTGCGGATCACCGAAGAGGGGCTCGCGCTGGTGGAACGTGCCCAGGAGGCGGCCAAGGACGTCGAGGACCGCGCCGTGGCCGGGCTCACCCAGGCGCAGCAGGACGAACTCCGTGCCCTGCTGCGCCAGATGACGCGCACCCTGGACCTGTACGTTCCGGAACTGCGCTCCGGCCCCGCCTGAGCGTCGCGCGGGGTGATCGTCAGCGGGAGAGCTCCCGCTCCAGCAGGTCCGCGCGGCGCAGCTTCCCGGCGTCGTCGCGGAGCGGGTCGCCGGTGAAGCGGAACGTGCGGGGGATCTTGTAGCGGACGAGCCGGTCCGCGAGGAAGACGCGCAGGTCGTCCTCGGTGACAGGGCCCGCGGGCTGGACGAGGGCGTGCACCCGGCGGCCGAGGTCCTCGTCCGGCAGCCCGATGACGGCGCAGCCGAGGACGGCCGGGTGCTCGCTCAGGGCCGCCTCGACCTCGGCGGGGTAGACGTTGGCGCCGCCGGTGACGATGAGGTCGGTGCGGCGGTCGCTGAGGTAGAGGTAGCCGTCGGCGTCCAGCCGCCCGAGGTCGCCCATCGACTCCCAGGCCCCGGCGCGCCGGGGCTCGGCGCCGATGTACCGGTAGGACGGCGGTGCGCCCGGGTCGGGCCGCACGTAGACCTCGCCGGTCTCGCCCGCGGGCAGCTCGGCCAGGTCCGGCCCGAGGATCGTCACCTCGCCCCAGAGCGGGCGGCCGACCGAGCCGCGGTGCGCCAGCCATTCGCGGCCGTCGATGTGGGTCATCATCTGCGCCTCGGTGGTGGCGTACATCTCGTGGACGTTCTCCGGGCCCAGCAGGTCGAACCACGCCTCCTTCAGCCACTCCGCGCAGGGGGCGGCGCCGTGCCAGACCTGTTCGAGGGAGCCGAGGTCCCACGGGTCGCCCTTCTCCAGCTCGCGCAGGATCCGCAGCATCATCGTCGGGACGAGGGCCATCCAGTCGACGCGGTGCCGCTGGACGGCCTCCAGCGCGGCCACCGGGTGGAACCTCTCCAGGACGATGAGGTGCTGACCCATGAACAGGCCGTACATCGAGAAGTTGAACGGGGCGGCGTGGTACAGCGGGCCGGTCACGAGCTGGACGCCGCCGTCCCGCTGGCCGAGCACGGTCCCGGTCGCAAGCGGGTCCAGCTCGCCGCGCTGGCCGGAGACGATCAGCTTGGGCCGTCCGGTGCTGCCGCCCGAGGTGGGCGCCTTCCAGGACGGCCCGACGCGCGGCTCGACATAGGCGTCGCTGAGGGAGAGGTCGGGCTCCTCGGCGGTGACCACCAGGACGGGTTCGGCGAGTTCGAGGATCGCCGCCCGCTCCGCGTCGGGCAGCTTCGGGGAGATCAGCTGCGGGACGGCCCCGAGCTTCCACAGCGCGAACACCACCGCGTAGAACCCGATGCCGTTGGGCATTCCGACCGTGACGAAGTCGCCGAGGCCGACGCCCCGGGCCCGGTAGGTCCGGGCCAGCCGGTTGGCCCGGGCCTCCAGGCCGGCCCGGGTCACGGTCTCGTCCCCGCAGGTCACGATGGGCCGGTCCGGGGCGGCGAGCGCGAGGTCGGTGAGGATCCGGCCGAGCGGGACGAGGTCACCCACGGGAGAACCGCCGCAGGAAGCCGGGCTCGACGATCACACCGTGGACCTGCGCGTTGTGGCTGTGCGCGAGCTGGTGCAGCGCGAACGCGTTCCGCATCGCGTCCGGCCGTCCCTGCGCGTCCTGCGCCGCGTTGACCGACTGCTTGGCGAGCTTCAGCGCGAAAGGGGGCTGCTCGGCGATGCGGGCCGCCAGCTCCAGGGTGGCCTCGGTGAGCCGGTCCCGGGGCACGACCCGGTTCACCATGCCGATGCGCTCGGCCTCGCGGGCGGTGAGCGCCCCGGAGGTGAACAGCAGCTCCTTCGCCTTGCGGACGCCGAACTCGTACGGGTGGTTGAAGAACTCGACGGCGTTCACCCCCATCGCGACGACGTTGTCGATGAACTCGGCGTCCTCGGCGGCGACGATGAGGTCGCACGGCCAGACGAGCATCAGCCCACCGGAGATGACCTTGCCCTGCACCTCGGCGATGGTCGGCTTGGGGATGTTGCGCCAGCGCTCGGAGAACCCGAGGAACACCTCCTCCTCGCGGGCCATGAGACCTTCCGCGCCCTCCCGGGTGAAACCGGTGGCGGTACCGACCGTCCGGTGGTCGTGCAGCGCGGCGAGGGCGTTCTCCTCGCGCAGGTCGTGGCCGGACGAGAAGTGCGGGCCCTCGGCCGCGAGCACGATCACCGCGACGTCCTCGTCGTGGGCGGCGCGGTCGAAGGCGTCGTTGAGGGCGTACAGCAGCTCGGTGTCCTGGGCGTTGCGGCGCTCGGCACGGTCCAGGACGATCCGGGCGATCTTCGGTAGCGGCGTCTCGTACCGGACGGTGCTCATCGGCGGCCCTCCCACAGGACGCGCTCGGACCCGGCGGGGTCGGCGGCGGGGGTGATGACGTCGCCGATCAGGCCGACCGTCCGGGTGTCTGAATCGTAGGGGCCCCAGCCGGGGTCGCCGGTCGTCGCGAACCCGACCCACACGGAGTGGAAGACGTCGGCGACGTCCTGCGGCGGATCCTCGCCGAGCCGCGGTCCGACGCCGGGCGCGCCGAGCGTATCGAACGCGAACGGGACGTCCACGCCGTGGCCAGAGCCGAGCGACGGCGACGCCCACTCGAACCGGTAGAGCCACGTGTTGCGGCCCCTGGCCTCGGCGGACCGGACGGCCGGGATGCGGAAGTACCAGTCGGAGACGATCGCCGACAGGAGGTCGCCGGGCCGCGCGTCCGGGCGGCTCGCCCGGTACACCGCGATCGCCGGGTCGGCGTCGAGCCCGTACGCGGCCGCCGACGCGCGCAGCGTCGCCTCGTCGATCACGCCGATCGCCCCGGACGCGACGAGGATCAGCCGGGCCTCCTCGGCGGTGGTCCCGGTGAGCAGCGGGACGTCCGGGTCGGAGGCCCCCAGCGGCGGGACGCGCAGGACCTCGCCGTCCACGGTCGGCGCGAACGGCTGGGCGGACAGCGCCAGCTCACCCCATTTGGCTGGGTCGGGTGCCATCTGCACCTCCTCGACGACCGCCCGGACGGCCGCCGCCACCGCCGCGGGCGGCAGCTCGGCGAACGCGTCGCGGGTGGGCGGGACGCCCAGGCGCGCGGCCAGGTCCGCCGCGACCAGCCGGCCCGCCTCCGGCGTCAGGACGTGCTGGGCGCCGCCGCTCTGCGCGATGGCCCGCTGGAAGAGCCCCTTGGCCTGCGGCATCGCCAGGAGCGTCTGCACACACCAGGCCCCGGCCGACTCACCGGCGACGGTCACCTGCTCCGGGTCGCCGCCGAACGCGGCGATGTTCTCCCGGACCCAGCGGAGCGCGGCGATCTGGTCGAGCAGCCCCCGGTTGGCGGGCGCTCCCTCCAGGTAGGCGAACCCCTCGCCGCCGAGACGGTAGTTGACGCCGACGAAGACGACCCCGTCCCGCGCGAACGCCGTGCCGTCGTACTCGGGGACGGAGTTGGAGCCGTTGGTGAACGCCCCGCCGTGGATCCACACCAGCACCGGCAGGCCGTCCCCGCCCGGCGTCCAGATGTTGAGGTTGAGGCAGTCGTCCCCCTCGATGGTGACCTCGGGGAACAGCGGGACGTACATCGGGATGTAGTCGTCCTTGGGCGCCGTCGGCCCGAACTCGGTCGCGTCGCGGACGCCGTCCCACGGCCCGGCGGGCTCGGGGGCCGCGAACCGGAGCGGCCCGAACGGCGCCCTGGCGTAGGGAACGCCCAGGTAGGCGGTGATCCCGCCGTCCTCCCGCCCGCGCAGGCCGCCCTGCGCGATATGCAACACATCTCCCATTTCGTTGCTCCTATGTAACACTGAACGAAGGTGTTACATACACTGGGACGCGCCCCGGTCAGCTGTCAAGATGCAACGCTCCTTGGATATGTTGCACATGTGGAACAGACCCCTCTACAACGTCAGCTGGCCGGCCGGACGCGCAAGCCCACCGCCCTGGACGCCTTCAAGCGCGCCCGCGCCGACTTCCTGGCCGGACGGCGGATCGACCTGCGCTCCCTCGCCGCCGAACTGGGCGTCAGCCGCGTGACCCTCTACCGCTGGGTCGGGACGCGCGAGCAACTGCTGGTCGAGGTGATCTGGTCACTGACCGAGCAGACCTTCCAGGACGAGTGGCAACGCCTGTCGGCCGAGCCTGGGCCGCGCGTGCCGAAACTCATGGTCCGCCTGCTGAAGGCGATCTGGGACCAGCCGGGCGCCCGCAGATTCCTGGAACAGGAGAACGACCTGGCGATGCGCCTGCTGACCCTGTCCGCCCACGGCTTCCAGCCAAGACTCCTGGACCTGGTCCGAGAAAAGGTCGCCGACGACATCCGCGAAGGCCGCGTCGAGAGCCCGATCCCCCTGGACGACCTCGCCTACACCGTCCTAAGGGTCACCGAGTCCTTCCACTACCTGCCCACCATCACCGGCGAACCCGCCGACCCCGACCGAGCCGGCCGAGTCCTGGGGGCGTTGCTAATGAAGCCCGGCCCAGGAGGGCTCGCCTAGCGGCTCGCCCCCCTGACCGTCCTTGTGCGAGCGCGAATCGCTTCGCGATCTTCCCGGCGGGGCTCGCCTCCGGCGTCGCCCCGCCGCTCAGGTAGCGCGCTCGCGCGACGGCTGAGGACCGTTGTCGCCGTCCCGGCCAACCTGGTTCGTAACCGGATCTTTCTCCGGCCCGGTCTCCGAATCCCTGTTGTCGCGGCACCGGCTGGGACCGTCTTCGAGTCCTATTACGCGCTTACACCTCCACCCTGAACGCGTTCCGTCTAGCGTGGAAGTCGCTGCACGCTGAATCCCGGCCCAACGGCATTACAAAACAGGCAACCCGGAGCGAAACGGGTGAGAAAATGACCTTCGGTGAAAAACTGGGTCAACTCCTCGAAGAACGCGGCATCAGCCAGCGGAAACTGGCCAAGCTCGTCCCCTGCCACGACGGACACCTATCCAGGCTCCGGCGCGGGCTCTACATGCCGTCCGCGGAGATGGCGGCGCGCCTGGACGAAGTACTTGACGCGAACGGATCACTCGCCGCCCTCAGACCGAAACCCCAACCCGGCAAACCGGGCGGTACCGTGGATCGGAGTCCAACTCCCTACGAGGGGGACGACGAAATGGAGCGTCGCGCACTGCTACGCCTCGCCACTTTGGGGATGGGCGCGGGGACACTCGGGGCCGAGCCGCTGGGGCGTATGGTCGATGTCGCTCTGACGGCTGCTCCCCGGGACCTTGATGACTGGCATCTGGCCTGTGACGATCATCTGTACGCGGTCCGTACCCGTCCGCCCGTGGAGGTTCGCCGCGAACTGGTGATCGACCTCCTGGCGCTCGACCGAGAACTCAAGTCCGCCGATGCCCAAGGGCGTATCGAACTGCAGCGGGTTCAAGCCGCACTCGCGACGCTGCACGCCAACGTGTTGACCCGACTCGGGGAGCACGGGCTCGCCATCCGCTGGTGGCGCACCGCCAAGGCCGCCGCCGACACGACCAATGATCTCGATTTGCGGATCGGTGTGCGCGTCACAGAGGCAGGCCACGGGCTCTTTGGTCAGCGAGAGCCGGCAACTGTCCTTCGGCTCGCCACACAGGCACAACGCATCGCGGGCCGCAGTCCTCGTAAGGCCCTGCTCACGTACACCACAGCCAAGGCACTTACACAATTGGGCAGGCATTCCGAGGCACGGTGCGCGCTCGACGCATTTCGTGGCAGCGCGGAGACCGCTCCGGCAACTCACGGGATCATGGCGGGGTACTGGAACGACTTCCAGTCGGACTGGGTCGAACTTCAGGTATACGCCGCGATGGGGGACGAGCCCAAGGCGAACCAGGCCGCTGAACACAACCTGGCCAGAATCGTAGACGGTCAGTACGTGCCGATGGTCCACCTTCACCGGGCCCTGTGCACCGTGGTCAACGGCGGGACCGATCGCGGCGCCGGGGAGGCGGTCGAGATCCTTGACGCTCTCCCGCCCGCGCAACGAAGCCACATGATCATGCAGACCGGAAAGACGGTGCTGCGCGCCGTCCCGATCGATCAACGGGATCGTCCGGCCGTCCGGGAGTTGCGTGTGCTGACCTCCGCATAGAGCCGCCCGCCCTGATCGCACGGAGCCCGTCGCGTTGTTGGCGGGCTTCTCCGCGCTGGGCATTGTCGTCACCATCGGGGCATCTCGAACCCGGTACTGGGGCCCGTGCGGCGGTGGCCGTTCGCGCTACATGCACGGCACCCGGCTCGGCGAGCGCGAATCGTCCTCGTGTGAGCGTTGAGGACCCTTTCTTGGAGGCCGTGGTCAGCGGGCCCCAACCGAGCGGCTCGTTGCTGTGCCGGAGTTCGACGCTTCGCGGCTTCGGGCCGCGATGATGACCGCCGGGATGATGGCCAGGGCGAGGAGGCCGCCGCTGACGGCCAGGACGGGGTAGCCCGCGGCTGTGACGACCAAGCCTGAGGCCATACCGCCGGTGGCGCCCGCGATGGCGATGACGACGTCGATCCAGCCCTGGGCCCTGGCACGGGTGGCCGGCGGGATGGCGTCGGTGATGATGGCCGTGCCGCTGACCAGGCCGAGACTCCAGCCCACGCCCAGCAACGTGAGGGCTCCCGTGTACGCGACGGCGGAATCGCTGGGGGCGCTTGCGGCGCCGATGCCGGCGGCCAGCAGGACCAGCGCGGCGGCGGTGGCGACCCTGAGTCGGCCGTACAGGTCGACGAGCCGTCCGGAGAGGGGCGCGGGCAGGTACATCGCCCCGATGTGGATCGCGATGACGAGGCCGGACGCGGCGTCACCGTGGCCGTGGTCGTGCATGTTGACCGGCGTCATCGTCATGATCGCGACCATGACCAACTGGGTCACGGCCATGACGAAGGTGCCCACCAGGACATCGGAACGTCGCCATTCGACCGTTGGTCCCTCACCGCGCTCGGCATCATCCGGACCCGCCAACGCCGTGGCGGCACGCTCCGCCTCCAGGGTGCGAGCCAGTAGCAGCGGGTCGGGACGCAGCCAGATGAGCAGAACCAATGCGGCTGTCGCATACGCGGCGCCCGAGAGCATGAACAGCCCGGCCAGGTGGGGGATGCCGAGGACGTGGGCCAGGTCGCCGGTGGGTGCGGCGAGACTTGGCCCGGCCACGCCGCCCAGGGTGGTGGCGACCAGCACCCTGGACACGGCGCGGGCGCGGTACTCGGGAGCCGCCAGGTCGGCGCCGGCGTAGCGGGCCAGCAGGTTCGTGGACGTCCCGGCGCCGTAGACGAACATCGCGGCGAACAGCAGCACGGGGCTGCCGGCGACGGCGGCGGCGATGACGCCCGCACTGCCGATGGCACCGGCCAGGTACCCGGAGGCGAGACCGGGACGACGGCCGCGCGCCTGGGAGATGCGCCCGACCGCGAAGGCCGCCAGCGCGGAACCGGTGATGGACAGGGCACTGAGCAGACCGGCGAGGCTGGTGGAGCCGAGCATGTCCTGTGCGAGCAGGGCACCGACGGTCACCCCCGCCGCCAGCCCGGCGCCGCTGAGAACCTGAGCGCTGACCAGCACCCTCAGGACACGGCGCTGTGCCCGTGACTGCGGGAAATCTTCGATCCGAGCGGGCACGTCGGTCGTCACAGGGGAGTTCCTTCGATGGGGGTGACCTGGTGACGGCCCCGCTGGAGGGCCCGGCAGGTCGAGAGAAAGCGCGGCCGTGGCCCGCCGTGCCGGGAGGAGCGCGGGCGCTGCGGTTCCTCCCGGTCGGTGGCGCCCCCGGACCGGGCGGGGTGACGGGGTACTTCGGTGAGAACCGTGCCGTGGGCCGTCCGGGGCCGCCGGGGCATCGGCGGACGTTCGGGCCCCGGCCGGACGTGCGGTCAGTTCCGGGCGTTCAGGTCCAGGCGTTCAGCTGACCGGCGGCGGTGAAGGCGGCGCCCAGTCTCCCGGCATCCTGGTCGGCGGCGGCCTCGGCCGGTCGGGGACGGTGGTGCACTGAGCGTTGGCGAGGACTGTGCCGTAGGCCGTCCGGCCGCCGGGGCGTCGGTCGGCCCCGGCTGGCCGTGCGGTCAGTCCTGGGCGTTCAGGGCCAGGCGTTCAGCTGCCCGGCGGCGGTGAAAGTGCGACCAGTGTCCCGGCAGCCTGGTCGGCGGCGGCCTCGGGCCGGTCGGGGGTGATGGTGCGCCGGGCGTTGGCGAGGACTGTGCCGCGGGCCGTCCGGCCGCCGCCGGACGTGCGGTCAGTCTCGGGCGTTCAGGTCCAGGCGGTCCAGCAGCCCGGCGTCGGTGAAGGCGGCGACAAGGTCGTCGTGGCCCTCGGTGAAGTGCGCCCAGCTGTCGTAGTGGACCGGAACCACCCGGCGGGCACCGAGGACCCGGGCGGCTTCGGCGGCCTGCACGCTGTCGAGGACGATCGGCGCGCCGTCGAAGAGGATGGGGAAGCGGGGGGCACCGGCGAACAGGACGGCGGTGTCGACCGGGCCGAACCGTTCGGCGATCTCCTTGACCGCGTCGAGCGAGGCGTTGTCGCCGCTGACGTAGACCGTGGGCAGGCCCTCCCCGGTCAGGACGAATCCGACGACCTGGCCGGTGAGCGCTTCGACCTCCTCGCGCGCACCGGGTCCGTGGAGGGCGGGCACGCCCGTCACGGTGACCGTGCCGCCGCCGGGACGGTCCAGCTCGATCGACTCCCAGTCGGCCAGCCCTCTGGCCCCCGTCCCCAGGCGCTGCCCGCCCCCCGGCGTGGTCAGCGTCAGCGGGACGTCGGCGAGCAGCGCCCGGCCGGACTCGTCGAGGTTGTCGGGGTGCTCGTCGTGGGAGAGGAGGACCACGTCGATACGGCCGAGGTCGGCCGGTGTGGCGGAGGCCGGAGCGGTCTTGGTCAACGTGCCGCGCGGCACCTGGTAGTCGCGGGGCTCGTCGAAGGTCGGGTCGGTCAGGAATCGCAGGCCACCGTAGTCGAAGAAGGCGGTCGGGCCGCCGAAGACGCGGATGGGCAGCTGCTCGGCGGTCCTGGTGTCGGTCATCGAAACCTCACGGATAGATTCGGATCATCCGTGAATCACGGTAGCGGTGTCTCACGGATGAGTGCAAGCCGTACCATGACAGGTATGAGCGAGACCGCCTCCGCCGAATCCGTGCCACCGCCCGCTCCGGGGGCGGAGGAGTACCTCGCCCTCGACTTCGTCAACAGCGCCATCGCGCTGCCCGGAGGGCACTTCATCGATTTCCTCGGGACCCCCGAGGACGCGAATCGGTGGCTCACCGGACACGGCCTCGCACCGGCCGACGCCGGGGTGCAGGAGATGTGCGCGGCGCAGCTGCGCTCCCTGCGCGAACATCTCACGGTGTTGTTCGCGGCCCGCGTCGCCGGGCTGCCCGCCCTGCCCGCCGCGCTGTCGGCCGTCAACGACGCGCTGAGCAGGGCTCCCTCGGCCGCCCTGCTGTACTGGGACGAGAAGGACGGCCCCTACCGCATGGCGCCGTGCCCCACCAACGAGATCCTCGACCGTGCTCTCGCGACGCTCTCGGCCAATGCCGCCGACCTCCTCACCGGTCCCGACGCCGACCGCCTGACGGGCTGCGATTCCGCCCCCTGTAGGCGCTACCTGCTGCGCCACGGGCGCCGCCAGTGGTGCTCCACCCGCTGCGGCGACCGAGCCCGCGCCGCCCGCGCCTACGCCCGGCGCACCCAGCCGAAAGCAGACTGACGCCCCCCGCGCCGGTTTCCGGAACCCGAGAAGCCCCACCGGCCGCGGCCGTCTTCGAGTCCGATGAAAGGCTTATGCCTCCAGCCCGAATGCGTTCCGTCTAGCGTGGAAGCCGTTGCACGCCGAATCCCGGCCCAACGGCACCACAAAACAGGCACCCCGGAGCGAAACGGGTGAGACAATGACCTTCGGTGAAAAACTGGGTCAACTCCTGGAGGAACGCGGCCTCAGCCAGCGGAAACTGGGCAAGCTCGTCCCCTGCGACGACGGATACGTATCGAGGGTCCGCCGCGGGATCTACATGCCGTCAGAGGAGATGGCGGCACGCCTGGACGAGGCCCTGGGGGCGGACGGATCACTCCTCGCTCTCAGACCGAAACCCCAAAACGGCAAACCGGGCGGTACCGTGGTTCGGAGTCCAACTCCCTATGAGGGGGACGACGAGATGGAGCGTCGCTCGCTGCTACGCCTCGCCACTGTGGGGATGAGTGCGGGGACGCTCGGCGCCGAGCCGCTGGGGCGTCTGGTCGATCTTGCTCTGGCGGCCGCCCCCAGGGACCTCGATGACTGGCATCTGACCTGTGACGATCATCTGTACGCGGTCCGTACCCGCCCGCCCGGAGAGGTTCGCCGCGAACTGGTGATCGACCTCCTGGCGCTCGACCGAGAACTCAAGACCGCCGATGCCCGGGAGCGCATCGAACTACAGCGAGTTCAAGCCGCACTCGCGACCCTGCACGCCAACGTGTTGACCCGACTCGGAGAACATGGGTCCGCCATCCGCTGGTGGCGCACCGCCAAGGCCGCCGCCGACACAACCGGTGATCTTGAATTGCGGCTCGGTGTGCGCGCCACCGAAACAGGGCATGCGCGGTATGGGCAGCGGAGCCCTGCCGCAGTACTTCACCTTGTCCAGATTTCCCAGGCCATCGCTGGTGCCGGTCCTTCACTTGGGAGAGCGCTACTAAAATGCTCGGAGGGAAAGGCTTTAAGTGCTCTCGGGCGACATGGAGAGGCCAAGCATGCGCTCCACACCTGCGAGGATCTTCTTTCCGCTGCCAGCGTCCAATGTGACATCATGCGGGACTATTGGACAGGCGGCCAGCTCCAATTCGCCCGCCTCATAATCTCCGCCGCCGCAGGGGACGAAAGCCGCGTCCAGGTCGCAGTGGACGACTCCCTGGCCGTTCTGGACCGCACCGCCGATCACCCGTACACGACTCAGGTTCAGCTTCAGTCGGCCCTGTGCACCGTGGTCAACGGCGGGACCGATCGCGGCGCCGGGGAGGCGGTCGAGATCCTTGACGCTCTCCCGCTCGCTCAGCGAAGCCACATGATCATGGAGACCGGGAAGACGGTGTGGCGCGCCGTCCCGGTCGAGCAGCGGGATCGCCCGGCCGCGCGGGAACTGCGTGCGCTGACCTCCGCGTAGAGCCGCCCGTCCCTGACCGCACGGAGGTCACGTCGAGTTATCTCCGTGCTTGCGTGGCGGCCGAGGAGCACATGACGCGGGCCCGTGCTCGGTGTCCCGGCGGTCCGGGGCCCTGGTCGAGGATCACGGGCAGGGGCGGCCGAGTCGATGAGGTCGTCTCAGAGGGGTGGCGGCGCGGGGTGCCCGGGGTGCTCTGGTGTTGCCCTCCGGGCCGGGGCGACGGCCGACGCGCGGTACGGGCTGTGGGTCGGGGTGAGGTGCGGGGCGGTCCCGAGGCTGAGGCCCCGAGCAGGGGCCTCAGCGGGTTGGGCGGGGGTCAGTACACCTCGATGCTGAAGGTGGCCAGGACCGGGCTGACCGGCTGGAAGTAGGAGGGCCCGCTGCCGCTGCACGGGAGGCCGATCTCCAGCCCGATCGCGGTGACGCCGGCGAAGTAGGGTGCCCCCGCGAGTTCGCGGGGCTCGATGCAGATGTTCGTCCTCACCAGCCCGCTGATCGTCCCCTGCGGGAGGCGCACGGTCTGGTTGAGGGCCGTCACGGTGCCGCAGCGCAGGCCGGTGAGGGGGCCGCTGCGGCAGACGCGCTGGCCGACGACCGGTCGGTCCGCCGTCGTGATGTCCTGCGACCCGGGGTAGGTGTACACGCTGCCGGGCCTCTCCACAGTGGGGGCGACGTAGCGGACGAGCGCGCTGGCGCCGTTCGTGACCGCGACGACGCTGCCGAGCTGGGTGGTCAGGGCCGGATCGGCGAACAGCCTCATCCCCACTTTCGCGCAGTCGCCCGCGGTGAGGAAATAGTGGGAGCCGTTCTTCCGGACGTTGAAGCCGATCGCGCAGCGGACCCCGTCGCTCGCGTAGACGGGCCGTCCGCCCTCGCCCCCGGGTGGTGCCGGCGCCCGGCCCGGAGACGCGGAGGCGGTTCCGGTGAGGGCGGCCAGAACGACCGCGCAGCACGCGGCGGCGGCGGAAAAGCGGAGTCTCACAGGACCTCCTGTGGGTCGGCCCCCCGGAATGTCGACTTTCTCGAATGGTGCGAAGAGCCGGCGGACCGGGCAAGTGGAGGAAAGTGCCAAGGTCGGCCCTGGCCGGCTATCAACCTCTCCACGAGCCCGAGCAGGACGGCCCGCCGGCAGGTGGCGCGGCGGAATGTCGGACGGGACGAGGACACTGTGGGACGAGGCGTCCGGCCTGGGGGTACCTCGCGGTGCCGGCGCGTATTCGAGTAGGAGGAGGGTGAATGGCCCGCACCGCATCCCTGCTGACCGTGCCGGACGCCGAGGTGGAGGAGTTGCGAACGCGTCTGTCGCGCACCCGGTGGCCGACCCCGCTGCCCGTCGGGGCATGGGAGGCCGGCACCGACACCGGCGAGTTGCGGCGTCTCGTCCACCATTGGGCCACCGACTATGACTGGCGCGTCCACGAGGCCGCGATCAACGCTCTTCCGTCCCATCTCGCCGACATCGACGGGACTCCCGTCCACTACCTGCGTTACGAGGGCGAGCGGCCCGGCGCGCTGCCGATCGTGCTGACGAACGGGTGGCCGAGTTCCTTCCTGGAGCTGACCGGCCTCGCCGAGCGGCTGGCCGCGCCCTCCCGGTTCGGGGGCGACGCGGCCGACGCGTTCACGGTGGTCGTCCCGTCGCTGCCCGGGTTCACGCTCTCGCCGCAGCGGCCCTCGCTCGCAACGCCGACGCACGAACTCTGGCATCGGCTCATGCGCGACGAACTGGGCTTTCGCCGGTACGCGGCTCACGGGAGCGACCTCGGGGCCGGGATCACCGCCCGCCTCGCCGAGGCCCATCCCGAGGCGCTGGCCGGCATTCACGTGCTGTCCGTCGCGTCGCCGGTCTCCTATGACGCCGCCAGTGTCACCGCCGAAGAGCGGGAGTACCTCGACGCCGTCGCGGCGTGGACGGCGGAGGAGGGCGGATACCAGCACGAGCAGAGCACCCGGCCGCTGACCTTGAGCTACGGGCTGGCCGACTCGCCGGTGGGGCTGCTCGCGTGGCTCGTGGAGAAGTACCGCGCGTGGAGCGACTGCGGGGGAGACCTGTCGTCCCGGTTCGGCGACGACTTCGTCCTGACACAGGCGTCGCTCTACTGGTTCACCGAGTGCATCTCGACCTCGTTCCGTCCCTACTTCGAGTACGGCGGCGGGCTGACGAGGCGGGTCGAGCGGGTGGACGTGCCCACGGCCGTCGCCCTGTTCCCCGCCGACCTCGGGCGGCCGCCCCGGAGCTGGGCCGAGCGCACCTACAACGTCACCAGGTACACGCGCATGCCGCGGGGCGGGCATTTCGCGGCCCATGAGGAACCCGCACTGCTCGCGGCGGATCTCGTGGAGTTCTTCCGCGCCCACCGTTGACGGACCGGCTCGGGTGTTCGGCCCGGGGGCAGCCTCCGGAGGTGCCGGGCGATGGACCCTCCGGAGGCTGCGGCTCAGGCCGTCCGGTGGATCACGGTGCGTGGACCTCCCTCACCAGGCGGGACGTCCACGGGCACCAGACGAGACCGGGGAGGAACGCGCCGCCCGCCTCGTCGAGGTGCTCCTCGACGTAGGGGATCGTGGCGTCGCAGACCTCGAAGGCCTGGTCGAAGAAGTCGACGGTCTCCGGGTTGTAGTGGTAGCTCCACCTCGGGTTGTACGGGGCCCGCCGCTTGAGGATCCTGCCGACCAGGTGCGGCCGGTCGGTGGTCTCGCCGTTGACGAGGTCCCGGGCGTGCTGGATCTCGGCCGGGTCAGTGATCTTGACGACGGCCTCTTCCCGGGTGATGTCGGTGAACACGAAGTAGGCCGCCTGGTCGGTGGTGGAGCCGGTGGCGGCCGCGTCGGCGGCCGGGGTCATCGGGGCGAGCAGGGCCCCGGCCGCCGCGAGGGCACCGAGAACACGGGGAATCCGTCGCATGCGCGTCTCCGTTGTCGAGGATTCGGCTACGCGACAGATCGTATCGAGATCATTACTCAGAGTATTCGTTTTCGAGATGTGTCCATGGCGTCATAGTGGGCTGGCGCCGCTGGGAGGGGACTCGGGCGTCGCGGTCTCAGGACGCGCCCGCGGCCGGTGCGGCCGGGGCGAGCTCGTCCTCGGCGCGGAGCCGCGCGGACACATCGCGCGCGTCCTCGTAGGTGCCGAGCGGGACGCGCAGCGCGAGCTCCTCGTGCAGCGCGGTGCCGACCTTCGCTAGCCCGCGCTTGAGGTGCCCGTCGGAGATGGACGGCTCGGGCGGACGGTGCGCGCCCAGCACCTCGGCCGCGTCGCGGAGCTGCGGCAGCGTGTACCGGCCGCGGTTGATCCACCAGGGGATCGTGGAGGTGACCTGGTAGGCCCAGTGGCGGCGGCACGCCTCCTCCAGGAGGTCGCGGATGGCCTCCACGCGTTTGCGGCTGAGCCCGTCGGTGGTGTAGCGGAACTGGTCGCGGTTGAGGTTGAGGAGCTGGTCGTCGGTGCCGGTGACGTGCAGCCCCGAGAGCCGTCCGAGACCCGCGAGGCCCTCGTCGGGGGCCTGCCGGGTCAGCCGGTAGCGTCCCGACTTGATGGTCAGGATGTGCTCGCCGTACTCCTCAAGGAACGACAGCCACCGCAGTGAGCGGTTGATCTGCTCGCCGGGCACGCCGACGATGATGAAGACGTGGACCTGGATTCCCGCCTCGCTGAGGTTGCGGAGGATGCGGCCGTAGTTGGCGGGGTGGTTCCAGGGCTTGGCCTCCTGGCGGAGCACGTCCGGGTCCAGGGACTCCAGGCCGAGCTGGACGGCGCGGCAGCCCGCCTCGGCGAGCCGGTGGCAGGTGTCGGGGTTCAGGAGCTGGTCGCCCGCGGTCAGGTAGCACTGCCAGGTCGCGCGGTGCCCGATGCGCGCCAGCTCGCGGCCGATCTTGAGCTGGCGGGGGACGGTGAGGTACTCGTCGACGAAGTCGACGCGGTCGGTGCCGAGCGCGGCGATGTGCTCGGCGACGCGGCGCTCGGACATCACCCGCGGCTTGTGCAGGAACGTGTCGCTTCCCGCGGCGATGCTGCAGAAGCGGCAGCGCATGGGGCAGTTGGACATGCTGTACAGGGGCGGGACGAAGTCGGGGCTCCACTGGCGGATACCACGGTCGAAGACGGGAGTGGGCAGCGTCTCGTAGTCGACGGGGGCGGTGGTGCGGGGGTTGACGCGGACGGTGTCGCCGTCGCGCCAGACCACCCCTGGGACGCTGCCCGGGTCGGCGCCCTCGGCCAGCGCGACCATGGGCTCGAACCCCTCGGCGTAGACGATCGCGTCCCAGTGGTCGAAGAGCGGGACGAACTCGGGGTCGTGATAGGCGGTCATGGTGCGGGCCCAGTAGTTGCCGCCGATGAGCAGCCGGATGCCGGGCATGGCCTCGCGGACCAGCGACGCCAGCACGCAGCCCGCGACGAGCTGCCGTTCGTCGGACACGCTGATGCCGACCACGTCGGGGGCGGCGGCGCGGATCCGCTCCAGCTCGACCTCGGCGAAGTAGTCGTGGAACACGTGCTCGTCGCGGAGCCGGAGCACGGTGCGCAGCTCGCTGATGCGGCCCTTGCAGGTGCGGGAGTCGTAGCGCACGTTGTTGCGCTCGACCGCGAAGACCTCGGCGGACGTGGGGACGGCCGCCGAGACGTCCTCGAACAGGGTGCGCGCGTCGTGCCGCTGCAGGACGGAGGCGCTCGGATCGCGGACGATCCGCAGCGCCTGATCGACCTGGGAGCCGCCCTGCCGGCGCAGCACGTGCTCCACGCCGTCGATATGGCCGTAATGCTGGACGACGCGGTGCCCGCGCCGTTCCAGGATGCTCGCGAGAAAGGCGATGCCCATCGGCAGATGCCAGATGCTGGACGCCGGCGGATAGGACAGAAAGATCGTCTTCGGGTCGCCCATCGGACCTGCTCCGTCCAGAGGAATAGGGTCCTCTGGACCATACCCGGGCGATTTTCGACCTCCAAGAAGTCCGTACGTTTCTTCGATTCAGGGAGGTCCGTTGCGGTCGCCGAATAAGATAGGGACGACCGAATGCCGGTGGTGTCGCCCGGGTCGCGGCGCGCGCCGCGGGTGCGTCCGGGCGGGACTTTCGGGCGGCGCCGCGTTGCCCGTGCTGCGATTCCCGTGCCGTCCGGCGGCGGGCGGTGACCGGCCCGAATGGGACGGTCCATGTGAGACCGTTCCCATGGCATTGTGGGTGCACGCTAAGACCGGCGATCCGCCGTTGTCTCTTCATTCGTTCCGGCGCCGCTGTTAGGCTGCGATGCAAGCGTTGAACAGCGGGCCGGAGTGGCGGAAGTGGTAGACGCGCCCGGACTTTCGAGTTCGGGTGTCCCGCGAGGGACGTGAAGGTTCGGATCCTTCCTCCGGCACTTTTCCCGGGCGGTCAGACGCGATATGCGTCGACATATCGTCCGGGGTCTTCGCGCAGATCCGTGCGCCATCGGTGCAGGCACTGCTCGGCGAAGGTCTCGCCGGTGTGGAGGATCTCCTCCAGCGGGTCCAGGTAGCCGAGCACCCGGGGCGGGTCGAGGCCGCCGTCCACCCGGGCCCGCAGCCCCTCCCGCGCGAGCCGGACCAGTTCCCCGGCCAGGTCCCGCACCCGCTCGGCGCCGAGCGTGGTCCGCAGCCCCAGCGACGGCAGGTCGGCCGTGACGGCGCGGTACTGCGCGAGGCTGTACCCGCTCAGCAGATCCCACGCCGCGCCACGCGACGGCGGGTGGTAGGTCAGGCCCACCCACAGCGCGGGCAGGGCGGGGATGTGGGGGTAGGCCGGGCCGTCGGCGGCGCGGAGCTCCAGGGTCCCGCGCACGCGGATGTGCGTCCAGATCTGGGAGAGGTGGTGCGTCCAGTCGTCCGCCGTGGGCGAGGTGCCGTCGTCGAAGCCCTCGCTCATCAGCGAGGCGAACGGCCGGTCGGGCGCCCGCCGGCACCGGCCGTCGCGGTCCACGTGGTAGACCATCGGCAGCCGCAGCGCCCAGTCGACGACGTCGTGCACGCCCACGTCGGGGCGGAGCGCGGGCTCCAGGACGCCGCAGCGGCGCGGGTCCGTCCGCTCCCAGGCCAGGGACCGGTGGGACAGCAGGCCGTCCGCGCGGCCGTCCTGCAGCGGCGAGTTGACGAAGAGCGCGGCGACCACCGGCGACACGACCGCCTGCATCCGCAGTTTCTCGGTGAAGTCCTCCTCCGAGAGGTAGTCGAGGTGGGCCTGCGTGCAGGTCGACAGCGAAAGGATCTGCGGTGCGAGGCCGCCGGTGCGGCCGAGGCCGGCGAAGTGCGCGCGCATCACCCCGCCCCGGCCCAGCGGCACCCAGGAAATGGTGTCCACCCGGTCGAACGGAAGAAAGGCCCCGGGCAACAGCGCCAGGCCGAAACGCCGGAGCAGCTCCGCGAGCCCTTCCAGGGCGGTGCGAACCGAGTCCACCGCCGATCCGAGATCGGCGGTGGGAACGGAGGAATACTCCAGTTGGGCGCCGTGCTCCAGGGAAAGCCGGGAACCGTCGTTCAGGTCGACCCCGACGAGGTTTCCGGCGTCGTGCAAAGGGCGTCCGCCCCATTCGTCGAGGACGGTTCGCAGCACGGCGAGGAGGCCGTTGTCCCCGCGATAATGGGCGGCCCGGCCGGTGTTCGGGTCGACGACACCGCACTCGACCTCAAGGCCGACCAATTCGGAGTCGCCCGCGGCGGTAACGAACGGCGATGCCAGCTGGTCCCGTTGTAGTTCGACCATCATGTTCACCGGTACCGCCCCCTGAGCTGACTGTTCCCTCGGCCAGGGGCGCATTAACCACCCGGCTTGGGAATGATCAGGCCGCCGGGCGGAAATGGGCGCCGGCCCCACCGGTGCCGGTCGCGCGCGGCCGCCTCAGGCGCCGAGGACGGCCCGTCCCAAAGCGGTGACCTCGGCGCGGATCGCGGGGCGCGCGCGCAGGTGCCGGGTGCGCAGGACGTCCACGCAGATGGCCAGAGCGGCGTGCACCCTGATGCGCGCCTCCGCCGGCGCGGTGGGCGCCAGGAGGCGGGCCCACTCGTCGATGTACTGGTGCTGGATGCGCCACGCGTTACGCTGCCGGTCCTCGGGCAGGTTCGCGAACTCGGTGGTGAGGACGAGGATGATGTCCGGGGTCTCGACCGCCATGTCGGTATAGGAGAGGAGCAACTGGTCCAGGGCGTGGCTCGTGGACATCGCTCTGGCGAGGGCCTGGTTCATGCTGAGCTCCAGGACCTGGGTGCCGCGGTTGAGAATGGCGACCAGCAGATCCTTCTTCGATGCGAAGTGATGGTAGACGCTCGGGCCCGCCATCCCGGCGGCGGCGCCGATTTCCTCCATGGTCACGGCCTGGAAGCCGTGTGCGGCGAACAGGCGGGTCGCCCTGGTCAGCAGCATCTCCCGCTTCGAGGAGCGGGTCAGGCCGAGGGCCGGGCCGCAGGCCCGCGGGTCGCGCTCGGGCAACCGCGTCCGGACGACCGCGGCCGCCATCTCGCGCAGGACGCGCCTGAAACGCGCGGCGGGGAGCGTGACCCGATGATGGGACGGGCTCGCCAGGACGCTCAGCGCCGCCCAGGCCAGCAGCTCCGCGTCCTCCTCGCTCAGCTCGGGACGCTCCGCGCGCACCAGCGCCGCGACGCGGGCGCCCGCCCCGCGCATCCGCGAGCGCACCTCGCGGCGTTGCTCGGGGGCGAGGGCACGCGCCTCGCGCTGCCAAAGGACGGGCAGGTCGCGATGGTCGAGCGAGAACGCGGCGCACGCGTCGAGCAGGTCGTCGACATTGGCCGCGTTCCTGCAGATCTCGGTCGCGGCGTCCAATCCGTCCATGATGACGCGGAACAGCAGTTCCTGCTTGTTCCGGAAGTGCTTGTACAGCGCGCCGGCCGTGATGCCGACGTCCGTCGCGATGTCGCCCATCGCCACGGTGTGATAGCCGGAGGCCGTGAATCGTCCGGCGGCGGCGGCGACGATCTGTGCCTTGCGGTCCGGCGGCCGCCGCGCTCGGGTGGTCATTCTGGACATCGTAGGGCGCGGCGCCCGGCCCGTCCCGAGCCGCCGGGGCCGCGGGAACTCACTCCGCGGCGCCCGCGTTCTGCACGACGAGGATGCTGGTCAGCTCGGCGATCGGGGCGTCCCGCCGGGTCCACTCGGTGGTCCGGACGATGAACTCCAGGGCGCCGTCGCGCTTGGAGTAGATGTCATCGATGCGGATGGACGCGGTGAGCCGGTCACCGGCGTAGGCCGTCGACCGGTAGGTGAAGATCTGCTCGCCGTGCAGGACGCGGCGGATGTCGACGCCGAGCCTGTCCAGGAAGGCCAGCGGCTCGGGCTGCTCCATCTCCAGCGAGAACAGGAAGCCCTGCGGGACGGGCAGGTCGGGGTGACCGGCCCGGCGGGCGGCCTCGAGGTCGGTGTAGACGGGGTCGGTCTCGCCGGACGCCAGGGCGAACGCGCGCAGCCGGTCCCGCCCGATGTCGACGCTGAACGGGCGCGTCCGGGTGCCGATCGCGGACCTGTCGATCAACGGCCGGCCGTCCCGTCACCCGGAGTGCGCGTGCGCTGCCACATCTGGTCTCCTCACGACCTAATGATCATTTACTTTTGGGGTGAACGACCTACCTTGTCAAGAGCCAATGCGTGAAGTTCACCGTAGGCATGATTCACCTCCAGCGCTACGACATGTGACGGCCGCGCCCGCGCGTCCATGACCACGGCGCCGCGAAGGCGGCGGCCGCCTCGACCCCCGGGCGCCGAGGAGAAAGCCGGGGATCAAAGATCGCGAAGCGATTCGCGCTCGCACAGGCCCGGTCGCGGACCGAGCCGCCAGGCGAGCCCGCGGGCCGGGATCGCCATGAACACGGCGGGGATGACGAGGTAGGGGCCGCAGGAGAGCAGGACGGCGGCGGTGAACGCCGTGGCGACCCGGGCGAGCGTTCGGCCGCGTCCGCGCAGGAGGCGGACGGCCGACGCCGTCCCGATCAGGGTGACGGCCGCCAGGCACGCGGCGGTGACGCGCATGAGCGGGTCCAGGCCGAATCCGCCCGCCAGGACCACGGCCGTCAGGACTCCGGAGGGCACGGCGAGCACCGCCAGGCTGCGGCGCGGGACCTCGCCGGGCGCGGCGCCGCGGGCCAGCCACGCGGGCAGCGCGCCGTCGCGGGCGAGCGCGGCGCCGAGCCGCGCCCCGCCCGCGATGTAGGTGTTCATCGCGACGAAGCTGAGCAGGCACGCGAGCACCGCCGTGACCGGACGGGCGGCGCCCGCGCCCATGCCGTCGGCGAGCAGCAGTGTCAGCGGCACCGGCGAGGACGCCGCCCGGTCGCCGAGCACGCCCGTCACCGTGACCGCGAGCGCCAGGTACAGCGCGCCGACGGTGGCGAGCGTGAGCAGGGTCGCCCGGGGCAGGAGGCGGCGCGGGTCGGCGAAGTCCGCGGACAGGTGACTCGCGGCCTCCCAGCCCGCGAAGGCGAAGAACAGGACCCCGGCGGCGTGCGCCACGCCGAGGGGCCCGTGCGGGGCGAACGGCGTGAAGTTGCCCGCCCGGACATGCGGGCCCGCCAGTACCACCGCGAGGACGAGCACGGCCGCGAGCGCCGCGACGAGGACGAGCTGGACCCGCCCGGACAACCGCAGCCCGCCGAGGTTCGAGGCGAACGCGGCGAGGAGCAGCGCGAGCGTCGTGCCCGCCGCCGCGGGGCGGCCGAGGCCGGTCGCCGCGGCCACGTAGTCGCCGCCGATCATCGCTCCGGCGAGCGTGCCGACGGGGACGACGGCGTAGAAGCAGTACCCCGCGGCCATCGCGGTCCGGGGACCGAACGCGCGGGCCGCGAACGTCGCGACGCCGCCTCCGTCCGGATGGCGGGCGCCGAGCGCGGCGAAGGTCAGCGCGACCGGGACGCTCAGCGCCAGCAGCGCCGCCCACGCCACGATGGAGGCCGGCCCGGCCGCGGCCGAGGCGAGGTGGGGCAGCGCCAGCACACCGGGGCCGAGCATCGCGCCGACCAGCAGCGCGGTTCCCTGCCCGAGCCCGAGCCGGTGCCCGCCGGTGTTCCCCATAACGCCCCCGATCCTCCGCAAACGGTCAGCTCACCGCTGTGAAAGTAGCCAGATGCGCGTCGCGGATCGGGGCGAGCCGACCGGATGTTCGGATTTGATGGCGATAATTCGGTTGTGGATGAACTTGATACGGAAATCGTGCGGCTTCTCCAGACGGATGCGCGGCAGTCCAACCGGGAACTGGCCCGCAGGCTCGGCATCGCCCCCTCGACCTGCCTCGAACGCGTCCGGGCGCTCACCCGGCGCGGCGTCATCCGCGGCTACCACGCCGAGATCAACCCGGCGGCGCTCAACCGCGGCGTCCAGGCCCTGGTGTCCCTCCAGGTCCGGCCGCTGAGCCGGAGCGTCATCGACACGTTCAAGGAATACGTGTCGGCGACGCCGGAGGTCATCGGCGTGTTCGTCGTCGCGGGCGGCGACGACCTCGTCCTGCACGTCGGCGTGCAGGACCTGGACCATCTGCACGCCTTCCTGCTCGACCGGCTGAGCAAGCGCAAGGAGATCGCCGGTTTCCGCACGTCGGTGATCTTCCAGCACGTGCACAACACCGTTCTCAGCCGACTGGACGACCCGGTTCCGGGCTGACCGCAACGGCCGGGCGGTGGGCGGGGTTCAGCGGGGGCGGCGCGCCGGCGGACGGTGCGCGCATCTACGAGAGGAACCCCCATGGATCTGCGTCTCACCGGCCGCGTCGCGGTCGTCACCGGCGCCTCGAAGGGCATCGGGCTGGCCGTGACCCGCACGCTCTTGGACGAGGGCGCGCGCGTCGCCGCCGTTTCCCGCGCGCCCGGCGCGGGCCTGGAGGCGCTCGCCGGGCCGGACCTCGTGCACGTGCCCGCCGACCTGATGGACCCGGCCGCGCCCGGCCGGGCCGTCGAGCGCGCGGTGGAGGCTTTCGGGCGGCTGGACGTGCTGGTCAACAACGCGGGAGGGCCGCCGCCCGGTGCGATCCTGCCGCGGTTCGGTTTTCTCACCCTGACCGACGACGACTATCGCGCGATGTTCGAGTTCAACCTGTTCGCGGTGGTGCGGGCGGTCCGTGCGGCCGTCCCGCACCTGCTCGGGAGCGACGCCGCGTCCATCGTGAACGTCTCCTCGGGCAACGCGCGGCGGCCCGGCCCGATGAACTTCGACTACAACGCGGCGAAGGCCGCGCTGAACAACCTCACCAAGGGGCTGTCGGAGGAGTACGCCCCGCAGGGCATCCGGGTGAACACCGTCTCGCCGGGCCCGGTCCGGACGGAGTGGTGGACCGAGGAGGGCGGCGCCGCCGACGTCCTCGCCGGGGTCACCGGCGCCGACCGCGACGCCGTCCTGGACCGCGTCGCGCCGGAGATGATGAACCTCACCACCGGGCGTCTCGCCGATCCGCAGGAGGTCGCGGACGTCGTGGCGCTGCTGGTGTCCCCGCGTTCCGCGAGCACCACGGGTGCGGAGTTCGCGGTGGACTCCGGCTTCCTCAAGGAGCTCTGACCTGCCCCGTGCCCCGCCCCGCGTGCCCGGCGCGGGGCGGGGCACGTCCATAAGATTTCGTGATCGATCGCAGCAGATCCATCTCTTGGACTTCTGGTTCGGCCGTCGTGAGAATGGAGGCGAACGCACAAGCGCTCACCACGAGGGGGACGAGATGGGCACGCACGGGACGCTGGCCGCCAAGGTCCGGGGACCGGTGCTCGAACCGGGCGACGCGGGCTACGACGAGGAGCGGACGGGCTTCCAGACCCGCGACCCGCACCGGCCGGGCGTGATCGTCGGCGCGCTGGACGCCGCCGACGTGCGGGCCGCCGTCGAGTACGCGGCCGCGCAGGGGCTCCCCGTCGGCGTTCAGAACACCGGCCACGGCCTGCCGCTCCCCGCCGACGGCGGGCTGCTGATCAGCACGGGCCGGATGACCGGGCTGCGCGTCGACCCGGAGGCGCGCACCGCGTGGATCGAGGCGGGGGTGCGCTGGTCCCAGGTCGTCCCGGAGGCGGCGGAGCACGGGCTCGCGCCGCTGAGCGGGTCGTCGCCCGGCGTCGGCGCGGTCTCCTACATGCTCGGCGGCGGCGCCGGGCTGATGTCGCGCCGGTACGGGTACGCGGCCGACCACGTCCGGTCCATCGACGCCGTCACGGCGGACGGGCGGCTGTGGCATGTGACGCCCGACACCGACCCCGACCTGTTCTGGGCGCTGCTCGGTGGCCGGGCCAACTTCGGGGTCGTGACGAGCCTGGAGATCGGCCTGTTCCCCGTCACGCACCTTTACGGCGGCGGGCTCATCTTCGACACGGATCTGATACCCGAGGTCATGGATCTGTGGCGCACATGGACGGCCGACGTACCGGAGGCGATGACCTCGTCCATCGCGCTGGTCCCCGTCCCCGACATCCCCGCGTTCCCCGAGGAACTGCGCGGCCGTCACATCGCCCACGTGCGCATCGCCCACTCGGGCGACGCCGCCGAAGGGGAGCGGCTCATCGCGCCGCTGCGCGCGGCCGGTCCCCGTCTCCAGGACACCGTGAGGGAACTGCCGTACACCGAGGCCGGCACCATCCACAACGAGCCGCCCACGCCGATGGCGTACCGCTCGACGACCCGCGCCCTGCGCGAGCTGGACGGGCGGACCGTCCGCGACCTGCTCGACCTGGCCGGGCCGGGCGCGCCCGACCGCGCGATCCTGGAGATCCGGCACCTCGGCGGCGCGCTCGCCCGGCCGCCCGTCGTCCCGAACGCCGTCGGCGGCCGCGACGCCCGGTACCTGGTCGGCGTGCTGTCCAAGCTGCGTCCGGGAGTCGACGAGGAGTCCGTCCGCTCGCTGCACGAGCGGGCCGCCGCGCTCCTGGACCCCCGCTCCTCGGGCGGGATCCTGAACTTCCTCGTCGGACCCGACGCCGGACCGGAAATGGTCCGCGCCTCCTACGACCCCGCGACCTACCGCCGGCTCGCCGAGCTGAAGGCCGCCTACGACCCGCGGAACCTGTTCCGCCTCAACCACAACATTCCGCCCGCCGCCTGACGGCGTCCCGGACACGAGACCCCGCAGCGGCGGCAGGATCGGCCGGCGCCCCGGGCTCTCGCACGGGGCCCCGGTCCGGAGCCCTCCGGACCGGGGCCGTCCGCGTCCCCGCGGCCCGGGCGACTAGCCCCGCGTCCGGCGCGGCAGGAACGCCGCCGGGATCAGGGCCAGCGCCAGCATCACCGTCGCGAACGCGTAGGTGTGCTGGAACGCGTCCGCGAGCCGCCCGGCGATCGCCGCGTGGGCCTGCGGGCTCAGCCGGTGCAACGCCTGGAGCGCGCCGCCCTCGTCCGCCGGTACCACCCCGCTCAGCAGCGCCGACAGCACCACCGACGACGCCGCCGTGCCGACCGCCGCGGACGTCGTGTTGATCATGTTGATGGTCGTGCTCGCCGCGGGCGCCCGCGCGTGCGACATCCCCCGGGTCGCCGCCGTCATCGTCGGCATCATCGTCGCGCCGCCGCCCGCGCCCATCAGCACCATCGCCCCGCACAGCCCCCAGTACGAGGCGTCCGGCCCGAGCCGCGCGGTGAACAGCGCGAACCCCGCCAGCGACGTCGTGATCGCCGCCGGGACGAGCCGTCCCGGCGCCACCCGGTCGGCCAGCCGCCCGGCGACCTGCACCGCCGTCCCCGAGCCGAGCGCGAACGGGACCCCGAGCAGCCCGGCCGCCGTCGCGCTCTCCCCCCGGACGACCTGCAGGTACAGCGGCGTCAGCAGCATCGTCCCGAAGTACCCGAACGCGAACAGCGTCAGCGTCCCGGTCGCCGCCGCGAACGTCCGGTCCCGGAACGGGGCGAGGTCGATCAGCGGATGCCGCGCCCGCAGCGCCCGCAGCACGAACCCCGCGACCAGCGCCGCCCCGGCCGCCAGCGGCGTCAGCACCGCCGGCGCGGCGAAGTCGCCGCGCTCCCCGCCCGTCGTGACGCCGTAGATCAGCGCGGCCAGTCCCGGCGAGAGGAGCAGCAGGCCCGGCACGTCCAGCGGACGACCCGTCTCCGGCACGTCCCGGGGGAACAGCCGTGCCCCCAGCGCCACCACCGCGACCGCCACCGGCACGTTGATGAAGAACATCCACCGCCACGACACCTGGTCGATCAGCCACCCGCCGAGCACCGGCCCGGCGAGCGGGCCGACCAGGATCGCCAGCCCCAGCGTGCTCATCAGCCGGCCCAGCCGGTCCGGGCTCGCGGCGCGCAGCAGGAGCGTCATCCCGATCGGCATCACCATCCCGCCGCCGAACCCCTGCACGACGCGGAACGCGATGAGCGACCCGATGTTCCACGACAGTCCCGCCAGCACCGACCCCGCCGCGAACGCGGCGATCGCGCCGAGGTACAGGCGCCGCGCGCCGAACCGTCCCACCGCCCACGCCGTGCTCGGGATCACGGCGCCGAGCGCGAGCGAGTAGCCCGTCGCCACCCATTGGATCGTCGCCAGCGGCGCGTCGAAGTCGCGCGAGAGCCGGTCCAGCGCGATGTTCACGACCGTGGTGTCCAGTGTGATCATGACCGCGCCGAGCACGAGGGTCAGCGCGATCGCCATCGCCCTCGGCTCGGGTCCCGTCCCCGCCTCGGCGCTCGTCCGGGCGTCCGCCACCGACGCCATGATCAGGCCGCGTACGGGCTGGCCGAGCGGGCCTCGCGCAGGGCGCGTCCCCACCAGACGAGCTGGTCGAGCATGCTCTTGGCGGCGGCGCCGCAGCCCTCCGGGTCGAGGGGACGGCCGTCCTCGCCGAACCAATTCCACGGGGTATGGAAGCTCACGGTGTCGCGGACCGTGACCGCGTGCAGTTCGGCGAAGACGCCCCGCAGGTGCTCCACCGCGCGCAACCCGCCGGAGAGCCCGCCATAGGAGACGAACGCCACCGGCTTGGCGCGCCACTCCACGAAGTGCGTGTCGATCAGGTTCTTCAGCGTGCCCGGGAAGCTGTGGTTGTACTCGCAGGTGACCACCACGTAGGCGTCCGCCGCCTGGATCGCCGCCGTCGCCTCCGGCGCAGCGCCGAGCCCGGCCGTCGGCACGGCCGTCGCGACGTCGATCACGTCGATGTCCAGGTCACGGCGCGTCGCGGCCTCGGCGGCGAACCAGGCGCTCACCGTCGGCCCGAACCGCCTCTCCCGCGTGCTCGCGATGATCACCGCGACGCGCAGCGGATTCTCGGTCATGTCGTTCTCCCTCGGTCGAGTCGGCTCCGTGCAACGGGACCGACGCTACGAAGCACGACCGGACCGGGAATCCGTCAGTCGACTGGGTCCGGTGACCGGCCTTCACCGGTCACTCTGGAACCTCGATATTGGTTGAGGTCAAGCGGATCCGGGTCGCGGACCGCCCGGAACGGCCTTAAAGATCAGCCCTCAACGTCACGGAGTGCACCGCGAACCCCTGGCGCTCGTAGAACCGCACGGCCCCCTGGTTGGCCGCGTACGCGCTCACCTCCGCGACCGCGGCGCCCTGCTCCCGCGCCCACTCCAGGAACCGCTCGGTCAGCGCCGCCCCGAAGCCCCCGCCCCGCAGATCGGGGCTCAGATGCAGGGTGGCCAGCGTCGCGACCCGCACCGGCCGCTTCGACCAGCTTTCGGTGAGCTGCCCGGACAGATGCCCCACGATCTCGCCGTCCCGCTCGGCGACCACCGTCAGGCGCAGGGGATCGGCCAGCTCCTCGACGAACCGCCGCTCCCCCTGTTCCCGGGGCCACGTGGCGTTGACCGTCGGGTCGCGGGTCCCCGCGTCCTCCGCGAACAGGGCACTGCTGGAGGCCACGAGCCCGGGGACGTCCCTCGGCTCGGCCAGGCGAACTACCACGTCACTCATATGTCGATCTTAGAAGCGTCCACCGGCGGACTAACGGGGGCGCTCGTACCGGAGGAGAACGACGCCGTTCCCGAACACATGGTTCTCGGCCAGCCGAAGGGGCATGCGCTCACGGGACGGCGGGAACAGCCGCTTCCCTCCTCCGAGCACGACGGGATGCACATAGATCCGGTACTCGTCGACGAGGTCGTACCGCATGAACGTCGCCCCGAGATCGGCCCCGCCGACGACCAGGTCACCGCCCGGCCGCGCCTTCAGCGCCCGGATCTCCTCGGCGACGACCTCCCGCTTGATCGTGCTGTTCCAGCCCGCCTGTTCCAGCGTCCGGGAGTACACGATCTTCGGCATCTCCAGCCAGATCCGCGCGAACGCCCGCATCGGCGCCGTGCTGGCCGGGTCGGACTCGGCCGTCGGCCAGAAGGCCGCCATCAGCTCGTAGGTGACCCTCCCCTCCAGGAACCCGCCCATCGCCCCGAGCCACTCGTTGAAGTGCCAGTGCAGCTCGTCATCGACCAGGTGCCAGTCGATCTCGCGTTCGGGCCCCTCGATGAAGCCGTCCAGGGACACCGACATGGACAGCACGATCTTCCTCACCACGTTCACCTCATCCCGCGGTCCCGTGACCCTGATGCAGCATCCCCCGTATCTCGGCGCCGTGCTCGAAGTCATGTGCCTCGATGGCCTCGTCCTTGAGCCGCCGAAGATCGGTGAGCCGCCGCGGCAACCCCTGAAGCGTGGGCGGCAACTCCAGCTCCACCACGGCGCGTCCCCGCCCCGTGTACGGACCGAGGTCCAGTGGTGCAGTCACCGTTATCCCCTCTCGGACGCCCAGAACTCACGCAACCACGAACGAGCAACCCCCGACAGGGGTCCGGAGCCCCGCCTTTCACGGCGTTTCTCGGGTCCCGCGAGCGGCCCGCCGGGTCGGGGACGAGCCCAGCGTTGATCGCTGGCTTCAGGTCGTCGCGGGCACCGGACAGGCTGCCCCGACCGTCGAAGGGGATCTGCGGATGGGGCCGGTCGATTCCTTTCAGCGGTGGCCGAGGTCTACATGGGGGAGGCGCGGCCCGCGCGACGGGCCGGTCGCCCTCTCACGGACGCCGAGAACGAAAGGCCGATCTTCAATGGGCATTCCCACGACCATGCGCGCGCTGCGGCAGACCTCCCTCGACGGCCCGCAGGACATGCGTCTGATCACGGACGCGCCGGTGCCGAGCCCCGGCCGGGGCGAGGTCCTGATCCGCGTCACCGCCGCCGGGGTCAACTTCGCCGACGTCTCCAAGGCCCATGGGACGTTCGCGGGCGGTCCGCGGCCACCGTATCCGGCGGGTTTCGAGGCCGCCGGTGAGGTCGTCGCGGTGGGCGAGGCGGTGACCGTCCCGCAGCTGGGCGCGCGCGTCGTCGGCGTCGGATCCGGCGCCTTCGCCGAGTACATGGTCCTGCCCGCGGCCGCTGCGGTGCCGGTGCCAGCGGGCTGGACGGAGCAGCAGGCGCTGGGCCTGGTCGTGAACTGGCCGACCGCGCTGGCCGCGCTCAAGCCCCTGGGGGGCATCGCCGCCGGGCAAGTCGTGCTGATCCACGCCGCGGCGGGCGGGACCGGCCAGGCCGCGGTGAGAATGGCCAAACACTACGGTGCGACGGTCATCGCCACCGCCTCGCCGGGCAAGCACGAGACGGTGCTGGCATTGGGAGCCGACCACGTCCTGGACTCGCTCGGCGGCGACCTCGCCGCCGAGGTGATGGAACTGACCGGCGGGTCCGGCGTCGATCTGGTTCTTGAGTCGGCCGGCGGCGCCGGCTTCGAAGTCAGTCTGGCCGTGGCCAAGCGGGTCACCGGCCGGGTCATCGTCTACGGCATGGCGGGCGGCGAAGCCCCGCTCACGAACTGGGAGCTGGTGTACAAGCACCAGGTCCACGTCATCGGCCTCAATATCGGCGTCCTGATGCAGGCCGCACCACAGATCTTCGGTGAGCTGATGGGCGAGTTGTCCGCGCTGATCGCGGCCGGCGTGCTCGCCCCCACCCGGCCGACCGTCTACGAACTGGCCGACGGACCCAAAGCGCTGACGGAGCTGGAAGCCAGGGCCACCGTCGGCAAACTGGCCCTGCTGCCCTGATCGCGTCGGCACGTGGACCACACCCAGACGTGTCGCCGTCATAGGCTCGCGGCGTGACACCGGATCCGCGGACGGCACCGGACCGAGACCGGTTCACCGCCGAGACCGAGCGGTTCCGCCGGGAGTTGCTGGCGCACTGCTACCGCATGGTCGGCTCGGCCCACGACGCCGAGGACCTGGTGCAGGAGACCTACCTGCGGGCGTGGCGGTCCTACTCCGGATTCGAGGGCCGGGCGTCGGTACGGTCCTGGCTCTACAAGATCGCCACCAACGTCTGCCTGACGGCGTTGAAGCCGCGCCCGATCCGGGTGCTGCCCTCAGGACTGGCGGGCCCGTCCGACGGGCCCGACCGCCCGCCGAGCCCGGTCGCGCCGGGCGAGGTCTCATGGCTGGAACCGCTACCGGACGCCTGGATCGCCCCGCCCGCCGACGATCCGGCCGCGGTGGTGGTCGAACGCGAGTCGCTGCGGCTGGCGCTCATCGCCGGCCTGCAGTATCTGCCCTCCCGCCAGCGCGCGATCCTCCTCCTGCGCGAGGTGCTGGCGTTCTCGGCGGCCGAGACCGCGGAGATCCTCGGTACCACCACGGCGGCGGTCAAGAGCGGCCTGCAGCGCGCCCGTGCCCGGCTGGACGAACTGGAACCCGAGCCGAGGGACCTGCTCGAACCGACCGACCAACGGGCGCGCGCGCTGCTCGACGGCTACATCGCGGCCTTCGAACGCTCCGATGCCGGCCTCCTGGAACAGGTACTCCGCGCGGACGCCACACTGGAGGCGACGCCGTTCCGCGAATGGCAGGCGGGCCGGGCGACGTGCGTCCACATGCTCGACGCCCACGTGCTGGGCACGCCGGGCGACTGGCGGATGATCGCCACCACGGCCAACGGCCAACCCGCCGCCGCCGTCTACCACCGAGACGCCAACGGCGAATTCCGCGCCGACGGCATCGTGGTACTGACCCCCACCGCCACCGGCGTCTCCCGCGTGATCAAGTTCCACGACCCCGCACTGACCGCCACATTCGACTTCCCCAACACACTCGCCCCCTGACCCACCACGGCCCCCCGCACCCGTCCTGCTCGGCCAGTCGAAGGACCGCAGATCACCCCCCGTCGGCGCTTTGCCCAGATCGACCAGCGGACCACCCGGATCGCCGACCTCCCCATGCCCCCTTTCACGACGACCGGCCGCAACCTCACGGCCAACCGCGGCCTCCACATGTCAGCACCGGGTGGGAGGGTGCAGCCGTGGACATCACCGATTTCTGGAACATCATCGAGGCCGCTCGCACGAACGCGGCCTCGTCCACAGATGATCCAGACCAAGCCGTCGCAACGGCGCTGGCCGACGCGCTGGCCGCGACCTCGAAGCAGGCGGTCCTCGAATACCAGCGATGCTTCGAGAAACTCGACACGGCGATCTTCCGCTGGGACGTGTGGGCCGCCGGCTACCTGATCGGTGGAGGTTGCTCGGACGACTCCTTCATGGACTTCCGTGCCGGACTGATCGCGCAGGGCCGTGACTGGTACGAACGGGTCGTCGCCTCACCCGATGCCCTCGCCGAACACCCGGACATCATCACCGCGGCAGCCGAAGGCCGTGACCGGGCGCTGTTCACCGAGATGGTCAACTATGCGCCCTCCGACGCCTACGGGCGGATTCATGGCGACGACGACGGTTGCATCTTCTACGACGACTACGACGAGTTCCTCGGTCCCCAGGCGGAGCGCGAACCAGCCCACATGGGCGAGGACTTCGATTTCGAGGACGCCGCGGAGATGCACGCCCGGCTTCCGCGATTGGCGCGCCTCTTCCTTGGCCGCGCCCCGATCTGACCCGTTCGTCCGCTCCACCACCAGGTTCAGAACGCCTCGACTCACCGGCTTCGCCACCGGAACGGCCAGGGCCTCGACACTCCGCCGGTCTTCAAGCCCGCTCGCCGGACGCCACGAGCTCGGATGCCCCATGGCCATCGAGCGTTCAGCCGACCAGCAGGGTGCCGCCGCCGTTCTCGGCCTCGGCGAACTGGTACGAATCCCCAGTGGTGAGGACGAGGCTACGGCGCTCGTGATGTTCGCTTGCTGGAAGGGCGCGGCGGTGCGGGGACCTCGGGGGCGGCGTCGACCCGCACCACCGCGCCGGTCTGAAGGGGCTTGCGTGGTGGTCAGGCGGGCGGCAGGCCGAGCACCCGCCCGATCTGCTCGGCCGCCTGTTCGGCGGTCGTGCCGATCTGGGCGCCGTGGTCGGGCCCGCAGTACCAGAGGTAGGCGCAGCGGTGCCGGGCCCAGACGACGTAGTGCGGCCCTTTGCCGGAACGGATGAGATGCAGGATCTCCGTCCCGCGCGGCAGTATCGGCGCGATGCCGGCGAACCGCCTACGCAGCAGGGTCGCCAGTTCGGTCAATCGCTCTCCGGGTGAAGTGAACGCGGGGGGCTCTGCCGCGTCACCCGTCCCCCCGCGTCCACGCCCGAACTCACTCACCGGCACACCCATGCTTCATCGGCGCCCCGAGAGTGGTGGCCACGATCAGCGCCGCGTCCACGATGCGGTCGGCCTCGGCGATCGGCTCACCCCACGACGTGAAGAACCACGACCGCCCGCCGTCGTCCTCACGCGCCTTGCACGTGATCGTGTCCGCCGGGTGCGGCACATCCGGACAACACCCCACCGCCTTCGGATTGATCACGGTCAAGCCGCACCGCTGCAGCACCGTCGTCAATCCGTAGATGTGCAATCTGGACATCAACGCGCCCAGCCGCGCGTAGGCGTCCGGATGATCGGTGCCGTCGGGGCACTCACTCGTGCCCGACTCGCCCGCTTCGCTTACCCTGCCCATAACCGGACTCCGTTTCCGGCCAGGCCCGGGAACCCCGGTGTTGGCGCACCGGCCCGGGTCGCTCTGCGTCTGACGCCACAGAACGTAAAAGCGGAAGTGCGGAGAGTTGTTTCAGGGCTGAAACCCCTGTCAGAGCAAGCTCATGCGCCACGCCAAGCCACGCAACGTCCGACCGCCCGTGCGCCGAAGCATGTCCCGCACCAGCTCCCGTACAAGCGGGTGATGGTGCACCTGCTGGGGCGAAAGCCGTTCGGCTTGCAGTAGTTCACGGGTGACGGCGTCCGAGTGATGCCCGAGCATCGCGCGGGCGCGAGCACGCTCCAACAGGAGGGCGGCCCGCCGGTTCCTCGAGGGCAAGGCCCGAGGCTCCACCCCATCGGCATGGGCGAGCGCGGCGGCGGGTTCTCCGGCTTCAACGGCGAGAGAGGCCCGCCACACGCCGGTGTTCGCAGGTCCGAACAGCTCGAAGGCCCCGGGGTCTTCGCCCAGACGCTCGGCTGAGCGCGCCGCGTCCGCCGCATGGTCGGCGGCCGCCCGGTCATCGCCGTTGATCTGGCAGGCGAGTGCACTGCTCAGCCGCAACATGCCGTAGACCTGATGACCGAAGCGATCATCGCCGATGAACGGCTCGAGCCCATCGGCGATGTCAGGCGTCAGCATGAGCGCCCGAGGCCGGTTCGTCGAACTCCGCGCGTGTGCCCGTCCGAACGCCGCCGCACCCTTCCAGATCGGGTCATCGAGCATGTCGGCCGCCTGCTGCCCGCGTTCTCCGGCGATCCACGCCAAGTGGACCTCCCCCAAATGCCGGAGCGTGCACGTCGCATCGGACCCGCACGCCTGGACGACCAGCTGGAGCGCGAGGTCTCGTACCGGCCCCTCCGCTGTCGCAGAGTGCACGAACAACTCACCGATCGCATCCGGCAGGACCCGGGCCACAGTCGCGTAGTCCGCCACGAGCAAGGCGGCATCGGCAGCCGCGACCTCGGCGCGCAATACATCGATGGGGCGTGCCGGGATGTCCGGAGGGTCGCCGGGGGAGGAGTCGAGCAGGACTCTCTGCAAGCCCATCAGGTTGTAGTGGCGACGCTCGGGCCGCACCTCCGGAGTCGGGCCGCCCATCAAATAGTCCGCCGACACCTCCAGCGCGGAGGCGAGCGCCGCGATGTCGGAGCGACGCTCCAACCGGGTCTTGCCGTTCTCGACCTTCGAAAGCCACGCTTTGGACCGGCCGATCAAGCCGGCGACGGCCTCAAGGCTCTTGCCGGTCGCGCGCCGTGCCGCACGGACGTTCTCTCCGATGGAGCGGGCCCCATCGTCCACGGGTCCAGCCATGGCGACCTTCTGTCGTCGTCCCCAGTGCCCTCCCCACACCGTACGCGGCGACAATCGCTACGTCTCCGGAACCAGGGGCAACTGGCTGCGTGCGATGGTGAGTTCATTGTGGGGTGAACGAACTCCGCTCTGGGGGTGCATCCCGTCTCGTACGCCCGGAACCCACGCGACCACGCACAGGCGACGCCCGACATGGCTCCGAAAGCGCCGCCTGCCTGCAGCCAGATGCCCACAGAGCTGGCGAGGTTCGTTTGCACGAAGGGCGCGGCGGTGCGGGGACTTCGGGGGCGGCGTCGACCCGCACCACCGCGTCGGTCTGGGCGGTTCGTGTGGTGTGTCAGGCGGGCGGCAGGCCGAGCGTCCGGCCGATGGTCTCGGCGGCCTGGTTGGCGGTCGTGCCGATCTGTGCGCCGTGGTCGGGTCCGCAGTACCAGAGGTAGGCGCAGCGGTGGCGGGCCCAGACGACGTAGTGGGGTCCTTTTCCGGAGCGGATGAGATGCAGAATCTCGGTCCCGTGCGGCAGGATCGGCGCAACATTGGAGAATCGCCGGCTCACCAGTAGCGCGAGTTCGGTCAATCGCTCGCCGGGTGAAGTGGACGCGGGGGGCTCTGCCGCGTCACCCGTCCCCCAGCGTCCACGCTCGGATTCACTCACCGGCGCACCCATGTTCGGTCGGCGTGCCGAGAGTGGTGGCCACGATCAGCGCCGCGTCCACGATGCGGTCGGCCTCGGCGATCGGCTCGCCCCAGGACGTGAAGAACCACGCCCGCCCGCCGTCGTCCTCACGCGCCTTGCACGTGACCGTGTCCGCCGGATGCGGCACCTCCGCACAACACCCCGCCACCCTCGCATTGACCACGGTCAACCCGCACCGCCGCAAAGTGGTCTCCAGCCCGTAGGCGTGCAGCCTGGACATTAGCCCCCCAAGCCGCCCAGGCGGATTCGAGGAGTCGTCGCAACATCCCTGACCAGGGAGTGCGATGGCCTTCGAGATTCGTCTGAACCGCAAGCCGCAGGGGCGTAAGGCCCTGGTC
>NZ_CAACVB010000047.1 GCF_900659635.1 Actinomadura roseirufa | reverse complement strand
GTGTGCTCTTCCGATCTCCGTTCCGGGGCCCGCCGTGCCCGGCGCGCCGGTCACCGGCCCGCCGCCGGTCGGGACGCCGCCCCCGTCCGTCCCGCCTTCCGTGCCCCCCACCGCGCCCCCCACCGGGCCGCCGTCCGTACCACCGTCCGGGCCGCCTTCGATGCCGGCGGGCGGCCCGCCCGCCACGCAGGCCGACCTGCTGGAGCCCCGCCTCGCCGAGGCGAAGGAGCGCGGCGACCACACCACGTACTTCAGCCTGCTGGAGAGCGCCGATCTCGTCCTGCCCGCGACGGGCCCCGCAGTAGAGGACCCTGACCGCGCGGAGCTGCCGACCATCACCATCGGCTCCGGCATCTACGTCACCGTGTTCACCTCCCCGGGCACGCTCGCCCGCGCCGGGGACCAGCACCCCGGCCTCTACCGGCGCACCTCGTTTGCATCGCTCGCCGCGGGGTGGCCCGACCCCGAATGGCAGCTCGCCATCAACCCCGGCCTGCCGAGCGAGGTGCATCTGGACGCCTCGGCCATCGCCCGCCTGGGCGGCTCCCAGCGCGCCACTCCCGCCCCGGAGCCGGACGTGTCCAATCCCTACGGCGCGGTCGATCCCAACGCGCTATCCGGCCCCAATCCCGTCGCCGGAGGTTCTCTCCCCTCGGCGAACGGCTCCCGGGCCGCCAGCAACGGCGCGCCCTACAGCGACGACGCTCACACGGCCATCGACTCCTACACCGTGGCCGACCTCCAGGCCGCCCTGGAGTCCGGAGGTGTGACGCCCGGGCGCGGTGTTCCCATCCCGCCCGAGCCCGTTCAGCCCCAGCCGGCCGAACATGCTCCGCCCCAGGAACAGCCTCTGCCTCCGTCTCAGGCCGAGCCTCCGGGAGCGGCTCAGCCTCCGTCACAGGCCCACCCTCCTTCGCAGGCTCGGCCTCCGGCGCACGGCCGACCCGCGCAGGAGCCGCCCGCAGAGCAGCCTGGGCCGCCGGCACAGGCGCCTCCCGTGCAGGTCCCGCCTCCTGCCCAGGCGAGCCCCTCACCACAGCCACTGCCCGCGGCAGAGCCCCTGCCCATCGCGGAGCCCCCCGAGCAGGCACCGCCCGCCCAGCCTCCGTCCTCGGAACGGACTCGGCCGCCCCGGGCCCCCGAGCACGCGGGACCGTCGGGCGGGACCGCTCCGCCGGAACAGGATCCGTCTCCGGCACAGGCTCATCCGCTCGTGCCCGTGCGAGAACCGGAGGTCGCGGCGGCTCCGCTCGGCGCCCCCACCGGAGACACGACCGCCCGCGAACACACCGGCGCCATTCCTCTCCAGCCTCCGCACGGCACCCGGCTCTATCAGTCGACCGGCGACGGTGAGGAGACGCCCCTGGCCGTGTACGACGCCGTCAGCGGCGTCTGGACTCCGATCGGGACGGACACCGGCCCGGCTTCCCGGGGCGAGTGACGGAGCGTTCGGCTACCGTCGAGTACGGCAAGCCCGCCGCCCCCGGCTGTGAGAGTGAACCCGGTTTGGACTGGATCGACTTCGGCAAGCGGCTCACCCTGGAACTCTCGCGGCTGCCCGTCAAGTCCTCCCTCGTCGTCCAAGCGGCGGATGGGCCCTATGTCCAGGCCATGCGCTCCGCCGGGGTCCTCCACGCGGAGGCGGCGGGTAGCGCGTGCCTGCCCCGTCCCCTGGCACCGGCTCAGGAGCGGCGGCTCAGGGTTCTGGGCTGGGAACCGCCAGAGGACGAGCGGCACAACTGGTGGCAGCGTTACACCCACCGCGAACGCGGCCGGCGCGCCCCCGCGCAGCGTCTGGAGTCCTGCGCCCTGCTCGCGGGGCTGATGGTCGGCACGCTCCGCGACGTCTACGGTGCCGGCTCTCCGCTGGAGCTCGTGTACCGGGCGGGCCGTTCCGGGGGTGGTGCGACGCTCCTCAAACTGCCCGGCCTCGGCATCCCTCCGGCGATCCCGGAGCCGGACGCCCCGTCCGCCGCGCCGATGGGCGGGACGCGGCCGGCGCCCGCCGCCCCGTCCGTCCCTTCTGGCGCGCCCGACCCGGCTGACGTGCGCGTCGCCGGTTCGCGGCCCCGGCGCCTCGCCCCGCCGCGCGCGCCCGCCCGCCCTTCGCCACCCGGTACTTCACCCCCGGTCGAGGCTCCCTCCCTCGGCGGCCGTTACGCCGCCCCGGGCCCGCCGCAGGGCGGGCCCGGCCGATCACCCCGGCACGCGCGGCCGTCGCCGCCCGCTCAGCGGCCCGGCGGGACGGGCGACTCCCACGGGGACCCCGGACGCCCGGAAGGCCGTCCTGCGGCGCCTCAGCCGCTCGCGCGGGCGGCCGAAGCGCCGGGCCCGGCCGCCGGGGCCGGCCCGCCCCAGGATGTGATCATGCAGAAGGTGATCCAGGCCGGTCACGTCGACGACTACCTCAAGGGCGGTTACGGGCTCGTCGCCGGATTCGTCCACCGGCTGGAGGACGTGCGGAACCTGACCACGCCCGCAGCCCTGCTCAGGGCGCTCGGGCTGGTGTCCGAGGGTTCGCCGTTCACCGAGGCGGACGAGCAGGTCTTCGTGGTCCGCTGGCCCGCCGTGAAGCCGCCGCTGTTCCGGCGTCGGGAGGACGAGATGGCCGAGACGGCGCCGCCCTCCGAGGTGGAGGAGGCGCCGGGCGAGGGCGTCCCGGTTCCGGAGTTCAGGATCGAGAGCCAGCGGCTGCCGCACGGGGCGGAGCTGCGCCGGCTCGCCGGGGACGGCGGGGCGTCGCTCGTGGCCGAGTACGACGCCGATCTGCGCAGGTGGCTCGTGCGGCTGCCGGGAGGGCGGGAATGAGCATCAGGCACGGCTTCTACGCCGGGTGGCGGGGCACGGAGTACGAGGCCAGCCCGGACGGCGAGCGCGTCCGGCTGTACCTGGCGCAGGAGGCCGACGGGTTCCACCGGGTCGCGCACGACCGGTACGTCCAGGTGGTGCCGCGGTCACAGGTCGACCGGCTGGTGTACGTGAGCACGTACTGCACCTGGCAGGGCGAGCCGTTCCTGGTGCTCGGCGAGCATGAGGACTGGCTTTGGGTGGAGTACACCGGGGGCAGGGCGCCGGTGGCCGAGCGCCTCGGGCTCAAGCCGTTCGACCGGGGTGTGTATCAGGCCTGGGCTCCGCGCGGCGAGGTCGACGCCCTCAGGGAGAAAGCCGTCTGAGACGCTCCTGCCCCGCGCAGAGCGCGCGCGGCGAGCGGTGATAGTTCTTGGGAATGGCGGTCATCGACATCAACGCCGACCTGGGCGAGGGGTTCGGCATATGGGAGCTGGGCGACGACCTCGCGCTGCTCGAGGTGATCACGAGCGCGAACGTGGCGTGCGGCTTCCACGCGGGCGATCCGCTGATCATGCGGCGGGTGTGCGCCGCGGCGGTCGAGCGCGGGGTGACGATCGGCGCTCAGGTGTCCTACCGCGACCTCGCCGGTTTCGGCCGCCGGGAGATGGACGTCGCCGCCCCCGAACTGGAGGCCGAGATCCTCTACCAGCTCGCGGCCCTGGACGGCATCGCGCGCGCCGAAGGCGGACGTGTCGCCTACGTGAAACCGCATGGTGCGCTCTACAACAGGGTCGCTCGTGACCCTGTTCAAGCTCGGGCCGTGGGGGACGCGGTGCGCGCCTACGATCCGTCTCTGCCGCTGCTCACCCTGCCGGGCTCAGCCGTCCACGACGCCGCCGCCGGGTTGACCGTGGTCGCCGAATGCTTCGCCGACAGGGCGTACACGGCCTCGGGCGCGCTGGTGTCGCGCCGTGAACCCGGAGCCGTCGTCCACGACAGCGAGGTCGTCGTGGAACGGGCGGTGCGGATGGCCGTGGAAGGCACGGTCGTCGCGGTGGACGGCACGGAGGTGCCGCTCCAGGCCCGCTCCATGTGCGTGCACGGTGACACCCCGGGGGCCGTGGCGCTGGCACGGGCCGTCCGCTCCGCGCTGTCAGGCGCGGGTGTGGGGCTGGAGCCGTTCGCGTGAGGATCCTGCGGGCCGGTGACGCGGCGCTGCTCGTGGAGACCGGCGGCCTCACGGACGCCCACCGCCTGGACGCGGCGATCCGGGCGGCCCGGCTGCCGGGGGTCGTGGACGTCGTCCCGGGCGAGCGGACCGTGCTCGTGGTGACCGAGCCGTCCGCCGACCTCGACCGGCTCGCCGCCCGCCTTCCGGATCTGCCGCCGCCTCCGGGCACCGGGCCGGACGCGGAACCGGTGGAGATTCCCGTCGTGTACGACGGCGAGGACCTCGGCGAGGTGGCGGCGCTCACCGGCCTGGGGCGCGAGGAGGTCGTACGCCGCCACTGCTCCGCCTCCTACACGGTCGCCTACCTGGGCTTCTCCCCCGGTTTCGGCTACCTGACGGGGCTCGACCCCGCCCTGCGGGTACCGCGCCGCGCGTCGCCGCGCACGGCGGTCCCGGCGGGCTCGGTGGCCATCGCGGGTCCCTACGCGGCCGTCTACCCGTCGCCGTCGCCGGGCGGGTGGCGGCTGCTCGGCCGCAGCGAGCGGGTGCTGTGGGACGTCACGCGGGATCCCCCGTCCCTCCTCCGGCCGGGGACGCGCGTCCGGTTCGTGCCGGAGGCCGCCCCGTGATCGAGGTCATCCGTCCGGGCCCGCTGGCGACCGTGCAGGATCTCGGCAGGCCGGGCCACGCCCACCTCGGCGTCCCGCGCTCAGGGGCGGCCGACGAGCGCGCTCTGCGGCTGGCCAACCGGCTCGTCGGCAATCCGGAGGGCGCGGCCTGCGTGGAGTTCACGCTCGGCGGCGCAACGCTCCGTTTCGACTCGCCCGCGTGGATCGCCGTCACCGGAGCACCGGCGTTCCTGCGCGTCGACGGGCGCGGATCCGGCGCGCACGCCCCCTGCCACGTCCCCGCCGGCGCCGCGGTCGAGCTCGGCACGCCGCCGTCCGGCCTGCGCAGCTATCTCGCCGTGCGGGGCGGGCTCATGGTGGGCCGGGTGCTCGGAAGCCGCTCCACCGATGTGCTGTCCGGCCTCGGCCCCGCCGCCCTCACGTCCGGTGACCGGCTGCCCGTCGGGGGGACCGAGGGGCTGGACGACATCACCGTGGACCTCGCCCCGGCACCGCCCCTACCCGCCTCGCCCGTCCTGCGGATCCTGCCCGGACCGCGCGACGACTGGTTCGGGCCGGACGCCATCACCGCCCTCACCTCCACCCCCTACACGGTGACGCCGGAGACCAACCGGGTGGGCATCCGCTTGGACGGCGCGCCCCTGGCCCGTACCCGGGAGGGCGAACTGAGCAGCGAGGGGATGGTGACGGGCGCGGTGCAGGTCCCGCCCAGCGGGCTGCCCATCGTCTTCCTGGCCGATCACCCGACGACGGGCGGCTACCCCGTCATCGGGGTCCTCGCCTCGGCCGAGGTCCCCCGCGCCGCCCAGCTACGGCCGGGGCAGACGGTCCGTTTCCGCCTCAACTGATCGCGCCCATATCGATCGCGCTCGCGGGGGTCAGCCCGGCGGACGGTAGCGGCGGCGGGCGAGCGCGGCCGCGACGGTCAGCGGGACGGCCAGCGCCGCGGCGACGGCGAACAGGGCACCGAACCGCCCGTCCTGCGCCAGTGGCGCCCCGGCGGTGGACCCGGCGGCGCTGCCGACGAACAGCGCGGTCACGAACAGGGCGACGCCCGTCCCCCGGGCGCGCGGTGCCACGGTCGTCGCCCACGTCTGCAGGGTCGAGTGGAGGAAGGCCCAGCCGCCGCCGAGGAGGACCCCGGCGATCGCGACCGTGACGGCACGCCGGTCCAGGGCGACCAGTGAAAGGCCGGTGGTCATGAGCGCGCCGCCGATGGCCGCGAGGGTCCACGCGGGCAGGCGTGTGGACGCGGGCTTCACCACCTGCGTCAGGGCCATCACCCCGATGCCATAGGACGCGGCGACGGCACCCGCGAGGGCCTCACCGGCGCCCTCGTCCTGAAGGGCCGGGGCGACGAACGTCATCCCGCCGAGCAACAGTCCCCCTTCAAGGAATCCCAGCGCCATGACCACGAGCGCCCAGCGCTCCCGCAGCACCTCCCAAGGGCGGATGGGGACGACCTCACGGGGAGGTTCGGGAAGCCTGTGCAGCACGAGCGCGACCAGCAGCGCGCACGTCGCGGGGACGGCGAACACCACCCGCCACCCGACCAGATGCGCGACGACGCCCCCGAAGAGGGTCGCGAGCGCGGTCGCCAGCCCCATTGCGGCCATCAGGTCCGAGAGCGCGCGCTGCCTCCGCTCCACCGGCACGGTGTCGCCCAGGTAGGTCAGGGACGTCGGCACGATGGCACCGGCGAACGCACCGGTGAGCGTGCGCAACACGACGATCGCGGCCAGGGTGGGCGCGAACGCCGACGCCAGGCCCGCCGCGCCGGCCGCCAGAAGCGCGACCGTCATGACGCGCACGCGTCCGAGACGGTCCGACAGCACGCCCCAGACCGGCTGGCCGAGACCGTAGGCGACCGCGTGACCACTGGCCACCATCGTCGCGGCACCGAGCCGGGTGTGCGTGGTCGCCGCGATCGCCACCAGAAGCGGCCCGACCGCGAAACGGTCGAGGTTGCTGAGAAAGCAGGCCGCCGCGAGCGCGCGCGGCGGTCGCGGCGCGAACATGGGCCCGGTCCGGTCGGTCCGGCCAGTCGTGCTCGGGCCAGTGGTGATCGGATCGGGTGCGGTCGGCTCTATGGTCGGCATGGCCTCTTGGGGTTCTGTGTCCGGTCAGGCCAGCAGCGGCTGCACGCGTGCGATCGCGGCCTTGAGCGGACCGGTGGGGACGTCCTCGAACGCGGTCACGGTCACGTCCTCACCGGTGGGCTCCCACACGCCCGCGACACGGCCTTCGTACAGGACGACCGGGGAGATCCAGCCGCCGGTACGGCTCACCTTGCCGCGATGCTCGGGCGAGACCAGATAGGCCGCGCTGGTACCCGCCCCGAGGACGTACTGGTCGAACCCTCCCAGCAACCGCACAGACGTGCTGGGCTCGGTGTCGAGCAGCTCGTCCTTGTGCTCGTCCAAGACGTGCATGTGGACGCCTTCCACCTCGATGGTGGTCAAGCCGTCCTCTGCTGCGGCGAACCACTCCTTGAGGTCCTTCTTCCGGTTCCCCTTGCGCATCAGCCAGGTGTCGAACATGTCAGGCGTGGCGGGACCATGCGCGCCGAGGTAGGCGTGCACAACCGTCCGTGCGGCCTCCTCCACCGGAGGGAGGCCCGTCCAACCGGGCAGCCATCGCTCCGGGGCGGCGAAGGTGACGAGGTTGCCCCGCGATGGGCCATGGCAGAGCACGCCCCACCAGGCGAGCGGTTTGAGGAGGGTTCCCCAACCGGAGCCGAGGACCTCGGCGAGGTGCCGTGATCCCGTCTCCTCCACCACGGCGGCGGTCAGCTCCTCGCGTGTCAGCGTCCGGCCGTCCGCCAGGGCGTCCCTGGCCGACGCGGCGATCGCCTCCAGGTCGGCGGGAGTGGCCCCGAACGTCCTCTGCCAGCTGCCCTTCTCCCAGTTGCGGATCGCCGAGCACAGGACGAGATAGGCGGCGGCCTCGTCCGCGGGGAGCAGATGGAGGGTTCCGCGCATGGCCCACGTCTTGACGAGCGCGCGTTCCTCCAGCAGAGCCCGGGAAACCGCACCGGCCTCGGAAGCCTCCTGCCGCACGGCGACGGCGAACTCGGCCGCGGAGGCGACCTGCGCCTGCACGCCGGCGAGTCGCCGCGCGACCTGCACGGCCGTCGCGTTCCCGGGCCGCTCGACGAACTGCCGCCGCATCCGCCAGGCGAGAACCTGAGGCCATGTCACCGAGGTCATGCGGCGATTACATCAGGCGAGGCGGTGGGTGAGCTCCGCGAAGGCGTCCCGGACATCGGCCGTGGTGAGCAGCGTCAGGTCGTCCGCCGTGGCCGCGGACCCCAGCCCGGCGGCGCGCAGGGCACGGCAGGCGCACGCCTTCTCGTAGAGGGAGCGGGCGAAGCGCCCGTTGCCGAGTTCGTCGATCCGGCCCGTCCCGCAGGCGCGCTGGAACACCAGGGCCAGATCGTCCAGTGCGCTCTCCTCCCACCGGTCACCGCCCTGCTCGGCGATGACCTGCGCTATGCGCAGGAGCTCGTCCGGGCCGTACGACGGGAAGTCCACGCGCAGGTCGAAGCGCGAGGAGAGCCCCGGGTTGGACGCCAGGAACCGGTCCATGTCCGCCTCGTACCCGGCGAGCACGACGACGAGGCGGTCGCGGTCGTCCTCGGCGCGCTTGAGGAGCGTCTGCACGGCCTCCGCGCCGAACGCGTCGCCGCCCGAGTAGCCCGGGTTGTTCAGCGCGTACGCCTCGTCCACGAACAGGACGCCGCCGAGCGCGGAGTCGATCACCTTGTTGGTCTTCAGCGCCGTCGCGCCGAGATGCTCCCCGACCAGGTCGGCGCGCTGGGCCTCGACCACCTCGGGGCGGGTGAGCAGGCCGAACGCGGCGAAGATCCGGCCGAGCACCCGCGCGACGGTGGTCTTGCCCGTCCCGGGCGGGCCGGTGAAGACGAAGTGCCGCGTGGGCGGCCGGGTGACGAGCCCCTGCTCGCGGCGCATGCGGGCGACCTGCAGCTGGGCGGCGATCTCGCGGATCTGCCGTTTCACCGGCTCCAGCCCGATCATCGCGTCCAGCGAGCCGAGGGCCTCGTCCAGCGTCGGGGTCTCGGCGTAGCCGCGGTAGCGCTCGGTGACCTCCGCGAAGGCGGTATCGATGTCCTCCGCCCGCAGGGTCACCAAGTCGTCGGCGGTGGGACGCGCCGGATCACCGGGCGAGGAGACGGCCTCCACCACGCGGACGTCCCGCGCGCGCGCCGCGGCCTCGGTCAGCGTCCGGACGAACCGCCCGTTGCCCAGCTCGTCGATGATGCCGCGCCGCTCGATGTCCTCGAAGCAGTCCGCGAGCCTGCGCCGCGCCTCCTCGTCGAGCCGGTCCTCGCGCAGCCCCGTGTGGTAGTCGGCGATCTGCAGAAGCTCGGCGGGCCGGTAGGACGGGAAGTGCACGCGGGTGCCGAACCGCGAGGCCAGCCCGGGGTTGGAGTCGAGCAGCTCCTCCATTTGCGCGTCGTACCCGGCGAGGATGATGACCAGGTTGTCGCGGTCGTCCTCGGCGCGCTTGAGGAGCGTCTGCACCGCCTCGTCACCGAACCGGTCGGGCTGCCCCTCGGCGGAGTTGACCAGGCCGTACGCCTCGTCGATGAACAGCAGCCCGCCCAGCGCGGAGTCGATGAGCCGGTTGGTCTTGATGGCGGTGGCGCCCAGGAACTCCCCCACCAGGTCGGCGCGCTGGGCCTCGACGACGGCCGGCTCCGGGAGCAGCCCGAACGCGTAGAAGATCTTGGCCAGGACGCGGGCGACGGTGGTCTTGCCGGTACCGGACGGCCCCACGAAGACGAAGTGCCGCATCGGCTTCTCGGTCGGGACCCCGGCCGCGGCGCGCAGATGCGCCGCCTCGATGGACGCGGCGATGGACCGGACCTGCCGCTTGACCGGCTCCAGGCCGATCATCGCCTCCAGCTCGGCGAGCGCCTCGGCCACGGAGATGCCGGGCGCGTCGTCGGCGCGGGCGTCCCGGGACGGCGCGGGCTCGGGGATCTGCGGCGCGTCGGCGGCCTGCGCCGCGGCGCGCTGGTCGTAGGCGGCCTGGGTCGCGGCGGGCACTCCGGCCGCGTCCCCGTCCTGTCCCGCGGACCCTCCGGGCGCGCCCCCGCCGGAGCCTCCGCCGCCCCGGCGGTCGGGGCGGTCGCGCCTGTCGTTCAGGTTCTTGCGGAGTGAGACCTCGCCCTTCGGACCGGCCTGCTCCTGGACCCAGCCGGTGTCGTACGCCTCGGCGGGCACCGACCGCCTCGCCTGGTCCCAGCGGTACGCCAGGACGGCCAGAGCCGTGGCCCAGCCGGGGGCCACGCTCGCCTCGGGGAGCGGGTTCGCGGCGGCGGCCGTCACCACGCCGGCCCCGCCCAGCGCCAGCACCGCCGTGCGCCAGGGCGCGTACCCGCGCAGGCGGAAGGCGACGAAGGCCACCGGCAGGGCGAGCATCGCCAGCAGCAGCGCGGGGCTCACGTACGACGGGTATCCGTCGTCCGGGTAGAGCCTGCCCAGAGGTATCGACAGCACCAGCCACGCCATGACCACGGCGATGACCGCCATGCCCGTGGGAGAGCGCAGGGTCAGGTGGACGACGATGAGCAGGATCGCCGTGAACGCCACCGCGCCGAGGACGGGACCGTTCACCACGACGGTGGCCGCCCCTCCGAGGGCGACCAGCAGCAGCCCGCCGAGGAAACGCAGCCCGGGCGGGATCTGGAAGTAGCGCCAGCGCAGGCGCTCGAAGAGATCCCGTGCCGCGGCGCCCTTCGCCGGGCGGGAGCGGGACCTGTCGAACGAAGACATCAAATCCGAGTAAAGCGCAGGACCCGCCGGAACGGGACTCCTCACACGCGGTTCGTTCGGTCCTGCTGATCCCGTCTGGGAAGATCCACCGCACTGCGGACCACACGGACCAGGACATTTGTACTGTCCGAGGCGGGGTTTCCGGCTCTGCAAGAGGGACCAGCCGAATCCATAACGTCGGTGCCATGCGAACGGAGACGAGACGAACGCGCGGTGCGGCCATGCTCGGCGGAGTGGCCGAACGCCACGGAACCGTGCAGGCCGTGGACGGAATCGATCCGCGCCTCGCCCGGCCCGCCTCGGCCGCACCGAACGGCGCGGACGAGCCCACACTCCTAGCGATGCCGCTCGGTCTCCTACTGGACTCCGTTACACCGGAGGGCATGTGCAGGCAGCCGGAAGTGGCCGTCCGGGAAGTGCACGGCCACCACCGCTCGGCCCGTTCGGCGTGAACGAGGCATCCGCATACCGTGTCCCCGTGAGCGAGGAGAGCGGCAGGTGAACGTCCTCAAGGGACCCGCGAGTAAACGGGTCCCCGACCTGGACCTTGAGCGGATGGACGGGCAGGGACCGGGCGAGCGTCCGTTCCTCTTCTGGCTCGTCCTCCTCATATGGCCGATCTTGGACCTGGTCCACGGGGGCACCCGGCCGCTTTGGCTCGGGGTCATCGCGGTCCTCGCGTTCGCCGTCGTGTACGTCGCCGTCATCCGGACCGCCTTCGACGGGAGCGTGCCGCTGCGCGTGCCGGCAGGGCTCCTCATCGTCGGAGCGGGCGCGGCCTCCGCCGCCTGTCTCGGTTTCGGCAGCCCCTGGTACGCGCTGTTCCCGCTGCTCGGCATCGCCACCGGCGTCGTGGCCGGGCACGCTCCCCGGAACGGCAAGGGACCGGACCTGCCGATACTGGTGGGAATCGGAGGGGTCTCCCTCCTGTGCGCCCTGGTCATCTGGGGCGGCGGGAACGGCGCCGGCGTCCTGCCCGCCTGGTACGGGACGGTCACCGCCGGAATGGTGACCGCGGTCATCCTCCGGCTGGTCGCCGTCATCGGCCTGTTGCGCGCCGCCCGGGAGGAGCTGGCCGAGGCCGCCGTCGCGCGGGAACGGCTGCGCTTCTCCCGCGACCTGCACGACCTGCTGGGCCACACCCTGTCGCTCATGGTCGTGAAGGCCCAGGCCGTCCGGCGCCTCACCGAACGCGACCCGGCGCTGGCCGCCGCGCAGGCCGCCGACATCGAGGCGGTGGGACGGCAGGCGCTGGGAGAGGTGCGCGAAGCCGTCAGCGGATACCGCGGCCGCGGCCTGTCGGACGAGCTGGACGCGGCGCGCACGGCCCTGGCCGACGCTGACGTGGTGGCCGCGGTCCGGCGCGCCGGACCGGCGCTTCCCCCCGAAGCGGAGGCGCTGCTCGGCTGGGCCGTGCGCGAAGGCGTCACGAACGTCATCCGGCACAGCGGCGCCCGCCACTGCGAGATCACCGTCCTGAACGACGGCGACCGCGCCGTGCTGGAGATCCGGGATGACGGCGGGGGTCTCGCGCCCGGCTCCCCCTTGCCGGACGACCCCGGCGGAAACGGCTCGCACGCCCTCTCCGCCGGGTCCGGAGGCCACGGTCTGCGCGGGCTCACCGAACGGATGGGGGCCGTCGCGGGAACCGTCGAGGCAGGGACCGCACCGGGCGGCGGTTTCCTGCTCACGGTGATCGTCCCCGTCCTCAGGGCCCCGTGATCATCGAGGAGAATGGGGCGGGGAGGAAGCACGTGATCAGAGTTCTGCTCGCCGAGGACCAGGGCATGATGCGGAGCGCGCTCGCCCTGCTGCTCGGCCTGGAGGACGACCTGGAGGTCGTCGCGCAGGTCGCCGACGGAGCCGGGGTCCTCGCCGAGGCGCTGCGGACCCGGCCCGACATCGCCGTCCTCGACATCGAGATGCCCGGCCGAAGCGGCCTGGACGTGGCCGCCGACCTGCGCCGCGAGCTGCCCGCCTGCAAGGTGCTCATCGTCACGACCTTCGGGCGCCCCGGCTACCTGCGCCGCGCCATGGAGGCGGGCGCCGGCGGCTTCCTGGTCAAGGACGGCCCGATCGAGGACCTGGTCGCGGCGTTGCGCCGCGTCCTCGCGGGCGAGCGGGTCGTCGACCCCGCGCTGGCTGCCGCCGCACTGTCGGTGGGCCCGAACCCGCTGACCGAGCGCGAACGCGACGTGCTGGTCGCGGCGGCCGACGGCGCGACCGTCGCCGACATCGCCGGGCGCCTGCACCTGTCGGAGAGCACCGTCCGCAACTACCTGTCTGCGGCGATCGGCAAGACCGGCGCGCGCAACCGCATCGAGGCCGTCGGCACGGCGCGCCACAACGGCTGGCTCTGATCCCGGGCGTGCTGGGCGGCGAGCCCCTACGATCGAGGCGCCGCGCCCTGACGGGGCGCCGAGCGGGGAACACGTCCAGAGGAGCCTTCTTGTCCGACGCGAGCGGTGCACTGCCCGGCCTAGACCCGGCCACCACTCCCCAGGAGGGCGCACCGCGCGTCGCCGGTTACGAGATCGAGGACGAGTTGCGGACCGCGCTCCCCGGCGGCCGTGATGTCAGGATCGCCGGAGTGGACGAGGTGGGCCGCGGAGCTTGGGCAGGCCCCGTCGTCGTGTGCGCGGCCGTGACCGATTTGAGCCCGCCGCCCGTCCTCCCAGGGCGCGGTAAGAGAACGATCGGGCTGACCGACTCCAAGCTCCTTACCCAGGCGCACCGGGAGTCTTTCGCCGAGCTCCTGCCGGCCTGGCTCGACGCGCACGCCATCGGCGCGTCCACTCCGGAGGAGATCGACGAGGTCGGCATGACCGAGGCCCTGCGGCGCGCCGCCGTCCGCGCCCTCAAGGCCCTGCCCTTCGCGCCCGACGTCGTGCTCCTGGACGGCAAGCACGACTTCCTGCGCAGCCCCTGGCGGGTGCGCTGCGAGGTCAAGGCCGACCAGCGCTCGGTGACGGTCGCCGCCGCCTCGGTACTGGCCAAGGTCCACCGGGACCGCCTGATGGCGGACCTGGACACGGAATTCCCCGGATACGGCTTCGCCGACAGCGCCGGATACCCATCACCCGTCCACCAGCGTGCGCTGGAGGAGTCGGGCCCCACCCCTCATCACAGGTTGTCCTGGTCCTACCTGGACGATCTGCCTCGCTGGCGGCACCTGAAGCGGCACCGCGACCCCCTCGCCGGTGAGGGCCAGCTCAGCCTCCTCTAGCACTCCACCGTGCCCGTGCGTCATCTCCACGTTCAGGGGTAGAGCCGCGTTCAACGGAGGTGCACATCATGGATGCTGTCGTGAGGAAGCTGCTGCAAGAGTCCGGTGAGACGTTCGCCGAGGAGGCGGGGGTGCCTCTGAAGGACCAGCCCGCCGCGCTTTTCAAGTTGCTGGTCGTGGCCAACCTGCTCAGCGCCCGCATCTCCTCCGGCATCGCCCTCGCCGCGGCGCGGGAGCTGTTCGACGCGGGCGGCGGCACCGCGCGGGGCATGGCCAAGCTGACCTGGCAGCAGCGCGTGGACGCGCTCGGACGCGGCCACTACGTCCGCTATGACGAGAGCACCGCGACCCGCCTCGGCGAGACCGCCCACGCCGTCCTGGACAAGTACGACGGCGACCTGCGCAAGCTCGCCATCGAGGCGGGCCGCGACCCGCGGAAGGCGGCCCGCCTGCTCAGGGAGTTCCCCGGCATCGGCCCCACCGGCGTGGACATCTTCTGCCGTGAGGTCCAGGCCATGTGGCCCTGGCTGCGCCCCTACGTCGACTCCCAGGTGAAGAAGGGCGCCGAGCGGGTCGGCCTGCCCAGCGACCCGGAGGAACTGGCCTCGAAGGTGCCGGACAAGGACCTGGCCCGGCTGACCGCCGCCCTGGTCAGGGTGAGCCGGGACAAGAGGCTCGCGGACACCGTCAAGGCCGCCTGACCGGCCGCCCGGCCCTCGTCGCCGGACGGCCGGGGACGTCACATCCGGACGATGACCTCGTCCACCGCCTTGCGGGTGATGTCGGGCACCATCGCGTCGTCGGCCGGGTAGCCGACCGGGATCACGACGTACGCGCGCTCCTCCTGCGGCCGCTCGCACACCTCGTTCAGGAAGCGCATGGGGCTGGGCGTGTGGGTCAGGGTCGCGAGACCCGCCTGGTGGAGCCCCGCCAGGAGGAACCCGACGGCGATGCCGACCGATTCCTTTACGTAGTACGGTCGCGGCGTCTCCGGTCCCTTGTGCACCTCGAAGACGATGATGACCGCCGGCGCGTCCTCCAAAAACGGCTTGCGCCAGTCCGTGCCCAGGGGCGCCAGCGCCTCCAGCCACTCCTGCGACGCGCGCCGCTCGTAGAACTCCCGCTCCTCCTGCTCCGCCGCCGCCCGCAGCCGCCGCTTGCGCTCCGGGTCGGTGACGACCACGAACCGCCACGGCTGCAGGTTCGCGCCGCTCGGCGCGGTCGCCGCGGCGCGGACCGCGTGGTCGATGACCTCCCGCGGCACGGGCCGCGGCGAGAAGTCGCGCACGGTGCGGCGCGACGTCATCGTGTCGGCGAACGCCTGCGCCCGCTGGACCGCCTGGTCGCCCGGCACGTCGAAACGGGGCGCGGGGACGACCGGGTACTGCCGCTGTGTGCTCATGCACCCGTTCCTATCCCGCCGCACCGCGCCCCGACAACCGGCGAGATCGGCCGAGGTTCCGCCGCCCCCGGGACGCCGGGGGCGGCGGAGGGCCCGCGCTCCGGCGCGCTCAGTCCTTGCCGCGGGAGGCGACCCAGTCCAGGTTCCAGCCGTACGCCTGGTCGACCGTCATCTTCCCCCAGCGCGGGCGTCCCGGCGGCGGCGGGACGTAACGGCCCTCGCGCCGCACGACGAGCTCGCCGCCGACGTTCTCGATGAGCGCGAGCACCGCGTCCCGGGAGTTGTCCACGCAGTCGTCCATGCGCATCTCGATCGGCGGCGAGCCCACCGGGAACAGCGTGGCGATCGCGTCCAGCCCGCGGAAGTCGTCGGCGCCGTCGTAGATCTCGGCGAACACCAGGATCCGCTTGAACTCGGCCGTGTGGTCCAGGTTGATGTTGAGGTTCTCCCCGGCCTCCACCGCGCCGGTGCGGTCGTCCTTGTCGAGCTTGATGTAGGGGGCGCGCTCCAGGGCACCCATGTCGCCCAGCGCGTGGATGATGCCCTTACGGCCGTCCTGCAGCTCCCAGAGGCAGCACAGGTCGAGGTCCAGGTCGACGCCGCGGCGGCGCTTGCCGAGACGCCCCTTGGCGACCCCCTCCCGCGCCGTCCAGTTGAGGTTGACGCGCATGTGGCCCGAGGTCGCGCCGTGCTTGGTGAGCGACACCGAGGGCGCGTTCTTCGTGAGGGAGATCTTGCCGCCCTGCGGCTGCTGCGGCTGCTGCGGCTGCTGCGGCTGCTGCGGCTGCTGCGGCTGCTGCGGCTGCGGCGCCTGCGGCGCCTGGCCGTGGCCCGGTGCGGGCGGAGGCGCGTACTGACCCGGCGGAGGCGGCGGAGCGAACTGACCGCCGGGGGGCGGGGGCGCGTACTGACCGGGCGGCGGCGGAGGAGGCGGGGACGTGTACTGGCCGGGCGGCGGAGGCGGAGGGTACTGGCCGGGGGCCGGAGGCGGCGCGTACTGGCCGGGCGGGGGCGGGGTGTACTGGCCTCCCGGAGGCGGCGGAACGTACTGCTCCTGCGGGGGCGGCGCGTACTGACCGGCCGGAGGCTGCGGCGGCGCCGGAGGCGGCGGCGCGGTCTCCTGACCCGGATCGTCGACGGAGATGCCGAAGTCGGTCGCCAGGCCGGCGAGCCCGGAGTCGTACCCCTGACCGACCGCGCGGAACTTCCAGGCTCCCTGGCGCCGGTACAGCTCGCCCAGCACGAACGCGGTCTCGGTGGCGGCGCCCTGGCTGTCGAACCGCGCGACCTCCGCGCCGCCCGCCGCGTCCACCACCCGCACGTAGAGGCCCTGGAACTGGCCGAACGTCCCCCCGTCGGAGGACGCCGCGATCACGATCTTCTCGATGCCGGGTTCCACGCGGTCAAGGTCGACCGCCAGCACGTCCAGGACGGTCGGCCCCTGCCGCTTGCCCTCGTGCCGGACGGCCCCGGAAACGTGCGCGGGCTGGTTGTAGAAGACGAAGTCGTCGTCCGACCGCACACGCCCCGTCTCGGCGAGCAGGAGCGCGGACGCGTCCGCGTCGGGCACGCCCGGACCGCCCTGCCAGCCCAGTTCGACCCGGACCGAGGGAACCGGCACCGCCGTGTTGGCGCCCTTCTGCATCGACATGAACGCTCCTCATCATCGGCCGACGTCACCAACCTACGGGCAGGCGGCCGGCCCCGCGACCTGCCACGAGGGGAGGACGGACGGAGCCGTCCGGTAGTTCCGCGGGGCCCGCGTCAGCCCGTGAGGACCGCGGCGGTCGGCGGAGAGCCGGGCAGGGGGGCGGGCTCGGGGGTGCGGAGGCCGTCCAGGATCACCCGGAGGTTGCGGTCCCACTGCAGCTCACCGGCCCGAAGCCCCACCGTGTGACCTCCCGTGGACACCGAGACGAGCAGGAAGGCCACGTCCTCCCAGGTGATGTCGGCGCGCATGAGCCCGGCGTCCTGGGCGCGCCCGACGAGCATGCTCATGCGGTCGCGCAGTTCGGCGCGGGCGTGGTCGAGCGTGCCGCCGAGCGCGTGGTTGAGGTCGCACAGCTCGTTGCGCAGCCGGATGTAGGACGAGGCGAACGCGCTGAAGCCCTCCCAGGGATCGGGGTGGGCCAGCCCCTCGTCGGCTCGCACGATGATCTCGCCGAGCACCTCCGCGAGCACCGCCTCGAGCAGCAGCTCCAGCGTGCTCACGCGCCGGTAGAACGTGCCGACGCCGACCCCGGCCCGGCGGGCGATCTCGTGGGCGGTGATCTCGCCGCCGCCCTCGGCCGCCACCTCGCGGGCCGCCCGGACCAGGCGTTCCACGTTGCGCCTGGCGTCGGCGCGCGGCCGGCGGCCCGACCCGTCCTCCAGCAGCAGGTCGACGGCGCTCGGTGCGGTGCTCATGAGGCCATCCTAACGATAAGCGGACGCTTGCCTTCCGGATCAAGTGGACGCGACGCGTCCGCTTCGGCTAGCGTGAGGCTCAAGCGGACGGCAGTCGTCCGGTTATCGGCGAGGAGAGCTCATGGGTTCGGGCACGGCGGACCGCGGTTCACCCGGGATGAAGATCACGGCGCTGGCCGCCGGTTTCGTGATGGCGAGCGTCGACGCCACCGTCATGCAGATCGCCGGCGCGACCGTCCAGCGGCGCCTGCACGGCACGCTCAGCCAGCTCACCTGGGCGGTCGACGGCTACGTCCTGATGTTCGCGGCGCTGCTGATGCTGGCCGGCGGTCTCGCCGGGCGGGCCGGGGCGCGGACCGTCTACCAGTGGGGAATGGCGGTGTTCTTCCTCGCCTCGCTGGCCAGTGCGCTCGCCCCCACCATCGAGACGCTGATCGCCGCCCGCCTCGCCCAGGGCGTGGGGGCCGCCCTGTTCATGCCCAGCTCGCTGGCACTGCTCGTCCACGCCTTCCCCGACTCCCGGGACCGGACCCGCGCCGTCGGGCTGTGGTCGGCGGTCGTGTCCTCGGCCATCGCGCTCGGCCCGACGGTCGGCGGCGTCATGGTGGACGCGTTCGGCTGGCGCTCCATCTTCCTGATCAATCTCCCGCTGGGCCTGGCGGGCATGGCCCTGACCCGGCGGTACATCGCGGCCGTCCCGGGCCGCCGGGCGCCGCTCGCCGTCTCCGGGCACGCCGCGCTGGTGCTCGGCCTGGCCGCCCTGAGCTTCGCCCTGATCGAGGGCCCGCACCGCGGCTGGGGTTCCGGGCCCGTCCTCGTCTCGATCGCGCTCGCGCTGGCGGTCGCGGCGCTCCTCCCCTTCCGGGAACGCCGCGCCCGGACGACCGTCATGCCCTGGGGACTGTTCCGCGAGCCCCGCTTCGCCGGGGCCAACGCCATCGGCTTCCTCTTCAACGGCGCCCTCTACGGGACGCTCTTCCTGGTCGGCCTGTACTTCCAGAGGGCCGGCGGGGCCGGGCCGCTCCGGGCGGGCCTGCAGATCCTTCCGCTGACGCTCTTCATCCCGCTGAGCAACATCGTCTTCACCCGGCTGTCCGCGCGCGTCGCCAACGGCCCGCTGCTGGTCACGGCGCTGCTGGCCGCCGCCGCGGCGGCTCCGGCGCTGGCCTTCGCGGCGCCCGGCGGCGCGTACTGGCCCACCGCCGTCCTCCTGGCCGCCAGCGGCATCGCGGGCGGGATCACCTCGCCGGCGATGACGGCGGCGCTGGTCGACTCCGCGGGCCCCCGCCACGGCGACGTCGCGGGGTCGGTCCTCAACGCCAACCGCCAGATCGGCACCCTGGTCGGCATCGCGGTCGTCGGCGCCGTCCTGGGCGGAATCCACGACTGGACGATCGGCGTCCGCGTCGCCTTCCTCCTGATCGGCGCCGCCTACCTCGCCGGGGCCCTGGCCGCCTGGCGGCTCATCTCCCGCCCCGAACGCGCCGCACCCGCCCCGTCCACGCCGCACCCGGCCACCCGGGAAGACGTGAAGAACCCGGCCCGGCCATGAAGCCCGCACGCGGCGATCTCCTCGCGGACCGCTCCCGCCGTCCTCAGGGCACTCGGGCGATCCACTCCGGGGTGGTGAACTTGTCGGCGACGTACTTCTCGGCCAGCCGCAGCTCGTCCTCGCCCAGCCGGTCGCCCACCAGCCCGTACCGGGCCCGGAAGTGCCCGATCATGCGGTCGATGATCTCCTCGCGGGCCAGGCCCGTCTGGCGGCGCAGGGGATCGACCCGCTTGGCCGCGCTGGCGATCCCCTTGTCGGACAGCTTCTCCCGGCCGATCCGCAGCACCCGCAGCATCTTCCCGGCGTCGATGTCGTACGACATCGTGACGTGGTGCAGGACCGCGCCCGCCGCCAGCCGCTTCTGCGCCGCCCCCGCGATCTTGCCCTCGTCGGAGGCGATGTCGTTCAGCGGCCGGTACCAGGCCCTGATCCCCAGCTCGCCGAGCGCGCCCAGCACCCAGTCGTCGAGGAACGCGTAGCTCTCGGCGAACGACATGCCCGCCACCAGCGTCTCCGGCGAGTACAGGGAGTAGGTGATCGTGTTGCCCGGCTCGACGAACATCGCGCCGCCGCCGCTGATACGGCGCACCACGTCCGCCCCGTACCGCGCGGCCTCCTCCGCGTCGACCTCGTTGCGCAGGGACTGGAAGCTGCCGATGACGACGGCGGGCGACGCCCACTCCCATACCCGCAGCGTCGGCGGCCGCCGCCCCGCGCCGACCTCCTCGGCGAGCACCTGGTCGAGCGCCATGTGCAGCGCCGGGGCCTGCGGCGGCTCATGGATCAGCCGCCAGTCGTGGTCGCGCCAGTCCGACGCCCGCGCGACGGCCCGCCGCACCGCGATCCCGACGGCCTCCGCGGTGATCCCGAGCATCACGGTCTCGCGCGGCAGTCCCGCCTGGACGCGCGCCCCGAACTCGGCGGCGTCGAGCGCGGCGGGCAGCCCGTCCAGGAGAGCGTTGATGGACTCCAGCGCCTCGTCCGGCTCCATGAAGAAGTCACCGCTGATCCGCGGCCCGCTCAGCAGGCCGTCCACCACGTCGACGTCCGCGACGACGAGCTTGCCGCCCGGCACCTTGTACTCACCGTGCATCACCTCCATGCCAACCCGGCGGCCCCTCGACCGATTCCGCACGCTCCGCCCGAGCGCACGTGAGCCTGGTCTCTGGACGTGCCCGGCTCGGCGTCCGCGAGGGGCGAGGCGGGTGCGACCGCGGCGATGGGGCATTGTTGCCGGTGGGTCAAGGGGCGAGGAGGACCACATGAGCGATCTCGATGTCCGGCCGGAGCCGGTGCTGTGCGGCGGGCGGGACGACGTGTCGGCGCGGCCGGTGCGCGAGCTGCTGCGGCCCCGGCGGGTACCGCTCGGCGAGAGCACGGTCGTCCGCAGGCTGCTGCCCAGCCTGGGGCGGCGGATGGTCGGGGCCTGGTGCTTCGTCGACCACTACGGGCCCGACGACATCGCGGACCGGCCGGGGATGCAGGTGCCGCCGCATCCGCACATCGGCCTGCAGACCGTCAGCTGGCTGCACGCGGGCGAGGTCCTGCACCGCGACAGCCTGGGGAGCCTACAGACCGTCCGGCCGAAGGAGCTCGGGCTGATGACGGCCGGGCGGGCCATCGCCCACTCGGAGGAGTCCCCGCGCGGCCACGCGCCGCTCCTGCACGGCGCGCAGCTCTGGGTGGCCCTGCCGGACGGGCACCGGCACACCGAGCCCGCGTTCGAGCACCACCCGGACCTGCCGGTCGTGGAGGGGCCCGGGTTCAGCGGTACCGTCATCCTCGGGGAACTGGACGGGGCCATCTCGCCCGGCACGGCGTTCACCCCGATCGTGGGGGCCGACCTGGCGCTCGACGACGGCGCCGACGTGCGGCTGCCCGTCGAGCCCGACTTCGAGTACGCGGTGCTGACGATGTCGGGGATCACGGTGGTGGACGGCGTGCGCCTGGAGCCGGGCTCGATGCTCTATCTCGGGTGCGGCCGCCGCGAGGTGCCGCTGCGGGCCGAGGGACGCGCCGGCCTGGTGCTGCTCGGTGGTGAGCCGTTCGCGGAGAAGCTCGTCATGTGGTGGAACTTCGTCGCGCGGTCGGGCACGGAGATCGCGCAGGCCCGCGCCGACTGGACGTCCGGCGACCGCTTCGGGACCGTCCACGGGTACGACGGGCCGCCGCTGCCCGCGCCCGCGATGCCGGCCACCCCGCTCAAGCCGCGGGGCCGCGTCCGGTAGGGCACGCCCGACCCGCTCAGCCCTCGGCCGGTGGGATCCGGCCGAGGGCCTCGGCGACCGCCTCGTACAGCGGTGGAGACGTTCTCAGCACCTAGCCGAGCCGGTCCTGTGGCGCGCCGCGCCCGTCAGCCCCTCGTGTTCGTGTCGCCCGCGCTTGGCACGGCCCATGCACCGTCAGATGACCAAGACCTGAAACAAGTCTTGGTCAGATGAAATGCTTATGACCTCCGACCCAGGCCAGCTCGGGGTGCCGGGCGGCGAAGCCGAGGAAGGCGGTCAGCGCCGGTCCCGGCCGGCGACCGGCGGGCCAGGCGAGCGACGGCGCCCAGGACGGTTCCGGGTCGAGCCGGACGACGGCCACCGGCTGCCCCGGCTCCTCCGCCACGGACCGCGGAAGGACGGCCGCCGCCAGGCCCACGCTCGCCATGGCCCGCGCGGTGCTGTACTCGCGCGTCTCGAAGCGGATCCTGGCGGTGGCGCCCGCGTCCGCGAGCGCCGAGAGCACGATCTCGCGGATCACCGACCCGGGCGAGTAGCAGACCAGGTCGGCGCCGTCGAGGGCGGCGACCGGCACGCGGTACTCACCGGCCAGGGGCGCCGACGTGGAGGTGATGAGGACCAGCGGCTCCTCCCCCAGCGCCATGGACTCCAGCCACCGCCCCTCCTCCTGGGTGGGGAGCCGTACCAGGGTCGCGGCGTCGAGACGCCCACCGCGCAACCCGGCCACCATCTCCTCGGTGTTCATCTCACGAAGCTCCACCGTGACCGAGGGGAACTCCAGGGAGAACTCCGCCAGCAGACGGGCGAGCCTGGCGGTCAGCCCGCGCGCGCCGCCGAGGCGGATCCGTCCGCGCGTTCCCTGGGCCCAGCCGCGCATCTCCTCCTCCACCGCCTCGATGTCGGCCAGAACACGCTCGGCGTGCTCCAGGAGCGCGCTCCCCGCCGGAGTGAGCGCCACCCGGTGGTTGTTCCGCTCGAACAGGGCGATGCCGAGCTGCCGTTCGAGCTTGCGGATCTGCTGGGACAGCGCCGGCTGCGCGATCTGCAGCGTCTCCGCGGCCCGCGTGAAGTGCAGCTCACGCGCGACGGCCCGGAAGTATTCGAGCTGGCGAGAACTCATCATCGTGCCAGGATCTCACCATCGCGAGATCGAGAGCATCGTCAGCTGACGGCGTCCACCGGCTCGTGCCGCACGGGGAACGTCACCGAGTTGGCGATGAAGCACAGCTCATGGGCGCGGTCGTGCAGCTTCGCGGCCCGCCCCGCCTGTCCCGGATCGGCCAAGAGGACCTCGGGACGCAGGACGACCTCCTCGAACCGTCCCCCGCCGTCCTCGGTCTCGATCATGGTCCCGTGCGGGGTGTCGCGGTACGCGGTGACCACCACCCCTTCGACCGAGCACAGGTGGAGGTACCAGAGCATGTGGCACTGCGACAAGGACGCGACCAGCAGCTCCTCCGGGTTCCAGCGGTCCGGGTCGCCGCGGAAGGCGGGGTCGGAGCTGCCGCCGATCACGGGCTTGTCCCCCGACTCCACCTCGTGCTCCCGGTCGTAGGCGCGGTAGGAGGCGGTGCCCGCACCTCTGTCGCCCGTCCAGGTGACGGTCACCTCGTAGTGATGGGTCCTCGTCACTTCGTCCTCCCCGATCACGTCAGCGTCGCGTTCGTGCCGCGCGCGTGGTCACCGGCGATCCGCGCGGCGACCGCGCCTTCGCCGTCGCGTATCGCCCGGAGCAGCTCCCGATGCTCGGCCGCCACCGTCTCCGGCCGGTCCGGAGGGACCAGCGAGGCCCGGGTGGAGATGACGATCCGGTCCCAGAGGCGGTCGAGGGTCTCCAGCGCGATGGGGTTGCCGGCCAGCTCGGCGATGCCGCGGTGGAACCGCCGGTTCAGCTCGATCGCCCGGTCCAGGTCGCCCGCGGCCGTCACCTCCTCGAGCCGCAGCGCGTCGCGCTCCAGGTCGGCGAGCGCCGCCGGGGCGATCCGTCCCGCGCGCTGCCGGCCGGCGGCCAGCTCGGCGGCGAGCGCCTCCAGCGCGGCCCGCACCGCGTAGGCGTGGGCGAGGGATTCCGGCGTCAGCGCGTTCACCACCACGCCGCGTCCCGCACCGTGGACGAGCCCGTCGCTCTCCAGCCTGCGCAGCGCCTCGCGGACCGGGGTGCGGCTCACCTCCAGCTCCTCGCTCAGCGCCATCTCCGTGAGCCGCGCGCCCGGCGGATGCGCACCCGCGACGATCAGCTCGCGAAGCCTGCGGTACACCACGTCGACCTGCATCCCACCTCCATTGCATGCAAAGCATACAATGGATCCGCGACGTCTCCCCCGGCACGATCACAAAGCACCGACGCTCAGACCGGCCATCCGGCGTCGCGCCTCATCCACCACCGCGGACGGCCCCAAGTGATGGCGTGGGCGAGGGGGAGACGGCCATGGCCGTCTCCCCCTCGCCGACCTGCTCTTACGGCTTCACGCCGATCAGGCCGGGTGCCGCGTCACGGGCGAATCCGCGCGCGTTCAGCTGCAGCCGCTGGTGGAGCCGCAGCCCTCGCAGACGTAGCAGCTGCCCGCGGGGCGCATCTTCGTGCCGCAGGTCAGGCAGAGCGGCGCGTCGGCGGTGCGGCCCTGGCGGCTCTCGATGACCTCCATCGAGGAGTGCGCCTCCTGGGACGGCGGGGCCGCAGGACGGGTGATCGCCGCGGACTGGGCGAGGGTCTCGCGGTCGACCTCCTCCTCGGCGTGCAGGGTGGCGGGGTCCTCGCCGTTGGCCTGCATGGCGCGTTCCTCGGCGGTGAAGATGCCGAGGCCCGCGCGCTCGTCGTAGGAGAGGTGGTCCAGGGCGAGCCGGCGGAAGATGTAGTCCATCACCGAGGTCGCCATGCGGATGTCCGGGTCGTCGGTCATGCCGGCGGGCTCGAACCTCATGTTGGTGAACTTCTCCACCCAGGTCTCCAGGGGAACGCCGTACTGGAGGCTGATGGAGATGGCCACGGAGAAGGCGTCCATGACCCCGGCGAGGGTGGAACCCTGCTTGCCGAGCTTCAGGAAGACCTCGCCGAGACCATCGTCCGGGTAGGACGAGGCCGTCATGTAGCCCTCGGCGCCCGCGACGGAGAAGCGGGTGACGGTGGCGGGGCGCTGCTTGGGCAGGCGGCGGCGGACGGGCCGGACCTCGGCCGGCGCCGGGGCGGCCTTCGGCTCCTCCTTCTTGCCCGCGGCGGACAGCGGCTGGCCGACCTTGCAGTTGTCGCGGTAGATCGCCAGGGCCTTGAGGCCGAGCTTCCAGCCCTCGAAGTAGACCTTCTCGATGTCCTCGATGGTGGCCTGCTCCGGCATGTTCACGGTCTTGGAGATCGCGCCGGACAGGAACGGCTGGGTGGCCGCCATCATCCGGACGTGCCCCATCGGGCTGATCGCCCGCTCGCCCATCGCGCAGTCGAACACCTCGTAGTGCTCGGTCCGCAGGCCCGGGGCGTCCACGACGTGGCCGTGCTCGCCGATGTACTCGACGATCGCCTCGATCTGCTCCTGCTGGTAGCCGAGCTTCCGCAGGGCGTTCGGCACCGTGTTGTTGACGATCTGCATGGAGCCGCCGCCGACGAGCTTCTTGAACTTCACCAGCGCGAGGTCGGGCTCGATGCCGGTGGTGTCGCAGTCCATCATCAGGCCGATGGTGCCGGTCGGCGCGAGGAGGGACGCCTGGGCGTTGCGGTACCCGTTCCTCTCACCGATCTTGAGGCACTCCTGCCACTGCTTGGTGGCGGCGGCGTGGACGGCCTTGTCCATGTCGTCGAGGGTGCGGACGTCGTCGTTGGCGGCGGCGTGCTTGCGCATCACCCGCTTGTGGCCCTCGGCGTTGCGGGCGTAGCCCGCGTAGGGGCCGACGACGCCGGCGATCTCGGCGGAGCGGCGGTAGGCGACGGCGGTCATCAGCGAGGTGACCGTGGCGGCGAGGGAGCGGCCGCCCTCGGAGTCGTAGGCGTGGCCGGTGGCCATCAGCAGGGCGCCGAGGTTGGCGTAGCCGATGCCGAGCTGCCGGTAGTCGCGGGTCGTCTCGGCGATCTTCTCGGTGGGGAAGTCGGCGAAGGTGATGGAGACGTCCATCGCCGTGATGATCAGCTCGGTGAGGCTGACGAACCTGGCGATGTCGAAGGTCCCCGCGGCGGTGAGGAACTTCAGCAGGTTGATGCTGGCGAGGTTGCAGGACGAGTTGTCCAGCGACATGTACTCCGAGCAGGGGTTGGACGCGGTGATGCGGCCCGACTCGGGGTTGGTGTGCCAGGCGTTGATCGTGTCGTCGTACTGGATGCCGGGGTCGGCGCACTCCCACGCCGCCCGCGCCATCAGCCGGAACAGCTCCTTGGCCCGGACGGTCTCGACGACCTCGCCGCTCATCCGGGCGCGCAGCCCGAACTCGCCGCCGGACTCGACGGCGTGCATGAACTCGTCCGACACGCGGACGGAGTTGTTGGCGTTCTGGTACTGGACGCTGCCGATGTCACGGCCGCCGAGGTCCATGTCGAACCCGGCGTCGCGCAGCGCGCGGATCTTGTCCTCCTCGCGCGCCTTGGTCTGGATGAACTCGGCGACGTCGGGGTGGTCGACGTCCAGCACGACCATCTTGGCGGCCCGGCGGGTCGCGCCCCCGGACTTGATCGTCCCGGCGGACGCGTCGGCGCCGCGCATGAACGACACGGGGCCGCTGGCGGTGCCGCCGGACGACAGCAGTTCCTTGCTGGAGCGGATGCGGGACAGGTTCAGGCCGGCGCCGGAGCCGCCCTTGAAGATGACGCCCTCTTCCTTGTACCAGTCGAGGATCGACTCCATCGTGTCGTCCACGGACAGGATGAAGCACGCCGAGACCTGCTGGGGCGACTTCGTCCCGACGTTGAACCACACCGGCGAGTTGAAGCTGAACAGCTGGTGGACCAGCGCGTACTTCAGCTCGTGGTCGAAGATCTCCGCGTCCTGCTCGGTGGCGAAATAGCCCTGCTCGAGAGCGGTGTCCACGTACTTTCGGACGACGCGGTCGACGAGCTGCTTGAGGCTCCACTCGCGCTGCGGCGTGCCGACGGCGCCGCGGAAGTACTTGGACGTGACGATGTTGACGGCGTTCAGGGACCAGAAGTCGGGGAACTCGACGCCGCGCTGCTCGAAGTTGACCGATCCGTCGCGCCAGTTGGTCATGACGACGTCACGACGTTCCCAGCGCAGCTCGTCGTACGGGTGCACGCCGGGCGTGGTGAAGATGCGCTCGATCTTCAGCCCTTTGCGGCCCCCCTTGCCGCGCCGTGCCGGCGAGCCGCTCACCGTCTCCGTCATGACCTTCCCCCTCTCGGGCCCTCCCGCCGGGCCCTGTTCAGGAACAACTCCGCCGCCGCGCGGGCCATGCCCGGCGCGGTGGCGCTTTCACGTGTGCTGCTGTTGTCGCCGGAACCGCCCCTAGCGGGGCGGGCCGGGCTCCCCCGAGGAACCGGCCTTCCGCAGTGTCTCGATCTCCTTGGCGAAGTCGTCCAGCGACTCGAAGCTCCGGTAGACCGAGGCGAATCGCAGATAGGCGACCTCGTCGAGTTCGCCGAGCGGCCCCAGGATCGCGAGGCCGATCTCGTGCGAGGGGATTTCCGCGGATCCGGACGATCTGATCGCCTCTTCGACCCGCTGTCCCAGCTTCGCGAGCGCATCCTCGTCGACCGGGCGGCCCTGGCAGGCCCTGCGCACCCCGGCAATGATCTTTTCCCGGGAGAACGGCTCGGTGACCCCGCTGCGCTTGGCCACCATGACGAGCACATTCTCCTGCGTGGTGAATCGCTTGCCGCATTCCGCGCACGACCGGCGGCGCCGAATGGCCGCGCCGTCGTCGGTCGAACGGCTGTCGATCACTTTCGTGTCAGGGTTGCGGCAGAACGGGCAGTGCATGCCTCGGCCCTCCCCTGAACGTAATCGCGCCACCCTGGAGAAGGTCCACAAGAAACACAACCTGTGGAAAATCCCATCGGTGTAACTACTAGATGTTGTGGTCAACCGTAGGGGCCCGGACAGGGCTACGCAACCTGGAACGGGCGTCCCGCGCGTAGACCCAGGTCACATCGAGCCTCTCGCGCACCAGCCCGGGCGTGTCGCCGGGCGTCGCCCACAACACGGATCTACCAGGACATATGCCCAGGCGAGGCGGCCGCAGACCCCTAGCGGGACGGGACGATCAGCTCCTGGCCCGGCCGCACCACGGGGTCGCCGCCGAGCCCGTTGAGGTCGATGATCCGCTGGACGGCGCGGCGCGGGTCGGAACCGGGCGTGGCGGCGGAGGCGATCTCCCACAGCGTGTCACCCGGCCCGACGACGACGGTCCGGCGCCGGTCGGGCACCCCTTCCCGCCCGCCGTCACGCCCGCCGGCCAGCGCGCCGGGACCGCCGGAGAGCCACAGCGCCATCAGGGTTAAGGCGGCGGCGAAGGAGATCAGCACCGCGCGCCCCCGGCGGGTGAGCCGCGGTGGAGCGTGGCCGGTACGGGGCGAACCCGACATGTCACCACTCCTCGTGTTCGAATGAATTTTCGATCGAACGCCTGTACGATGTTCTACCGCAGGCCGTCACCGAAAAGCGAGGACATCTTCGAACAATTGTTTGATCATTCCGCCCGGACGCGATAACGTTCCATGACAAGGAGTGACGACGGATCGAGGCGCCCGGGAGGCGACGAGCGATGAGCAAGGTCCGGGAGCTGCCCGACGGGCCCATGGACGAGACGGGCCTGACGCAACGGCAGCGCATGGTGCTGGAGGTGATCCGCGACTCGGTCCAGCGCCGGGGCTATCCGCCCTCGATGCGCGAGATCGGCGAGGCCGTCGGCCTGACCAGCACCTCCAGCGTGTCGCACCAGCTCCGGGCGCTCCAGCGCAAGGGCTTCCTGCGGCGCGACCCCAACCGCCCCCGCGCGGTCGAGGTGCGCGTGCCCGGCGCGACGCCGGTGCGCACCGAGCCCGACGCCTACGAGGCCGGCGGCGGGCAGCAGTCCCCCGCCCAGCCCGCGCCCGCCTACGTGCCGCTCGTGGGCCGCATCGCCGCCGGTGGCCCGATCCTGGCCGAGGAGGCGGTGGAGGACGTGTTCACGCTGCCCAAGCAGCTGGTCGGTGAGGGCACGCACTTCCTGCTGAAGGTCACCGGTGACTCGATGATCGAGGCCGCGATCGCCGACGGCGACTGGGTCGTGGTCCGCCAGCAGCCGGTGGCCGAGCAGGGCGACATCGTCGCGGCCATGATCGACGGCGAGGCCACGGTGAAGACCTTCAAGCGCAAGGACGGCCACATCTGGCTGATGCCGCAGAACTCCGCCTACGAGCCCATCCCGGGCGACGAGGCGTCCGTGCTCGGGCGCGTGGTGGCGGTCCTGCGCAAGATGTGAGACCGCGAGAGGTGACACCGCGTCACCGGTGACGCACGGTGACCGGTGACGGCGAGTGACCGGTCACCGGCTGCGCCGGGGACCGGAACGCGAGGGGCCGCCGGGAGATCCCGGCGGCCCCTCGCGCGTCCTAGCGCTTCGGGACGATGTTGACGATCTTGGGTGCGCGGACGATGATCTTGGCGATCTCCGCGCCGTCCAGCGCGTCCTGGACCTTGGCGGAGGCCAGCGCCAGCCGCTCCAGCTCCTCGCCGGAGACGCCGGGCGCCACCTCCAGCCGGTCGCGGACCTTGCCGGCGACCTGCACGACGCAGGTGACCGACTCCTCCACCAGCAGCGCCGGGTCGGCGGACGGCCAGCCCGCGCGGACGACCGGCGCGGAGCCGCCCAGCACTTCCCATGCCTCCTCGGCGGTGTAGGGGGCGAACAGCGACAGCAGCACGGTGATCGCCTCGGCGGCCTCGCGGACGGCCGGGTCGGCGGCGCCGGGGCCCGAGTCGATGGCCTTGCGGGTCGCGGTGACCAGCTCCATGATCCGGGCGATCGCGACGTTGAAGCGCTGCGCCTCGACCAGCTTGGTCGCCTCGTCGACGGCGCGGGCGGTGGCACGGCGCAGCTCGGCGTGGCCGGATCCGGGGGCGGTGCCCGGCGCGGAGGTGACCTCCGCCGCGATCCGGTGCACCCGTGCCAGGAACTTGGACATGCCGTGCGGGGACACGTCGGCCCAGTCGATGTCGTCCTCGGGCGGCCCGGAGAACAGCATCGCCAGCCGGACGACGTCCACCCCGAACTCGCCGATCTGCTCGCCCAGGTCGACCAGGTTGCCGGTGGACTTGGACATCCCGCTGCCGTTCAGGATCACCTGGCCCTGGTTCAGCAGCCGGTTGAACGGCTCGGTGAAGTCGACCATGCCCATGTCGTGCAGGACCTTGGTGAAGAACCGGGCGTACAGCAGGTGCAGGATGGCGTGCTCGACGCCGCCGGTGTACTGGTCGACCGGCATCCACCGGCGGACCTGCTCCACGTCGAACGGCCCGCCCTCGTGACGGGGCGAGCAGTAGCGGAAGAAGTACCAGGACGAGTCGACGAAGGTGTCCATGGTGTCGGTGTCGCGCCGGGCGGCGCCGCCGCACTTGGGGCACTCGACGTCGACCCAGCCGGCGGCGGCGGCCAGCGGTGAGGTGCCCTTGGGCGCCAGGTCGGCGCCGCGCAGGCCCTCCGGCAGCCGGACGGGCAGTTGCTCGTCCGGGACGGGCACCTCGCCGCACGCCGCGCAGTGGACGATCGGGATCGGGCAGCCCCAGAACCGCTGCCGGGACACCAGCCAGTCGCGCAGGCGGAAGTTCACCGCGGCGCGCCCGGTGCCACGTTCGTCCAGCACCTCGATGATCCGGGCGATGCCGTCGGCCTTGTCCAGCCCGTCGATCGGGCCGGAGTTCACGATCCGCCCGTCGCCGGACGCGGCGACGCCGGTCTCGGCCGGGTCGGGCAGGCCGGTCTCCACCACGACCCGGACGGGCAGCCCGAACTTCAGCGCGAAGTCCAGGTCGCGCTGGTCGTGCGCGGGGACCGCCATGATCGCGCCATGCCCGTACTCGGCCAGCACGTAGTCCGAGGCCCAGATCGGCAGCCGCTCGCCGTTCACCGGGTTGACCGCGTAGCGGCCCAGGAAGACACCGGTCTTCTCGCGCTCGGCGGACAGCCGCTCGATCTCGCTCTCGCGCGAGACCTCCTCCCGGTACGCCTCGAACGCGGCGCGCTGGTCGGGGGCGCAGACCTCCTCGGCCAGGGCGGCGTCGGCCGCGACGACCATGAAGGTCGCGCCGTACAGCGTGTCGGGACGGGTGGTGTAGACGGTGACCGGCTCGTCACGGCCCTCGATGACGAAGTCGACGTCGGCCCCCTTGGAGCGGCCGATCCAGTTGCGCTGCATCAGCAGCACCCGCTCGGGCCACTTGCCCTCCAGCTGCTCCATGTCGTCCAGCAGCCGGTCGGCGTAGTCCGTGATCTTGAAGTACCACTGGGTCAGCACGCGCTTCTCGACCAGCGTCCCGCAGCGCTCGCAGTGGCCGCCGACGACCTGCTCGTTGGCCAGGACGGTCTGGTCCTTCGGGCACCAGTTGACGTGCCCGCCCTTGCGGTAGGCCAGGCCCCGCTCGTAGAAGCGCAGGAACAGCCACTGCGTCCACTTGTAGTACTCGGGGTCGGAGGTGTGCAGGCGCCGCGTCCAGTCGAACGAGGGCGCGTAGCGCTGGAAGGACGCGGCCTGCGTCTCGATGTTGGCGTAGGTCCACTCGGCGGGGTGCGAGTCGCGCTTGATGGCGGCGTTCTCGGCGGGCAGGCCGAAGGAGTCCCAGCCGATGGGGTGCAGGACGTCGTATCCGCGCTGGAACCAGTAGCGCGCGACGACGTCGCCGATGGCGAACGCCTCGGCGTGCCCCATGTGCAGGTCGCCGCTGGGGTAGGGGAACATGTCCAGCGCGTAGCGCCGCTCGCGGCCGTCGTCGTCACCGCCGGCCGCGAAGGGGTCGAGCTCCGCCCAGCGGGCCTGCCACTTGTCCTGAACCGCCCGTGGGTCGTACTGCTCGTCGCTCACGCTTCCAGACTCCGGATTCCATCAACAGGGTGGTGGGGCGGCCCCCCGACATGAAACGGCCCCTCGCACAGGAGGGGCCACCACGCCGACGTCGGATCGTCGGCGCGGTCAGTCGAGGAGCAGCCTTGGCATACAGGAAGAATAGCGCAGCCGCAAGCCGTCCCGGGGGGTTTATCGGCCGCCGGGGGCCGGCGGTCAGTGCCCGGACGCCTGCCGGGCGAGCGAGACGACGCCGGTCACCTGGACGCGGGTGAGTCCCAGGTCGGCGCCGACCGCGGACAGGGTCTCCTCCTCCGACACGCTGAGCGGGCCGTCGGTCAGGGCGATCTCGGCCGCGGCGCGCAGGATGCTCTCCCGGGCCTCGGGGGCGAGCGCCGAGGACGCCCGGCCCATCTCGACGCGGACCTCGTCGAACGGGCGGCCGAGGTCGGCGTTCAGCGCCGCGTCGTCATAGCCGCGCTCGCCCGCCTCGCGGACGACGCCGACGGCGCGCGTGCGGGCGGCGGCGTGGGTGTAGTCGCCGGACCGCAGCACCTGGGCGATGGCCATGCGCAGGAGCATCGCGGGCATCAGGGCGAGCTGCGCGGTGGTGGGGACGTCCAGGACGCCGGGGCTCCAGCGGCCGTGGCAGGTGTCGCACTCGACGAACTCGCCGCCGGTCTTCATCAGCGGGATGACCGGGATGAAGAACAGGGTGAAGAAGTTGCGGCCCTGCCGGCGGCGGTAGTCGCGATCCCCGCCGCAGTCCGGACAGTGGAAGACCCCCCTGGTCAGGGTGAAGAAGACCACCCGCCAGCCGAAAATGATCAAGATGTCGCACCCTTTCTCGCCGGGACCGCACATCGTAACGGGATCACATGGCCGGGAGGGGGCCGGGCGGCGATCACCCCGGGGCGGCCGGACGCGAGCGGCGGCCGGATCCGGCCAATCGCTTGGGTTCGCGGCCGGACCGGCGTCATGGTGGGGTCACCGAATCAATAGGAAGGTTTCCTATAAGAAGTTCCCGCTCCCTGGCTCCCGCCCCGCAGCGGCTACCGACTCCCACAGGTCACCCCCGCCTGGCCACCCCGCCGAGGAGGTTCGCGTATGCCCAGCACGTCGCACGTCCCCCGGATTCCTCGTTTACGCAAGAGGACACTCGCCCTGACCGCCGTGGCGTCGGCCGGCCTGACCGTCGCGGTCGCGGCCCCGGCCCTCTCCCACGGCTACACCACCGCTCCCATCAGCCGGTCCCTGCTCTGCGGACGGGGCACGGTGAAGAACTGCGGCGACATCCAATGGGAGCCGATGAGCGTCGAAGGCCCCAAGGGATTCCCCCGCTCCGGCCCCGGCGACGGCAGGATCTGCGCCGCCGGCGACGGCCGCTGGGCCCCGCTGGACGACCCGCGCGGAGGCCAGTGGCCCGCGACGAAGCTCACCAGCGGCCAGTCCTACACCTTCTCGTGGAACCTGACCGTGCCGCACGCCACCGCGTCGTTTCGCTACTTCCTCACCAAGGACGGCTGGAACCCGGCGCAGCCGCTCACCCGCGCCTCCCTCGACCTCACACCGTTCCTCCAGGTGAACGGGCGGGGCAGGCAGCTCGCCCAGGCCGTCTCCCATGTCGGCTCACTGCCCGCCAGGCACGGCCGGCATCTCGTCCTGGCCGTCTGGGACATCGCCGACACCGGTAACGCCTTCTACCAGTGCTCGGACGTCGACTTCGGCTGACGTCCCGAGGCTTCAAGGCCACCCTCCCGCGGGCACCGTCGCTCTCCGCCCGCGCCCGGGGGCCGGCCGGGACCGCGCATCCCGACCGGCCCCCGCGGTCTTCTCCACGCCGCGCTCCGGCCCCCGCGCACGCCGGCCGGAGCGCGTCCGGCTGCCGCCAAGGTGTTGACGCAGGCAGTAGAGCATGGAGCAGGATGTGCGGAACGATTCATACACTCGTCGGTAACAACCGGCGGTGACCCGTTCGCACGAGGAGTGCCATGCTCAATCTGTCCGTGCTGCTGGAGGACGCCGCCAGGGAGACGCCCGACCGCGAGGCGGTCGTTTTCGGGGACATCCGGCTCTCGTACTCCTTCGTCGACTCGGTCGCGAACCAGGTCGCGAACCTGCTGCGGGCCCGCGGCATCGGACCGGGCGACAAGGTGGCGCTCTCGACCCCCAACCTGCCGTACTTCCCGATGGTGTACTTCGGGGCGCTCAAGGCGGGCGCGATCGTCGTCCCGCTGAACGTGCTGCTCAAGCCGCGGGAGATCGCCTACCACCTGGCCGACTCGGAGGCCAAGGCGCTGTTCTGCTTCGAGGGGACGCCGGAACTGCCGCTGGGCGAGATGGGGTACGCGGGGTTCGAGCGGGCCGGGGCCTGCGAGCACTTCTTCCTCATGCCGGCGAGCCTGGCGACGGCCGAGTCGCCGATCGCGGGCGCGGAGCTGTTCTGGTCGGCGCTGGCGGGCCTGCCCGGAACGTTCGACACCGCGCGGACCGGGCCGGACGACACCGCCGTGATCATCTACACCAGCGGGACGACGGGACGGCCCAAGGGCGCCGAGCTCAGCCACGGCAACCTGCTGATGAACGCGATGGTCGACGACACGCTGTTCTACCGGACGCTGCACGACACGTCCCTGGTGACGCTGCCCCTGTTCCACATCTTCGGGCAGACGTGCGTGCAGAACGTCGGCTTCTACCGGCGGGCGACGCTGGTGCTGCAGCCGCGGTTCGACGCGAAGCAGGCCGTCGAGCTGATGGTCAAGGAGAAGGTGAACTTCTTCGCCGGCGTCCCGACCATGTACTGGGCGCTGCTCAACGACGACACCTCGGCCGAGGACGTCAGTACGATCCGCGACAACCTCCGCGTGGCGGTCTCGGGCGGCGCGGCGCTGCCGATGGAGGTCCTCAAGGGCGTCAAGGAGAAGTTCGGGGTGGGCGTCCTGGAGGGCTACGGCCTCTCGGAGACGTCCCCGGTGGCCTCCTTCAACCGCCCCGACCGCCCGGCGCGAGCCGGGTCGATCGGCCTTCCCGTGTGGGGCGTGGAGATGAGGCTCATCGACGAGGAGTGGAAGGAGATCGAGGGCGAGGGGCCCGGGGAGATCGCCATCCGCGGCCACAACGTCATGAAGGGCTACTACGGCCGGCCGGAGGACACCGCCGAGGCGATGCGGGACGGCTGGTTCCGCACCGGGGACGTGGCGCGCCGCGACGAGGACGGCTACTACTACATCATCGACCGCTCCAAGGACATGATCATCCGGGGCGGTTACAACGTGTACCCGCGGGAGCTGGAAGAGGTCCTCATGACCCACCCGCAGGTGTCGCTGGCCGCGGTGGTGGGCGTCGCGCACCCGACCCACGGCGAGGAGATCAAGGCGTACGTGATCCGCGCGCCGGAGGCCACCGTCACCGAGGACGAGCTGGTGGCCTGGGGCAAAGAGCAGTTCGCGGCCTACAAGTACCCGCGGATCGTCGAGTTCCGCGAGGAACTGCCGATGACCGCCACGGGCAAGATCCTCAAGCGCGAGCTGCGCTAGACCGGCCCGAGGGATACGGGCCCGGACGCAGGTGCCGGGCCCAGGTCGCGGCGCGGCCGGCCCGCCGACGAGACTCGCCCCGGCGGGCCGTCAGCGGGCGGGCGCGGCGGGGCCGTACAAAGCGAGCCTGCTCCCGGTGAGCAGTTCCAGGGATGCGGGGTCGGCCCCAAGGTGCTCCAGGACGGTGTCGGCCCGCCGGTGGTCGCTGTGCTCGGGTGTGGACCCGGCGCAGAGCCGGGTGGGCCTGGCGGTCGCGCAGCTCCGGCCCGCCAGGAGCACGCGCAGTACCCCGTGCCGCGTCCTCACCGTCCTCACCGCCCCGCCCTCACCGTCCTCCTCATCGTCCTCATCGTCCCCACCTCCCTCACCGTCCTCCTCACCGTCCTCATCGTCCTCATCGTCCCCACCTCCCTCACCGTCCTCCTCACCGTCCTCATCGTCCTCGCCGTCCCCACCTCCCTCACCGTCCTCCTCACCGTCCTCATCGTCCTCGCCGTCCTCGCCGTCCTCGCCGTCCTCGCCGTCCTCCACGGCGGGATCGAACAACGGTCCGGCGCGCTCGGTGGACGGCCGCCTCGGTGCGGACATCACGCCCCCGGGTGGCGCCTCGGGCGCCCTGCTCGCCACCCTGTCCGGGGGGCCGCGCGCAGCGCTCGTCCTGGACGCAGGCCCCTCCCCCATCTCGACCGGCCGGATGAGGTCAGCGAACGGAGCCTCGCCTGGCCGAGGGACCGGAGCGATCATGTGACGTAGAGCACATCTCGCCGAGCGAACCCCGTTATCGTCCATTGCATCCCTTTTCACACACTGTGGAGCGAAAGGAACCGATCATGGTCCGCCGGGTGCTCACCTGCGCGGTGGCGGGAGCCGCCGCCGCCCTCTCCCTCACCGGCTGCCTGGGCGACGACCAGAGCGCCTCGCCGCCGCCCGTTCCGGCCACGCCGGCCGCACCCGTCGAAGGGGCCGTCCCCCCGACGCCGCCCGCGACCGCCTCTCCCACCGACCCCCCGGCCGCCGCCCCCGCCGGCGGGGTCCCGGCGGGCTGGAAGACGATCGGCGGGTCCGAGAACGGCGTGCGCATGTCGGTCCCCGAAGGCTGGGTCGAGATCGACCTCACCTCCGGCGAGGCCGAGGAGGGCCTGAAGCGGCTCGGCCTGCAGGGCGCGAACGAGGAGCTGCTGCGGCAGAGCCTCTCCCTGCTCGGCCGCCAGAAGGCCGTCTACGCCGTCGAGTCCGAGTCCGCGCAGAAGGGCTACGCCACCAACGTCAACGCGCTGTGCACCCCGTCCCCCGCGTCCTCGGTCGAGGCGCTGGAGACCGGTACCCGGCTCGGCATGAACCAGCTCGGCGCCCAGGACGTCGAGATCACCCGGACCACCGTCGCCGGGCGCCCCGGCATCCGCACCACCTACACGCTCCGGTCCGCCGCCGGGACGCTCACCGGGCGGCAGGTCCAGGTCGGCGACGGCAGCCGCGCGTGCTCCCTCACCGTCACCGCCAAGGAGGGCACGATGCCGCCGGAGGCCGATCAGATCACGGGCACCCTCGAGGTGCTGTGACCCTTGCCGGGCCCGTGCTCTGGACCCGTGCCGTGACGCGCGTCCGGGAACACGGAAGAGCCGGCGGGGAGGACCCTGCCGGCTCTTCGGTGTTCGTGCGGGAGCGGAGCCCGCGTCACCCCAGCCAGGTGGGGCGCAGCGGCATGCGGCTCTCCCCGTCGTCGTCCAGCTTGACGCCCAGCGTCTGGTGCAGCTGGATCCAGTTCTGGTTGAAGCCCAGAACGCAGCCCGCCATGTACACCCGCCACACGCGGGCCGTGCCCTCGCCGACCTCGGCGACGGCCTCGTCCCAGTGCTCGTCGAGGTTGCGGCACCACCCCGTGAGCGTCCGCGCGTAGTGCTCGCGCAGGTTCTCCTGGTGGCGGATCTCGAACCCCGCGTCGTTCATCTGCGACTGGATGTGGCCGGGACCCTCGAGCTCCCCGTCCGGGAACACGTACCGGTTGATGAACCCGCCCTGCTTGATGGACGGGGCCAGGTTGTCCGGGCGGGTGATGGTGTGGTTCAGCATCCGCCCGCCCTTCTTCAGCTTGCCGTGCAGGAACCCGAAGTAGGACGGCAGGTTGGCCTTGCCGATGTGCTCGGTGAGGCCGATCGAGCTGATCGCGTCGAATCCCGTCTCGGCCACGTCCCGGTAGTCCAGGAAGCGCACCTCGGCGAGGTCGGACAGGCCCCGGTCGGCGATGGCCTTCTGCGCCCACTCGGCCTGCTGCTTCGACAGCGTCACGCCGAGCGCCCGCACCCCGTACTCCTTGGCGGCGTGCATCACCATGCCGCCCCAGCCGCACCCGACGTCCAGCAGCCGCATGCCGGGCTCAAGCCCGAGCTTCCTGGCCACGAGGTCGTGCTTGAAGAACTGCGCCTCCTCCAGGGTCGCGTCCTCCGTCGGGTAACAGGCACAGGTGTAGGCCATCGACGGCCCGAGGACCCACTCATAGAAGGTGTTGGACACGTCGTAGTGGTGCGAGATGGCCTTCGCGTCCCGCCGCTTGGAGTGCCGGAGCCACGTCGGGACGCGGCTGAACGGCGCCTCCTGCGGCGGCGGGTCCAGCCGCCGGGAGATCGCCCCGCGCAGCAGCGGGTCGCCCAGCACCGAACGGATGATCCGCGCCTTGTCGCGCGGCGTCACGTCCCCGAGGACCTGCTGCATCGTCGTCAGCGCCGTGACCATGTCCCCGCTGACATCGATCATGCCGCTGACATAGGCGCGCGCCAGCCCCAGCGCCCCCGGCGAATGCACCAGATAGGACACCGCGTACGGCGAGCGAACGTCGAACCTGATGTCGGCGCCGGGCACCCCCGCCCGCGTCCCGTCGTACGCCGTGAACTCCACTGGCGCCTCAGCCCCGGCGAGCTGCTCGAAGACCCTGGCCAGCGTCATCTTGATCCCTCCTGTCTCTCGCCCCCGGGCGGGACGGGCATGGTCGGCCGCCCGTCCCCCTTCCGGGGTCCTCCCCCCCCGATCGCGACGGACGCCGATCAGCGCCCGCGCACGCACTTGTCGTAGAGGTCCAGCAGCCGCCCGCCGGGGTCGTAGGCCCCCTTGAGCCGCCGGTAGGTCTCCCCGTCGTAGTACCGCCAGAACTCGTCCCTGCTGTAAAAAGCAGTCGAGTAGAGGGACTTGTGCCCGTCAAGGGCCGCGACCCTGCGCTCGATGAGACGGTTGTGGTACTCGGGGATCTGCCCCGGTGGCAGCCGGACCGTCCCCCAGAAGCCGACGTTCACGTACGTCCGCCCCGTCTCCAGCGGGTAGAGCGGCCACTCCTCCTTCGCACGCAGGGGGCACAGCCAGACCGGGCTCATGCCGACCTTCTCGTGGAAGAAGTCCAGGAACTCGGAAAGCCGCTCGACCGGCACCTCGATGTCCTGGATGACGTCCTCGCGCGGCCGCAGGCCCCGCCACCGCTCCACGCGCGCCAAGACGTGATACCGGCGGTCGTAGGCGACCAGCTTGCGGTACACGTCGGATCGCTTGGCCTTGTCGGGCCAGAGCCGCCGCACCGTGGGGTTCTGGACGCCGAACGCGCCCGAGCACCAGAACCAGTCGGTGTCCCAGCGCCACAGATAGTCGCGGATCGTCAGGAAGTCGACGGACCGCTCCTGAATCGACCTGTAATAGATCTTCTGACCCGTGTAGTCCGAGGTGTAGGGCGCCGAGTCGGCGAAGAAGCCGAGCGTGATGTACTGCTCGCGCGCGCCGAAGACCGTGCCGTCCATGAAGTCGACGGTCTCACCCTCGAAACGGCCCGACTCGGTGATCTCGGCCATCGCGCGGGCCAGTTCCGCCGCGTCCCCGAACCGCAGATGCCGCAACCGCACGAACGGGCGCACCGGACGCAGTTCGATCTTCAATCGCAGGCCGTAACCGAGCGTCCCGTACGAGTTGGGAAACCCGTAGAACAGATCGGCGTGCTCGTTGTCGCGCGTCGCGGTGACGATCTCCCCGTCGCCGGTGAGGACCTCCATCTCCAGGACGGCCTCGTGCGGCAGCCCGTCGCGGAACGACGTCGACTCGATGCCGAGGCCCGTCACCGCCCCGCCCAGCGTGATCGTCTTCAGCTGCGGGACGACCGTGGGCATCAGCCCGTGCGCGAGCGTCGCGTCGACGAGGTCCTCATAGGTCGTCATGCCCTGGACCAGGGCCGTCCGCTCCCCGGGGTCCACCTCCAGGACCCGGTCGAAGCCCGACACGTCCAGGCCCGGCGCGTCCGAGGGGTCCCGCCACCGGAACAGGTTCGAGGTCCGCTTGGCCAGCCGTACCGGCGCGCCCGCCGGGATCGCCTCGTAGGACCTCCTGAGCGTCTCCACCGCCCGCTGGTGATCGCCCTTGATCGCAAGCTCCGTCATCTGCCCCTCCCTCACACAGTTAAGCGATCATCCCATGTACGTTCCATATAAGTCGGACGTTAGGGTCATCACAGGCAGGGAAGGGAATAAAGCAACAGAGCGTTCGTCCAGCACCGGAGGCCCTCCAGGTCGCGACCGCACCGCGAATGCGGCCACGTCGACTTTTCCCCGTGGACCCGCGGAAACAAACGTTCGCCGCGCCGTCGGCGCGGCGAAACATGCGGAGGGCGGGCGCCGTTACTTCACCAGGCGCAGGATCCAGGGGTAGCGGAACGTCTGGCCGGTCAGCGCGAACACCGCCGCGACCGCCGCCAGGATCCACGCCACCGCGTACAGCAGCCCGCCGACCCCGAACGTCACGATCGTGACCAGCAGCAGCGTGATCTGGAAGTTCACCGCCTCCCGCGCCTGCCGCCGGATGTACTCCGACCGCTTGCCGCTCAGCAGCATCAGCAGGAGGGGCCCGACGAACAGCGTCGGCACCGCGACCGCGTGCGCGGCCGCCGCGAGCATCCGGTCCTCACCGGTCGGCTCCTCAGAACGGGTCACGGCGCCGGTCGTGACGGGCACCAGGTCCCGGGTCACCACGCCCAGATCGCTGCGCGTCTTGGCCGTCATGGCCAGATGGCTGCGCATGTCGAGTTCGTCGTTGTCGATGCGGCCCTCGGCGTACGCGTCCTGGAGTCGCTGGACGACCTGGTCGCGCTCGGCGTCCGAGACCCGGAGATCCCCCACCGCATAACTGTCCATGGCCTCATGGTGCGCCGCCCCGCGCCCCGGAACCATCCGGGATGACCCTGAGGCGCCCCTGAGTTAGCGCTGGACGTACTGCTCCCCAGGGACGAGTTCGCCGCCGAACAGCTCCGTCACGGTGACGAACACGTACCCCTTGGCCGACAGCCGGTCCAGGATCCGGGGAACGGCCGCCACCGTCGTCGGATGGATATCGTGCATCAGCACCACGTTCCCCGGCCGCACCTCCTTCATCACTCGCCGCTCCACCGAGCCGGTGTCGCGGATCTCCCAGTCGAGTGGGTCCACCGTCCACAGGATCTGGGACAGCCCCAGCCGCCGGGCGTCCCTCGTCAGCCGCCGGCTCGTGGACCCGTAGGGCGGCCGCAGCAGCACCGGCGTCACCCCGGACGCCCGCCGCACCGCGTCCTGCGTCCGGGTCAGCTCTGACATGATCTTCTTCTGGGACGCCCGTCCCAGGTCGGCGTGCGTGTAGCTGTGGTTGGCGACCTCGTGCCCGGCCGCGACCTCGCGGCGCACCATCTCGGGGTGGGCCGCGGCGTTCTCCCCGATCAGGAAGAACGTGGCCCGCACCTGCCGGGCCGCGAGCACGTCGAGCAGCCGGCCGGTGCTCTCGGCGGGCCCGTCGTCGAACGTCAGCGCCACGCACCTGAGCCGCGCGCAGTCGGGCGGCTGCCGCCGCTGCTGCGCCCGCGGGCGCGCCTGCACGG
>NZ_CAACVB010000046.1 GCF_900659635.1 Actinomadura roseirufa | reverse complement strand
GATCAAGCACCGCCTCAAGGTGATCCAGCACCACCCCGACGTGATCGACGGTTGCCTGACCACCACCGGCCTCACCCTCAACACCACCCCCGCCAACACTAATTAACCCTGATTAGTCAGCCGACCTGGACACCCAGGAAGCCGCAGCGGCGGTTCACCCCGACCTTCCAACGCCCACGCCCCCTTCGAGCGTTTGCAACAAGGCGTCCATCAATCGCCTGCCAACGCCCTTACCCCATACCTCGGGCAGGGCGTAGAAGGTGGCCACCTCCGCAACCTTCGGGGCATCATCAGCAGGACCGAAGCCGGCGAAAGCGACGGGGGCGCGATCAGTCTCGGCGATAAGTGCTCCGCTTGTCGGCCATCGCGCGTTGGTGAACATGGCGCGCCACCCTGGTTCTTCGCTGCGGGGGTCCATGGCAGCGAGGTACCCCGGTGGGATGACGTCGGCGAAAGCGGCCTGCCAGGACTCCACGTAGATACTCGCGATCGCTGGCGCGTCCCCTTGCACTGCCTGTCGAATCCGCATGGGCCTCATCCTGCGGGGTGGCTGTTCTTTGCCCAACCCATTTGCCACACCTCGGCAACGGTTACAGGCATATCTCCGCTTCCCATCCGCGGTCCTGCTGCACTCCGCAACCAGCGAACGGACCGAGTCGGAGGGTGCTTCCGGGCGAACGGCGCGCAACCCGTGACAGACGGATTCGCGCGGAAGTGCCCTCCGGGACCAGGAGGGGTCTGGAGAACCACGGGGCTCCCCAGTAGCGCACGCTCAACCGATGCTCCGCATCAACCCTGACGGCTGCGCTTGGCAGCGGCCATGGCCCGGTGTTCGTCGATGGACGGCTTTCGACTCCTTGGCGCCGCTTGGATAACCGCTAGAACGTTCACCTGCCAAGAGAGATCATGCTTGCATGCCCTCCCGCAATCGTCGTCTTCCTCGCGGCATGTCCTGGTCGGTGACGCTTTCCGACATCAAGGAAACGCTGGGTGAGGACTACAGGCTTGTGCGAGAGACTGAGTTCTACCTCCCCGCACAGCCCAATCGGTCCGGCGGCCGCATCCTGGCCGAGTGGACGCCTGCCGGTCCAAACGTGCGACCCGAGTACAAGGGGATATCGATCGACGTAGACCTGGTCGTGACCGCAGTCGAACGCGCCGAAGCACGGTCGCTCCTTCGAGCGGAGGCGCTACCCGTACTGCGTGCCTGGGTCGTCGGCGCGCACGAGGCGTCAGAGATCTGGAAGGACCAAAGGCGTAGCGCAGCCTGGACGTACGAGCACGGGACCGCCCACTTCCATGGGAATTACTGGCCGAGATAGCGGCGGCGCGGCACCCGCAGCGGGCTGGCGGACGCGGCATGATGCGCGGCCCGGCGCGGCCGCCCGGTCACCGGCGCCCACGCCGCACGCTCCGGGCGGCCAGGCGCAGGGCCCGCAGCGGCCTGAGCGCCGCCGCCCCTTGATCCAAAACAGCCCAATTCGGCAACGCCGAGTCTCTGTTTATGCGCCTCCCGAGCAAGATCCAGACTCGTCCGCTCGTTGATAGGGAGTCCTGCCGTGCGTCCCTGGAGTCCGCTCTCGTCCAAGTCCGCCGTTAGTACCCGCGTGAGGAAGACATCGCCTGTCGCGTGTTGCGAACCCTCGTAGGGGAGATGAGGACTGGACGCCCACACGGCACGGGCTCGGCGTGATCGCCGGGTTGCGAACCCTCTTAGGGGAGATGAGGACAGGCTACTCGGAGGGCCGGGCCGATGACCCCTGATCGTTGCGAACCCTCTTAGGGGAGATGAGGACCCCAGGGTAAAGCCCCTGGCTGGATGCCTTGTGGGCGAGCGTACATGGAGTGCGATTGCAGCGAGCCCCCGGTGGTGCACGAGACCCCGGCGTGTCACTGAAACGATCACGACCGATCTCGACAGCAGGCACAGCAGTAGGGGGTTCTTACTGGGGTCGGTGGGCTTGTCTCGTGAGTTGGTCGATCTTGTCGAGAGTCAGTGGCCAGGGATAGGTGTCCAGGCGGGTGCCGCCGGTGCCTGGGGGGTGGGGTTCGAACTCACCTGGGCCGTAGAGGACGCGGACGCCTTCTGCGCGGAGGGTGTCGATGCTGTGTTGGAGGGCGGTTCGGGCTGCTAGGGCGGTGTTGATGAAGGGGAGGGCGACGATCGGGATGCCCAGTCCTGGGGCTTCGGCGAGGATGCCGAGGGCGTAGGTGTCGCTGATGCCAGCGGCCCATTTGTTGAGGGTGTTGTAGGTGGCCGGGGCGACGATGATGGCGTCTGCTCTCGGGGAGCGGGGCTCGCTTGGCTTGCGGTACTGGCTGCGGACGGGGCGGCCGGTCTGGTCTTCGAGGGCTTGGACGTCGATGAAGTCCAGGGCTGAGGGCGTGGCGATGATCTGGACGTCCCAGTCCCGCTGGTGGGCGAGGGTGACGAGTTTCCCGACCTGGGCGGCGGGGCCTGCTGCGCAGACGATGGCGTAGAGGACGCGGCGATGGTCGGGTTCGGTCACAGGCGCACTCCGATCTCGGTCGTGAACTCCCTGAGCTGCCGCTTGATGCTGGGCGGTGCTGTGGCCATCAGGTCGCGGAGCATCGCGTGAACGGCGGGGCGGGCCGAGATCTCTTCGGGGGCCAACTGGTGGGCGACGCGGAGGACGTCGTATGCCTTGTCGTGCTTGCCCCATTGGGTAAGCGCGCGGGAGGTGTCCAGGAGGAACGTTGCCCTGCGCTCGGTCAAGGGGATGGCGTTGAGGTCGATGCCGCGGGCTTGCTGGATGGCGGTTCCGGCGTCGCCGAGTTGAAGGGCGATGTTGACGCGGTGGAGTTGGACGTTGGTGGGGCCGAACGCGGTCCATCGGTGGTTGAAGTCGCCGCCTAGCTCGTGGCCAGCGTTCTGGGCTTCGTCCAAGAGGGTGGCGGCGGTGTGGCGGTCGGTGCGTTGGCCGGCGGCCACTGCGCCGCGTAGGAGCAGCGCGCCGTAGACCGAGAGGTACTCGGGTGTCCGCTGATCGACGTCGCGGTCGATGCGTTCGGCGTAGGTGGTGGCTGTCTGGGTGGCTGCGCCGTGGTGTCCGTCGTTCATCAGCGCGTGGGTGATGATGCGGGCGCTGGAGCCGATGATGGTGAGGTCCTGGCTGTTGTGTGCTGCCTGCATGCTGCGGTCGGCGGCGACCCAGGCCAGACCTTCTTGGCCGAGTTTGAGCAGGATGCTCGCGGCGACGTGGTGAGCCTCGGCGGACAGGGCTTCGGCGTGGCGCCGGGAGTCCGCTTCGTGGGTGCTGCATGCGTTGCGCAGGTCGGCCAGCAGTTGCGGCAGAGAGTTGATGACGGTGGAGTACTGGCAGTCTTGGTAGGTCCGCTTGGCCGTGGCTACTGCGGTGCTCAGCCGGGTCATGCTGAGGGCGGTGGGGCTGGGCTGGGTGCCGATGCCGGGGTACCCGGAGAGTGCGGCGGCGAATGCCTCGACGCCTTCGAGTGGTGCGCCGTCGGTGGGGAGATCGGCGAGGATGGCGCTGAACACACTCGCCCCGGCGAGCTTGTGGAACGTCCTGCGGCGCAAGGGGTCCCCTTCCTGGACGTCGGGATCTACGTCCAGGGAACCCACGAGAGCGGAGGGAACCAAGCCCGCGGGCTCATCCCTTGATGTGATGGCAGTGGCGTTGACCGCAGGTGGCGGCAGTGTCCGGGGGGCTAGACCGAGGTTCATCCGGGCGGTGTCGGGCATCTGGAGGCCGTCGGCGATGCGCTCGAAGACCTCCAGGGTGACGACCTTGCGTCCCCCGTCCTTCATGGTCTCGCTGACCTTGCCCTGCGCCATGCCGCATGCGATACCGATCTGGGTCTGACTGGCCCCGGCGTACTGGTGCAGCAGGTGGAAGACCGAGCGAATGTCTCGTGCGCCTAAGGCTTCGATCATCTGCGGGCGCTGCCACAGGGAATCCGGGATGACGATCGGGTCTGAGGCCCGTCCCGGCATCGCGTCTCCCTCCGCGTTCGGACGTCATCGCTGAGCGTATATCCCGTGACGGGATATCGCCTGGGAATGGAACTGCGGCCTGATCTGGCAGATCTTGGACGACATGACTCAGCAGCAGGCTTCTGACCAGCTCCCCTACCGGTTCTGCGGTGGTTGGGGCTGGAAGTTCGTCCATGCGCGCCGAGCGTTGTTGGTGGGTGTGCCGGGTGCGGTGGTGCCGGGGCCTCGGCGTGTGCCGTGTGCGGGTTGCTCGCCTGAGCGGGCGGGGCGGGCGGCGTGATCGGCGGGGTCGGTGGTGTGGTGTGGGTGGCCGATGCCCGGCTGGTTCCCCCGGCCAGAGCGGGCGGGATGGTTACTGGTCATGTCCCCGCATCACCGACCCCGCGTCCATCCCCGGTGCATGCGTCCGATCGTCGTTGCGCCGAGGTGGCGCGGCGGGTGGAGGTGGCGCGGCCGGGGTGGGTGGTGATGTGGTCGCCGTGGCGGCGGACGTTGACGGCGTTCTGTGCGTTCTCGGCGTCGGCTCCGGTGGTGCTGGACGCGGCGTCGGCTGAGGAGTTGCTGCGGCTGATGGATGCGGCCGGGGCTCATCTGTGGCGCTCGCGCGGCGCGGCCGGCGGCTCCTCGGCCAGTGTGGCGTGGGCGGGTGACCGGTGATGACCGACACGGCGGGCACCAGCCCGAACTCGGTTGATGGCGTCCTGGGTGCCGGGCTCGGGCGCGTGGCGGGTGCGCAGTTGCATCTGACGGCGTTGGATGCGGTGATCGCGCATCGGGTGCGGGGGTTGGCGTGCGGGCTGGTGTCGCGTGGTGGCGGGCCGTTGGTGCTGAACGTGGTGACGGAGTCCAAGCCGGTGCGGTCGGTGGATGTGGAGTGCGAGCGGATCAATGGTGAGTGGTGGTTCCGTCTGGCTCCGGGCGGGTCCGTGCTGGCGCGGGTGGAGGATCCGGAGCGAGCGGCGTTGAGGCTGGCCACGCTGCTCGTGCCGGAGGGCGGGGCGTGATGGCGTCTGCTCTAGACGGTGGACCGATCCCGGACAGCGCGGGACCGTACAGGCCTTCGCCTGCTCGTGTGTATGACTTCTTCCTGGGTGGCACGGACAACCGTGTGGTTGACCGGCTGGCTGCGGTGGGGGTGCGGGAGGCTGCGCCGTCGATTCCGCAGGCGGCTAGTGCGGTGACCACATGCGTTCGCCGGGTTGGTGACACGCCGGTCGGCGTCCGTGATGGCGGGGCTTGTCGGCCTCAGTCTCGATAGAGCCGGTTCGGGGCGCGGCGGCGGAGTGATCACGAAGGTCAGCGGCTGCGGCAGTCCGACCCCGCACTGGCCACCGCTCCCCGCACTGATGCATCCTGTCCGGGCGAGGCGGCACCCGAACGGAGGCACGATGACCGATGAGGCTTCCTTCCGGCTAGGACTTCGCGTCCTGGATGTGACCGAGGCGGCCACGTTCTACCGGGGACTCGGATTTGAGCAGACAGGATTGATATCCAATCCCGACGGCTGGCCTGTCATGGCGATCCTCAGGCACGGCGGCCTTCAACTGCTGATCGACGCTCTGGTCGGCATGCCGTTTCCTGACAGCGACCGCGAACGCATGACGAAAACGGGTCCGCGGGGCCTCGGCGTCGTCATTGGCATCGAGGTGGACAACGTCGACGCGACAGCAGAGTATTGCCGCTCGGCCGGATGCAAGGTCACCACCGACCCAGTCGATGCACCGTGGGGCGAGCGGTACCTCGAATGCCTCGATCCCTACGGGTACGCATGGAAGTTCTTCCATCTGCTCCCAGACCCGCCGCCAGACAGCTTGAGCGCCGCCCACAACAGCTGGTTCGCCTGACCCACACCCAGAACGAACCACCACGACTCACAACGGAGGGCTACCCACTCACCCGGTGAACGTTCGTGGTCAGCGCACTAGGGAGAGCCGTGCGTTCATGCATCGGGCGGTGGCCTGGGCGGCGACTGCGGGGATCACACAGTTCGTGGACCTCGGCACGGGCATCCCGACCGAGCCGACTGCGCATCGGCTCGCGCGGCAGATCCACCCTGGGGCGCGGGTAGTGGGTGTCGACATCGATCCGGTGGTCCTGGCTCACGACCATGCGTGGCTGGGCGGGATGCCGATCGTTGAGGGTGATGTGCGGCGGGTGGATGAGCTGATCGGTGCTCTAAGCCGGCGGGTCGACTGGGACAAGCCCGTCGCGGTGCTCCTGGTCGCGGTGCTGCATCTGCTCGGCGACGCCGACAACCCGGCCGGTGTCGTGGCGGCCTTCACCGAACGGATGGCGCCGGGCTCGGTGGTGGCCCTGTCGCATCTGTCCCGGACAGGTGCGGACGCTGACACGGTGGCGCAGGTGGAGGCGGTGTCTGGGCGTGCGGGCGCACCGGTGGTGCTGCGCACCCACGAGCAGATCATGACTGTTCGGGCGGCTGGAGCCGGTTGCTCCTGGGGTGGTGCCGGTGCGGCATTGGCCGGTGCAACGGGGGCCGCTCCCCTCCGTCCCGGTGCTGGGCGGGATCGGACGCGTCCCCGAGGTTCACCCGTCCCCCTCCACGGTGTCGGAGGGGCCGATGTGCGAGTGAGCGGCAAAGGTCAATGGCACGGCGGACACGCGGTGACCCTCGACAGCCCGATCGAGGATCTCGGCCTGTCGCAACACGCGCTCCGGCCGCTGCTGAACCATTGGCGCGGACTCAATCGCGCTCCGACCGTCGGGGATCTGGCCGACCTGGTCAAGGCGGGACGGCTCGGAGAGGTCCGCCAAATCGGCGGGCTTCGCGCCGCCGAGATCACGGCCGCACTGGAAGCGGCGGGTCTGGTGCGTGACCCCCGACGCAGCATCCGGGGCTGAAGCCGGCCCCTGGTGGCTGGAGCGGGGGTGTCCTGCTCGTGGACGACAAGCGAGCGGCGGCGGAGGCCATGAGCGGGGCGCTCTTCAGAGCGTGATCAGTGACCGTGGCTCCCAACGTGGCTCCCATGGCCAATATCAAAAGGCCCCTTCCATGATTGGAAGGGGCCTTTGAACTGGTGTGCACCCGAAGGGATTCGAACCCCTAACCTTCTGATCCGTAGTCAGATGCTCTATCCGTTGAGCTACGGGTGCCTGCTGCCGGGGAACACTGTACCGGCTCCCGGGACCTCACCGCGAATCGATCGCGCCGGGCGCTCAAACGGAAGTGTGACCTGGGTCACGGAACCGTTCGTGTACGGGTGGGGTCAAAGGGGTCATCGAGACGGAAGTGACCAGTGCGGTCTACCCCGTCCGACGTCCCAAAACCCCCCTGAAGGAGAAACCCCCATGCGCATGTCTGCCACCAAGCTGGTCGGCGTCCTCGCCATCGGTGGCGTGATGCTCGCTTCCACGGCCTGCGGGCCGCTCGACTCCATCACCGGAGGGAAGAAGAAGACCGCCTGCAAGAACATCGAGTCCGAGCTGCGCAACATCGCGTCCGGTGGTGCCGCGGTGACGCCGGGCGGCGGTGCGGCGGCGAACGCGCAGAAGTTCTCGGACGCGGCGTCCAAGATCCGTAGTGAGGGTCAGAGCGCGGGCGGCGACGTCGAGACGGCGGCGACCAAGTTCGCGGGCGACCTGGACGACACCGCGTCCACGCTGCGCCGGCTGAGCACCGGCAACCTGTCCGGCGGCACGCCCAACTTCACCCAGATGCAGCAGCACGGCAACGAGCTCGGCAAGGCCTGCGGGTACACCGGCTTCCGGCTGGGCGGCTGATCCTCCGGTGAGCGCTCCCGCGGCCCCGGGAGCGGACGCCGCCGATTGCGACTATGCTCAAGGTCCCGGGTCAGGCTTTGCCGGTTGGCGCGCCGAACCGGTAACCTGTCCTGAGCCCGATGGCTCCTGGAGGATTCGCCTAGTCCGGTCTATGGCGCCGCACTGCTAATGCGGTTTGGGTTTACCGCCCATCCGGGGTTCAAATCCCCGATCCTCCGCCACTCGACCAGGGACTTCGTCCAAGATCTCGGACGAAGTCCCTGTCGCGTTCCAGACGTCCGTTTTGTTGGCCCGGATAGCACGAGGTGCCGTGGCGGCGTCACGTCTGCGTTCCGTGGGTAGTCCTTGGCGGCGCTGTGCCCCCGTCGTGGAGTTCGTCGACCGACCGGTCGAGGTAGTCGTCCGGGTTGTCGTTCCTGTTCGGGCGGCCTTCTGCGACTCGCCTAGCATGTGAATGCCCTGCATGAAGGTGCAGAAGGAGAGGCGTAGCACCCGGGAGGAACGATGCTGTTCAGGCGAGAGGTCCTGGAAGGGATCGCGGGCGGGCGGATCGACCGGGTGTTCCGGGTGTGGGCCGAGCCCCGGGTCCATGCGGGGAGCACCCAGCGCACCTGGGCGGGAATCATCGTCATCGACTCGGTCACGGCCGTCACCCCTGAAGAGATCACCGAGGAGGACGCCCTCCGTGCGGGTTTCAAAGACCGCGCGGCTCTGCTCACCGCCCTGTCCAAGAGCACCAAGGAGGGCGGCTACCACCGCGTCATGCTCCACCTGGGCGGCCCCGACCCCCGATCGGAACTCGCCGGGAACGCCGACCTGACCGAGAAGGAACTGGCCGAACTCAAAACCGCCCTGGACGCCATCGACACCCGCAGCCGCCGCGCCCCGTGGACCCGCGAGGTCCTCCGCCTCATCGAGGAACACCCCGGCCTGCGCGCCCTGGACCTGGCCGAACGCCTCAACCGCGACAAGCTCCCATTCAAGGCCGACGTCCGCCGCCTCAAGGCCCTCGGCCTCACCGAAAGCCTGGAGACCGGTTACTGCCTCTCCCCACGCGGCAAGTCCCTCATGTCCTACCTACGGTCCTCGACCGAATGACCCGTCCATGGTTGCTCGTCCCATCGGACGACGTCATGATTCGGCCGGGACGTCGCCGAGTTCGAGCCGATACCAATCCCCGTCGGTGAGGACGTGCAGGTCAGACCCGCGTCCGATGACAAGCGCGCCGCTGGGGAGTCCTTGCCCGTCTGGGAGCACGACCCGGTATGTTCCCGTGCCCCGCATCCGACCGTCGGCCAGTTCTCCGGCGACCAGGCGGCGCGGTCGGCGCCATATCCAGGAACGCCCCCCCTTTTGCCTGGTGGCTCGTGCGTCGGCACCGGAGGCCGCTCATCGACTCCTGTGGCAGAAAACGTAGGTAAAAGGCAGCAAGTGATGTCCGGCCGATACGTCCTATGTCACATTGGCCAAGCACGGCGCTGTCGCTCCTCTGTCCAGAATCGCACGACCTCTTCACGGTCGACGTCATAATGCTTGCTCTGAGGTCGATCCAATACCAGCCGAACGAAGACGATCAGCGCGACGACAACAGTGACCGGTACCGTGACCAGCACCACGAGAGCCGTCCAGACCTTGGAATGGCCCTGCCCGATAGCCAGCGAGACGACCGCTGCCGCGATCGCCGACAACCCAACAGCGGCGCCACCGACCACGAATGCCTCCAGGCGCCTGCGGTTGCGCACGACATTCCGCATGCGCGGCATCGCCATCCCGCCTTGCGACTCGTCATCCAGCCTTGGACCCAAGCTACATCGAAGCCTGCCCGGCCGGGCCGACCAGCAGGCCACCGGCCACGAAGCACGCTGACCGGCGGGAACCGCAATGACGTCACTCAACTCGTTCCGCTGCTGGATCAGGTGCCGCCCATCCGAGGCCGGGTGGGACGACCGCGCCGAAGACCGGCGTGCCTGCTGGCCGACCGCGGCTATGACCATGACAAATGCCGTCGCCTGCTGTGGGCACGGAGCATCATCTGCCGGCGACGCCTCGTCCGCTGATTCTGTGACGACCTCTTAAAGCAAATGCCGCGTTTACGTCGGTGGCCGGTGTTAGGTTGGCGGCGCCTGTCCACTGCCTGCGCGTAAGACGAGGGAAGCCGATGGCCGATGAGTATCCCGAGTTCCAACTCCGTTTGCCGAACGGCGGTCCATTGGCGCGTGGGCGGCTCTTGACTGAGCGGGGGACGAACGGTGCACAGAAATTCATGGTGCTCGCCGGTTCTCTCGCCCGCGCCGACTGCGTGCCGTCGTTCGCCGCGCGTAAGCCATCCTCCTATGTACTCCGTGAGCAGTGGATCGGCGAGGGCGTGCTCGTCCCATCGGAGCAGTGGCCGGGCTGGCTGGAGGCGGTTGAGGACATTGTCTGCAATTCCCCGTCGGCCGCCGCCTCGATCGTCATAGGCGACAACGCCAGTGGATACAGGTCCTGGAAGACCCAGGATGGCCATCCGCTCGGGGACTTCATCCCTCAGCCGGCGTGGGGGGCACCGCGCACATGGCTGGTCCGGGGGTCGAACGCAGCGGGAGCTGATCTCGTCCAGACGATGTGGCTGCCGGAAGGGCTGGTGAGCCTGGCGGCGACACGGCTGCGGCGCGACGGCGTCCGACCGGAGATGAGCAAGGATGCTCTACGGCGAATCGTGGAGGAGGACTACGAGTCGACTGCGTCCTACAGCCAGCGGAAGGGGCTGGTGGAGGACCTCAACGCCTTCTTGTCCATCATGAAGCCGGGCGACGGTGTCTGCGCCCCGTCCGGCGGCAAGCTGTACGTCGGTGAGATCACCGGGGTGGCAGAGCGGGAAGTCCTGGAAGACGGCCGGTCGATTCTGCGGCGGCCGGTGGACTGGCAGGCTACCGGCTACCCGTACGACGACCTTCCCGAGGGGCTTCAGCAGAAGCTCTCGGTCCAGCATGACGTCGCCGACCTCACCACCGTCCAGGCACTCGTCGATGGGCTGGGCCGCAGCGATGAGGAGCTCGCCGACGAAGCAGGCGACACCTCCGGCGGTACGAGCGACGAGATCGCCGTGATCACCGCCCGCCGGAAAGTGGAACTCCCGGAGCCGAGCGAAGAATTCGCGCAGGAATTGCTCGTTCACGACGCGGCATGGTTGCGCGAGGTGCGCGATTTGCTGGCGGACGAACGGCAGCTCATCTTCTATGGGCCGCCCGGCACCGGCAAGACCTATCTCGCGCAGGAGCTGGCGGAGTTCCTCGGCGGCGGGCCTGAGCGGGTCAAGCTGGTGCAGTTCCACCCGTCCTACGCCTACGAGGACTTCTTCGAGGGATTCCGGCCGCAGGAGGATCCGGAGACCCGGCAGGTCGCGTTCCGGCTGACGGCCGGCCCACTGCGGGAACTCGCCGACCTCGCTTCCAGCGAGGGCAACCGGCACATCCCGCATTTCTTGATCATCGACGAGATCAACCGGGCCAATCTGGCGAAGGTGTTCGGCGAGTTGTACTTCCTGCTGGAGTACCGCAACCGGTCGGTGCGGCTGACCTACTCCGGCGACGACTTCGCGCTGCCGCCCAACCTGTTCGTCATCGGCACCATGAACACCGCCGACCGGTCCATCGCCCTCGTGGACGCCGCGATGCGCCGCCGGTTCGCGTTCGTCGAACTGTCCCCGCGCACCGAACCGACCCGAGGGTTGCTGCGCCGCTGGCTCGCCGCCGAGGAGCGCGGCACCGAGCCCGCCGACCTGCTGGACGAGCTGAACCGCCGGATCTCCGACCCCGACTTCCAGGTCGGGCCGTCCTACCTGATGAAAGCGGGCGTGTACCGCGACGGCGGGATGGAGCGCACCTGGCGCACCAAGATCCTTCCTTTGCTGGAGGAGTACCACTACGGCGAGGACGTGAAGGTCGAGCAGCGGTACGGCCTGGCGTCCCTGCGCGACGCGATCGCGCCGCCTCCGGCATGACGGACGTCACGCTCACCGAATATGGGGCGGCGCGGTCGCTGCCCTTGTCCGGAACGCTCGGCCGAGCCCTGGCCGCCTCCCGCGTGGTCGAGGCCACGCCCGAACCGGACGTTCCCGGACTGTGGCGGCTGAGGGCCGCGGGCAAGGTCGGTGTCGTGGCCGTGACAGCATCCGGCGGCGAGACGCTCACCATCCGGATCACACCGAAAGTACCGATCCGCCGCCTGCTCTTCTTGCTCGGCTATGCACTCGACGCCAAGGGCTGGCGGGACGACGATGTGGCGCTCGGCTCGGAACACGAAATCCTGCCCGCACTCGCGCGTCTTTTCGAGCGGCAAGCTGACCGGGCTCTGCGCCAAGGGCTTCTTCAGGGGTATCGCACGACCGAGGAGACGTCCCTGGTCATGCGCGGGCGGCTGCGAGAGGCCGACCAGATCCGGCGGCATCACGGTGAGTTCCCCGCCGTCGAGATCGTCCACGACGAGTACACGACGGACATCGCAGAGAATCGGCTCCTGCGGACGGCCACCGAACGGCTCCTCCGTCTGCCGGGGATTTCGAGGGACCTGCGCGGCGGCCTGTTGAGGCTGCGTGTCCGGCTGGCCGACGTCACCGCGCTCGGACGGGGCCAGGAAACGCCGGTGTGGTCGCCCACGCGCTTGAACGCCCGGTATCAGCCTGCGGTGCGCCTCGCCGAGCTCGTCCTGCGCGGCGCCTCCGTCGAACATCGGCCCGGAGACACCACCGTCAGCGGCTTCCTGTTCGACATGGCGCGCGTCTTCGAGGACTTCATCACGGTCGCCCTACGCGAGGCGCTCAGCGCGAGCAGCGGCCACTGCGTGCTCCAAGCCACCCACCACCTGGACGAGTCCCACGCGATCCGAATCGTGCCCGACTTCGTTCACTACACCGATGACGGCACCCCGCACGCTGTAGCCGACGCCAAGTACAAGGCCGAGAAACCCGAGGGCTTCCCCGACGCGGACCTGTACCAGATGCTCGCCTACTGCACCGCCCTCCGCCTCTCGGACGGCCACCTCATCTACGCGAAAGGGAGCGCACCGCACGCCGTCCACCGCGTCCGGCACACCGGCATCGCCATCCACCAGCACACCCTCGACCTGGACCAGCCGCCGGCAGACCTGCTCTCCGACGTGCGCGCCCTCGCCGGGCTTCTGCTGCCACAAGCGTCTCGGCCGGCCTAGAGCCCACACCCCGTCCTCTCCGGGGATGGGTGACCGGGCCAACGCACCGACATGGCGTGACGAGCGTCGGCCAAGGCAGGATCAGACGGATTTTGCTTTGAAGGGCTGCCTCCTGCGGAGAGGGTTTAGGGCGGTGCGGTGAAGCACCAGCATTTGTTGTCTTCGCATCTCAGCCAGTCGGCGGAACCGGGTTGGGAACCTTCGTATTCTTCGAGTTCTCCAACGTAGAGGCGTGCACGATATTCTCGCATACTTACCGTGATGTTGTCCGGCTTCCACCACCACCAGTGAGTACTGGGAGCCCACGAGGGAATCTGGCCGCGGTGAACTGGTGTGGCATCGTCCGCGACCTCGCATAGCAGGTCATCGAAGTCACCTACGGATTCGAGTGCGAGGGGGGCCGAGATAGCGAGAACCGCAGCGAAGTCGTCTTGTAGTGCCTGAATAGCCGTCCTGTGTTGGCATGCATTGAGATAGCCATCAAGGCGGCCCCGCTGGGCATAGTTCTCGCCCTCGCCCGCATAGGCTGACAGGACGGCCTGTGCGCGGTCTCCTCGCAGGAACTCACCGATCGCCGCCCCGCGCATCTGCTCGCGAAGCGCCTGCCCTGTGGTGACGTCGGCGGCACCCCAGCGGGCCAGCCCCGCGTAGACGTGCAGAACTGCTCGCATGACGTCGGCGTCGTTGCGTTGAGCGGCCGACTGGGGGTCGAGCAGCCAGTCGATCCGCTTCTGAAGGCTCTGGGCCAGTTCCGCTCGCGTCTTGTCTGTCATCTCGTTAAGAGTAGCCCGCAGAGCGCGCCTTGAGGGGTTTTGTTTTGCCTTACGTAACTTGTATCCGGCTGGCGGAGGCGAGCGCTTCCCCATATCTGCGATGTTATTTTTGCGGGCGCACTCCTCAGTGGATCGCTGGTGCTCTAGTGGGCACGCGTAGGCTTGTGTACGTCCGCCTTGCCGAACTCCCTGCTGTCGTTCGTCGATGGGTGGTGGGGACGAGAGGGTGCGCGGACGATGCGGCGTGGGCGGGGTGCTCGTGGAGTTGCGCCGGGGGTCTTCGGCCTGGTGGGGCGGGCATCGGTTTGGTTCTGGCTCTAGGTGTCCGCCGACCGTTCCCAGTGCGGAAATCTGTTGAGGCCTTGTTTCGTGTTTCGGTAGGTTGGCCGTGGTCCGTCGCAGTGAAGACAGAGGAGAAACCGTGATCCCGCCTGCTCTTCGGTTCTGACACTTCTTCCGCTCATCTCTGAGCCGACGTCCTGTCGGCTCTGCCGGGCTGCCCGTCTTCGGCCCCGGTCGTACAGCGTTCGAGGCCGCGCGATCGGCCTCGTGTCAGGCAAAGAGGGATCATGTCTTCACAACCTCATACCGTGCTGCCCTGGGCCGTTCGCCGGAGCGGGGTGCCGCCAGTGAAGTCGGGCGGTGGCGAGTCGGAACCGGTGGCGTTCGGGCCGCTCGCTCGGCGCAGCCACTTCACGCTGGTCAGGAAGGGGGCGGCCTGGCGGCTGGACGCGTCGTCGGCGTTGTCGGGCGATGATTGGCCGGTCCGGGTGGAGGTCGCCTTCGAGGCCCCGGTGCCGCTGCGTCCAGAGCGGCTCATCCCGCAGAGGGTCGGCTGGAGCGAGAGGCGGCGCCGGGTCGGATACGCCCTTCCGCTACGGCGTCCGATCGGCGCCAAGTTCATCCCCCGGGCTTATCAGCGGGGGCGTCGTCGTCGTGCCTGATCCGCTTCTGCGGCATGGGTCGCGCCGCGATCACTGATAGGCGGCTCGCAATCCATGGGAATGGATGGGCCCGTGGCCGGGCGCTCCCCGGTGACCCGCCACGGGCCCTTGGGGCTTCTTCGGTGAGGTTCCGCCTTCCGGAGGCCTGTCGGGCAAGGCTCGGCGGGATGGCCCCATCCAGTAAGGTTGTGAACTGTTTTCGCAGCTGGGGGCATGAGGTTCGCGTGTTGTCTCCCCCCTGCGGCTCCCAGGCTGAGAGTGGGTTTCGTCAATGGCATGTCGTATCAGTGAGCTCGTGCTGGGTTGTCGCGACCCTGAGGTGCTGTCGCGGTTCTGGTGCGAGGTCCTGGACTTCGTCGTGCTCGCTCGCGAGGACGACGGCACGGTGGAGATCGGGCCGCGCGAAGGGTTCGGCGGGGCGCAGCCGACGATCATTCTCAGCAGCAGGGAGGAGCCGGAGAAGGGGAAATCACGGCTCCACATCGACGTCAACCCCACCGACCGCGATCAGGCCGCCGAGCTCGAACGCCTTCTCGCGCTCGGTGCTCGCTTCGCCGACATCGGCCAGACGGGCGACGAGCAGTGGCATGTCCTGGCCGACCCCGAAGGCAACGAGTTCTGCCTGCTCAAGGCCCGCCTCGCCCCACTCTGACGCACATCGGTCGCACCGCGCGAAGTCCGGTGTGGCACGCGTCAGCGGCCGTCAGCACCCGCCCACGACCGGGAGGTCGCGCGTCCCGTCGGCGTCCCTCGTGCCGGCGCATCATCTCCCGCGCTCGCCGCGGAGCCGTCTCAGCAGTTCGGCCGTCTCGGTGATCGGACGCTCTCTCAGACGTCCGAATGACCGCTGTCTCCAGGAACAGGCCGGATCCGGACGCATGGTCGGTGGGCACGCCGAGGTCTTCCGATCTGCGGTTATCGGCGTGGGGGGTCGGGTTTTCGGTCACTGAGGGCGTGGGTGGCGGTCCGGAGGCGGGCAGGGCGAAGTGGCCGAGGTGGTCGGTGCCGACCATGAGCTCGTGACCGGGACAACTACCGGGCTTCTGCTGGACTTTGCCGGTAATACACAGGAACCCACATATTCGCCCGCGCGCCGTGGGCAGCTTTCATCCTTATCCGACATGGTCGGTCGGTTTTGTAGTGAAAGCCGGTGTTATCCCGCCTTTCTGACACAAACCACCCATTGAGAGCGAACGAGAAGCGGGGGCGCCGAGGAGGGGTGATCTGCGGGGCCGCCCCGTGCGGATCGGGCCTTGGGCGCATTGACCTGGACTTCTCTTTCATCCCTTGGACTCGCCCGCCCGCGTGCGTCGTCCTCCGGCGGACCCGTGCCGCAGCACTTCTCCTTTTAGACCAAAACCCTCTTATCGCTCAGCCAAAACCGGCCATGTCTTGACGTTGGACACAATCCAACGTAAGCACAGAAGAAAACGAACAAACCCACGATCATGCCAAGTGATCGGTCAAGTGATAAACGGCATCGTGATACACGGCTTGGGGAGCCCCGTGACCAACCCGCCTTGTCGCTCATACGGTGACGGCAGGACGCGCGCACACCGTCGGCCGACCGGTCCCGGCCGCGCGGCGGTGGCCATGTCCGTCGCGGCCGCGCGCCGCCGTGCCCGCCCGGCGGCCGGTGCGCCGCGCCGGCACCAGGGCCGCCGATGTCGTGATGCCAGGGCACCGGATCGAGCCGACCGCGAGCCCGGACGGCATGTGACCGGACGCCGCGCTGGATCGGTCCAGCGCGGTCCCGCCCGCGACATCGGGCGGGAGAATTCTCGCGACGAGCCCCCTGGGCGGCCAATGGCAACTCTCTTATAGGGAATTCTTGGGAATCGGCGAGTTGAGGGGACTCGGCGATACGGAAGCGATCAGGATGGCGCTCCGGCCGCTTCTCAGCCTGCCGATCAGAGTGTGTGCTCACGTGTGTTCTCATCGGCTTCCCGCCACCGTCGTGGCGTAGCCCTTTCGCTGCCAGGCTTCCGATGTTCGCGCCCGGTGGGCCTTCGCTCACCGACGAAAAAGGCAGGATGAAAAGTTGTCGACGTCCTATTACTCCGCACAGAACACGGCACCCGTCAGAGTCCATGTGCACGCCTCGGACCCGATCTCCATGGCCGGGGCGATGAGCCAGCTGCGCCGGCTGCCCGAAGTGGAGATCGTCAACGCGGCGAACAGCGCGCCCCCCGCGGTCGTGGTCGTCGTGGCCGGGACCCTGGACGATCCCGTGCTCCCGCAGGTCCGCCAGTTCACCAGGGCGGGGGACGTGCACGTCGTGCTCGTCGTGGACGCCCTGCGCGAGGCCGAGCTCGCGGAGGTGATCGAGTCCGGTGTCGTGGCCATCGTCTGGCGCCACGAGGCCACCGAGGGACGGCTGCTCCAGGCCGTCCTGGCCGCCTCGCGCGGGGACGGGGACATGCCCCCCGACCTGCTGGGCCGGCTGATCCAGCACATCGGCCTGCGGCAGGGCGCGCCGCCGCGCGCCGCGTTCCCGCGCCTCGCGCCGCGCGAGGTCGCCGTGCTGCGGCTGGTGGCCGAGGGACTGAACACCAGTGAGATCGCCAAGACGGTGTCGTACTCCGAGCGGACCGTCAAGAGCGTGCTGCACGGGATCACCACCCGGCTGCACCTGCGGAACCGCGCGCACGCCGTGGCCTACGCGCTGCGCGAGGGCTACATATGATCGGTGTCCGGCACGCCGCCGCGGCCCTCCTCTCCGACCGGAGGGGTGCCACGGCGTCCCGGTCACCGCTCCAGCACGTCCAGGGCCTCCCGGCCCGAGCCGACCACGGTGACGATGCCGGCGGCCTCCGGACGGACGAAGCCGGGCCCGGTGAGTCCCCGGATCCATTCGATCAGGCCCGTGTAGAAACCGTCGACATCGACGATCACGATGGGCTTTCCATGCATTCCGAGCGAGCCGGTCGTCCAGATCTCGAACAGCTCGTCAAGGGTTCCCAGCCCGCCGGGGAGAATGACGAACGCGTCGGATCGGTCGATGATGGCGGTCTTCCGCTCGGCCATTCCCCGGGTGATCCTGAGTTCGTCGGAGTCGTGGTCGGCGACCTCCAGGTCGACGAGCCCGCGGGGGATCACGCCGACCGTGTGCCCGCCCGCCGCCCGCGCGCCCTGGGCCACGGTGCCCATGAGGCCGACCCTGCCGCCGCCCGTCACGAGGACGTGTCCCCGCTTGGCCAGCTCGGTGCCGAAGTCCCGGGCGAGTTCCAGCCATGCGCCGTCCAGCGTGCGTGACGCGCCGCAGAAGACACCGATCGCCGCCATGGTCCTACCGTCCCCGCGCGTCGCGCGCCGTTGAGGGGACGAGCGGGGACGGGACGAGCGGCTGGTTCAGCTCGATGAGGTAGCCGTCGGGGTCGCGGACGAAGGCGATCCGCTCGCCGGGCTCCTCGAACGGCTCGCGGTCGATGGCCACGCCCTGGGCCCGCAGCGCGTCCACCCAGGCGTCGACGTCGTCCACCTGGAAGGCGAAGTGGAGCTCCGTCGGCGGGGCGAGGCGCCGCCCCGACTCGAACCACAGTTCCACCCCGGCCGTGCTGCCCTCCGGGGCGTACTGGACGATGGCGCCGCGCTGGAGCGGGTAGCGCGCGATCTCGCGCAGCCCCAGCCTGTCGCGGTAGAACTCCTCGGACGCCGGCAGGTCCTTCACGTCCAGCTTCGCGTGCATGAACTTGACGATGCGCATGTCGGTCACCTTTCGTGGGGCGCGCGGATGCTCAGAACTCAGGGGAGGCTGATCGTCGTGTTCTCCGCCTTGTGCGTCGCGTAGTCGAGCTTGTAGGGCGTCTCCCCGCGCATGAGATCGAGCGTGTGGAACCCCGCGGCGCGCAGGCCGATGATGAGCCGCCGGTTCATCAGGTGTCCCGGCGAGAGCCTGCGGAACTCCGCGTCGTACGTCGTCCGGTAGGCCCAGAAGGTGTCGCGGTAGGTGAAGCCGAGGTGGAAGGCGATCGAGCGTCCGTCCAGGGTCAGGTCGGCGAGCATGAGCAGCCCGGCGTCGGCGAGCCAGGACACCGCGCCGGTGTAGAACCGGACCATGTCGGCGTCGTCGAAGGTGATCTCGCTGTCCTCCCGGTGCACCCACTGCCTCAGGTGCAGCGCGATCAGCGTGGGCATCCGGGCGGCGATCTCCGCCGCGTCGACGTGCAGGTGGAAGGCGCTCGTGCCGAGCCGGTCGAGGCGGCGCTGCCGGTAGGTGTACTGGCGGGCGTGCTCGATTCTCGCGACCGCGTCGCGGTCGCGCAGGTCCAGCCGGTAGCAGGGGCTCGCGGTGGTCGTCGTCCAGGGCCGGCCGGCCGTCAGCGCGGCACTGAGCCCCGGCCAGGACGGCAGTTCGGCCAGGGCCACCCGGTCCCACTCGCGGCCGAGGCCCTCCCGCGCGTAGCGCAGCACGCGCCCGGACACCTCGGCCGGGGACGCGCGCGCCGGGTCGATCAGGACGTCGGGGTAGTCGGCGTAGGGGTCGCTCAGCATGCACAGCTCGGTCTCCCCCGCGCCGCCGCGCACCATCAGCGGCGCGACGGCGCAGACCACGCCGTCGCGCCGGAAGACCAGGACCCGCGGCCGGTGGTCGGGACGGTGGCGGCCGACGAACCGCCACCACGCGAGGTTCCACTGGTAGGTCTGGAAGGGCGTGACGGCGTGGCGCTCGGCCAGCCGGATCCAGGCCGGGCCGGCCGAGCGCAGCCCGGCCACGTCGCCGATCACCTCATGATCGAGCGTCATGCACCGATCCCCCCACGTACTGCGACCTGTCGTCGGACAGGGTGTCGGCGAACCGCTTCCACGCCACCCGCATCTCGTCGTCCCGGTAGCAGAACGAGGGCGTGAAGCCCGCGCGGAACTCGGCGACCTCGCCCGCCAGGGCCTCGGGCGGCTCGCCGCGCAGCACCACGGCGGCGAACGTCTCGGCGAGCCGCTCCATGTCGTCCTCGACGAGGCCGAGCTTGGTCGCCTCGTTGACGCCCATCCGGATGCCCGGCCCGCCGAGGCTCGGCAACAGGTTGTAGGGGTTGACGATCAGCCCGGCCGCGAACAGCCGCTCGCAGACCTCGTAGGGGTTCACCTCCGGGGGCGCCTTCACCCACACCTGGTGGGTGCGGGTATAGCCCTCGTCCGGCCGTCCCTGGACGGCGAGGCCGCGCGCGGCGAGCGCCGCCGCGAACGCCCGCGCGTTCGCGATCGTCCGCGCGGCGTACTCCCGGCCGCCGCGGTGCGCGAACTCCAGCAGGCTGATCCCGAGCGCCACCACGGAGGCCGGGTGGTGGTGGCTGATCATGTTCACGCCGGTGAGCGTGAGCCGCAGGGCGGTGTCCTCGGAGTCGGTGAACAGCACGGCCTTGTGCGGGCCGGGGAACGTCTTGTGGGTGGAGCCTCCGTAGGTGTCCGCGCCGGCCGCGAGCGGGTTGGTCAGCTGGCCGCCCCAGACCAGCCCGTTGACGTGGCTGGAGTCGATGTGGACGTGCACCGGCTCGGTCTGGGCTTCGCGGACGGTCGTCACCAGGTCGTGCAGGGGCAGCGGGCGCAGGGCGGTCGCGTGGTCGATGTAGACCAGGCTCGGCCGCCGCGTGCGGACCAGTTCGGCGAGGGCGTCGAGGTCGATCTCGTCGTAGTCGCCGAAGGGGAGGTCCAGCGGGACGTAGCCGAGCTTCTGCGCGACGTAGGAGGTGTCGGGGTGGCCACCGTTGGCGACCGCCACGGTCACGACCCGGTTTCCCGGGTCGCCGCCGTACGCGGCGAGCGCGAGCGTCATCCCGCTCAGCCCGGAGATGGCGTGCAGGTTCACGTGGGCCGCCCGCCCGAGGTCGCGCAGCAGCGGCGTCACGATCTCCTTCTGGATCCGGCCGACGATGCTCCCGCCCTGGAAGTTCCAGCGGCCGAACACCTCGTGCTCGTCGAAGAAGTACCGGCTGAAGGAGTCGGAGAGGAAGGCGGCCCGGGTCAGCGGGGAGATCAGGTTCTCGCTGGGCACCAGGCTGAACGACCGGTTGAACTTGCCCTCGTGCTCCGCCAGCGTCGCGAACAGGTCGTGGATGTCGGGGATGGCAGCGGACACCTAGTCCTCCGGAGGCGCGGCGGGCAGCGAGTTCAGGGTCGACACGAGGTCGGTGACGCAGGCGTCGAACAGCTTGCTCATCATCGTCGGGTCGTCGTGGCGGGACAGCCCGGCCTGCACGCCCGACGGCATGTACCGCCGGGCCGTCCGCGGGTTGACCGGGAACTGCGGGAAGTCGGGGCTGTCGCTCGGCTGGTGGACCTCGCCGGAGAACGGCTTCACGACGTTGAAGTCGAACGCCTCGTGCCAGGCGGCGTGCTCGGCGCCGGGCAGGCCGAGCGCCGCCTCGAACTCGGCGATGCCGGCCGCCATGCCCCGCCAGCCGTTGACGTAGTAGGTGGCGAGGCCGGGCCGGTCGATGGCCGCCTCGGACAGGATGCCGGTGATGACCTCGTTGCCGCCGTGGCCGGTCACGAACACCAGCCGCCGGAAGCCCTGCCGGTAGAGGCTGTCGATCATGTCGGTGATGACCAGCGACATCGTCACCGTGCGCATCGAGATCGTCCCGGGGAAGGTGATGGCGAAGGCCGAGCACCCGAACGGCATGACCGGCGCGCGGACGACGCCGGCGCGCTCGCAGGCGGTCTCGGTGAGCCGGTCGACGAAGTTCGTGTCGGCGGTGAGGCTCAGCTCGCCGTGCTCCTCGGTGGCGCCCAGTGGCAGGACGACCCTGCAGTCGACGGCGAGCCGGGCCTCCAGGTCGCTCCAGGACAGCTCGCCGAAGGAGGCGGCGGTCATGACGCGGCTCCCGCCGTGGTCGCGGCGGCCCAGGCGGGCGCCTCGGGGAGGTCGACGGCCTCGTCGCCGATGGCGCGGACCGCCTCGAACAGCCGCGCGACGTGCCAGGCGTCGGCGAGCCCGCCGATCCGGACCGGCGCGCGGTCCAGGAGCCGCTGCGCGAAGTAGTTGATCTCCTGGGCGTAGCCCTGGACGAAGACGTTGGCGTTGTAGGGCTGCCCCGAGTACTGGTTGACCTCCCAGTGCAGCGGCGCCTCGTCCAGCGGCGAGGTGTAGTCGCCGATCCGCCCGTACCCGCCGCTGCCGTCGCCGTGGTGGCCCGGCCGGTAGTAGGTGACGCGCGAGTTGTTGTCCACGACGACGTTGGCGCCCTCGCCGACGACCTCGATCCGCTCCATGTTGGACAGCTCGGACTGGCCCCATGCCATGTGCCACACCCCGGACGCGCCGGAGGTGAAGCTCATCACCAGGAACGCGGCGCCGTTGTGCGCGCGCTCCACCGAGATCCGGCTGATCGGCCCCATCAGGCGGTGGACGACCGAGGCGGGATGCGGCAGGTGGTCGAGCAGCCACATCATCGTGGCGTCGTCGCGGCTTCCGGGCGCGGGGAGCGCCTCGGGGTCGCGGATGAAGAAGCTGCTCGGACGGCCGAACTCCGGCCTCTGGATGATCTCGTGCACCCGGGTGACGGCGGGGGAGAACATCTTCATCAGGCCGACCCCGGCGAGCCTGCCGGTGCGCTCGCTGGTCTCGTGCATGCGCTCGACGTCGCGGGCGGTGGCGGCGGCGGGCTTCTCCATCCACACGTCCCGGCCGGACTCCATGACCTGGATCGCCTGGTCGGGGTGGCGGGGCGCGGAGTTCTCGTCGTACCCGGTCGCCAGGAACACCGCGTCGATCTCGACCGAGGCGAGCATCTTTCCCAGGTCGTCGAAGCTGTCGGCGGCGCCGTACAGCTTGGCGTAGTCGGCGGCGCGGCCGGGCACGGGGTCGCAGGTCGCCACCAGGTCGAGGGGGGCGTAGCGGAAGCTGGGCAAGATGTTGCGGAACGCCTGGCCGCCGCAGCCCGCCAAGGCCACGCGCGCCCGCCTGTCGAACTCGTGCTGGTAGGTCAATGCGCTTGAGAGCATCCTCTTCTCCTGCCTTGCGTCGTTGTCACTGATGGGACCGGGTCATGTCCGGAGCGGACGTCCCGGCGCGTCCCGGGGGCCTCGCGGCTCCGGCGGTCCGGGGACGCCGCGGCGTCGTAAACTTCAGGTCGCCGTCGCGGCCGGGGCCCCGCCGCGGGCGGTGCTCCCATCCATCGCGGTGCCCGAGAGGAAGGACCCCGCCGTGGCGGAACTCGACTGCTGGCACGTCGGCCGGGCACCGGAGGGCGCCGGGCGGAACACCGGCGTCGTCGCGCTGGCGGCCGGGGAGCGGGCTCAGGACGGCCCGGTGGTCCCGCTCTTCGACGCGCTCGACGGGGTCGCGCGGCGCGCGCCGCGGGTCGAGATCACGCTGCCCGTCTACCGGGGCAAGGCGCTGGTGCGCCTGCTCGGCTGGCTCGCCGTGCACCGGCTCGCCGAACCGGGCGCCGAGATCTCCTGGTGGATGACCAAGCGGCAGGGACCCGCCTCGATCCAGCGGATGCTCGCCGAGTCCGGCTGGCGGCTGGAGAAGGAACGCGGCGGCGGCGGTCTGGTGCGCCTGCGCGGCACCGGTCCCGAGGACGCCGAGGACGAAGGCGCGCCCGTGCCGCGGTCGTTCGCGGCCCGGGTCGGCGCACGCGAGCTGACGTTCTCCGCCGACTACGGGGTCTTCTCGCCGGAGCGCGTCGACGACGGCACGGACCTGCTGCTCCAGGTCGCCCTCGACGGCCCGCCGGTGTCGCGGCTCGCCGACATCGGGGTCGGGTACGGGGCGCTGGCCGTCGGGCTGGTCGCCAACGGCGTGGCCGGGTCCGCGGTCGGCACGGACGTGGACGCCATCGCCCTCTGGCTCGCCCGCGAGAACGCCCGCCGCGCCGGGGTCGAGCTGACGCCGCTGCTCAGCGCCGAGCCCGCCGACGCCGAACCGACCCCGCTGACGGTCTGCAACGTGCCGACCCACCTCGACGCGGACGAGACCAGGGCGTTCATGGCGAGCCTGGTCGCGCGCGGCCGCGCGGGCCGGCTCCTCGCCGTGGTGCACGCGAGCCTGGAACGCCGGTACGCCGCGCATCTCGCGCCGCTCGGCGCGCTGAGGACGCATCCCGGGCCCAGCCACGTCGTGTTCGAGACCGCACGCTGAGACCGCTCGCACGGCCGCCTTCCACCTGCCCATTCGTCCCCCTAGCCGTCGGCCAGCAGCGCGGCGAGCCGGTGCGCCAGCGCGAAGGTCGTCAGCGACGGGTTCGCGGCGCCGGTCCGCGGGAAGGTGGACGGGCCCGCGGCGAACAGCCCCGGCAGCCCGGCGAACTCGTGCCGCTCGTCGAGCACCGATCCGAGCGGGATCGTGGACGCCTCGTGCTGCTCGGACCCGAGCGGGAACGAGTAGGTGACGGGGGGCGAGCCCGCGGGCGTCGTGTCGGCGTCCAGCAGCGTGCGGGCCAGGTCGCCGCCGCCGTAGCCGGGATCGAACTCCAGCGGCGCGCCGGTCAGCGCGTTCCGCGCGCGGAAGTCGCGCCAGATGAGCTGGAGCTCGTCCTGCTGGAGCCGGATCAGGTCCCGGTCGGGCGGGCTCAGGACCGCGTCGATCACCGTGGGCCACGGCACGGCGCCGTCGGCCCGGCACCGCACCCCGCTCGCCATGGCCGGGGTCTGCTCGCCCATCAGCCAGACGTCCAGCACCGCGGCGTCCCGGGCGTTCGTCCGCAGGCTCAGGAAGAGGTTCGAGCGCAGCGACGGCGGGCCCGGGGCGGTCAGGAAGGCGCCCGCGCGCGCGTGCCCGGCGATCTCGGGGTCGAGCCGCGCCGGGTCCAGCACCGCGGTGAACCCGTGCGCGATCTTGTCGACGAGGCCGGGCAGCCGCGGCGCGTCCAGCAGCCCGGCCGGACGCATCGCCTGGATCGCGAGGCGGCTGTTCTCCACCGTGCCCCCGGCGAGCACGACGGTCCCGGACCGGACGGTGCGCGGCGTCCCGCCGTGCACGACCCGCGCGCCGGTCGTGCCGCCGGCCCCGGTCAGGACCTCCACCACATGGCAGGACGGCACGATCGACGCCGCGCGCCGGACGTCCGCGTCCTCCCAGTAATGCAAGGGCGTGAACGCGCGGTACCGGCCCGGGGCCGTCCCCCGCCGTACCGCGAGCGGCGTGCCGCGCAGCACCCGGTCGCCGAGCTTCAACTCGCCGCCGGCCCGCAGCGACTCACCGCCCGTCCACCGCGTGAGCTCGTCGGTCACCCGGGCGTACAGGGGGGCGCCGCCGTCCCAGGCGGTCGTGAGGTCGCGCACCACCGGCGCGGGCCAGTCGGGCGCGCGCAGCGCCCAGGGCTCCACCGGGAGCGTGACGCCGTGCCAGTACAGCGAGCGGCCGCCCACGCGCCGGCGCAGGCTCGCCACCCCGGAGTAGTTGCCGTGCGTCGACGTCCAGGGCCGCCAGTGGTGGCGGTCGGACTCCGGCTCCAGCCAGGTCCGCTGAGCCTGCGGGACGGTCTGGTCCCACCGGTAGTGGGTCGTGCCCGCCGCCGGACCGGACTCCAGCACCACGATGTCCGTGACGCCGCGCCGGGCCAGCGACGAGGCGACCGTCAGGCCCGCGAGCCCGCCGCCCACCACGAGGACGCCGGCCGAGCCGGGCGGCTCGTCGCGCAGCGCGTCGGCCACGCCGGGCGTTCCGGTCATGAGACGCCTCCCAGCGGCACGCCGCGGACCGACCCTGCGACGTCCCTGAACCGGGCGGCCACCCGCGCGACGTCCTCGTCGGTGCTGTCGGTGGAGATCCCGAACCCGGTCCCGGTGTAGTGGTCGGACATGCCGACCGAGAGCGCCACCGACCGCGCGAGGATGTCGTCGGTCCGCGGCAGGGCGCCGACGCGGTAGGACTCCTCGCCCGGCCCCGACCAGTTCTGGAAGGGCGACGCGCGGACGGTGCGCGCGGCCAGCCGCCGAAGCTGCGGCATGTCGCCGTAGTAGTGCTTGCCGGACTCGATCAGCCGGATCGTCCCCAGGCTCCGCGCGACCTCCGCCGCGAGCCCCGGGGTGTCGAACAGGTAGACCAGCGCCGAGGCGCAGTCGCCGCCCGGGTCGACCAGCCTGCGCCGCCGCGCGGACGGCAGCGTGCCGATCTCGGCCGAGAGGGTGTCGCGCAGCGCGCGGGTCCGGGCCAGGATCCGGTCCAGCTTGCCGATCTGCGCGAGCGCGACGCCCCCGGCCAGGTCGGTCATCCGCAGGTTCAGCCCGAAGATCGAGTCGCCCGGGGCGACCCCGGCCCGGTCCGGCAGGAACCCGTGGTCGTGGAAGGCGTAGGCGCGGTGGTAGCGCTCCCGCGAGGACGTCAGCACGAACCCGCCCTCACCCGAGGTGATCACCTTGAAGTAGTTCAGCGAGAACGCCCCGACGTCGCCGAACGCGCCCAGCCTGCGGCCGCCGACCGAGCCTCCGCAGGCCTGCGCCACGTCCTCGATCAGCGCGATCCCGTACCGGTCGGCGATCTCGCGCAGCACCGGCACGTCGGCGGGGGAGCCGAGCATGTGCACCGCCATGATCGCCTTCGTGCGCGGCGTGATCTTGGCTTCGACGTCGTGCGGGTCGAGGCCGAGCGTCTCGTCGATCTCGGCGAGCACGGGGACCGCGCCGGCCGTGACGACGCTCGCGATCGAGGCGATGAAGGTGTAGCCCGGCACGATCACCTCGTCGCCGGGCCCGACCCCGAGCGCCGCCAGTCCCGCGAGCAGCGCGGACGTCCCGCTGTTGACCGCGACGCAGTGGGGGACGCCGAACAGCTCCTCCACCCGGCGTTCGAAACGGTAGACGCAGGACGTGCGGCCCGCGCGCTCGTAGGCGTACCGCGTCATCGTCCCCGCGGACAGGGCCTCCAGGACGTTCTCGCGTTCTTCCGAACCCACATGGCGGAAACCGGGACCCGGCATCGACCGCCACCTCCCTCAGTCGGTGTTGTCAGCGTGTGGTCACCCGGCCCGCGGCGCAGCTCCGGGCGGGGACGCCCGCGCCGGCCCGCTCCAGCCGCTCCAGCGTGGCCGACCGGACCGAGCGGACCCCGATGCCGAGCCGGCACGGCGCCGGGCAGCCGGTGTACATGCGGGTGCACGTGCCGTTGACCTGCATCCCCGGGCACAGCCGGCCGATCGGGCTCTGCAGCAGCGTGAACCCGGGCGCCGCGGCGCCCGGCCCCCAGATGGAGGCGAGCGTGCTGAAGTACAGGCCGACGCCGGGCACCCCCTGCGCGGCGGCGATGTGGACGGTCGCCGTGTCCCCGGTCACCAGCACCGACAGCGAGCCGACCCAGCGGACCAGCTCGTCCACCCCGGCGAGGTGACGCACCTCGAACGCGCCGGGCGCGCATCGCGCGACCAGCTCGTCGAGCAGCGCGATCTCCTCCTCGCCCGCTCCGGTGGACACCGAGATCCGCAGCGACGGACGCGCGGCGCGCAGCTGGCCGACGAGACCGGCCCAGGAACGGACCGTCCACCGTTTCAGGGACGTGCTGGCGCCCAGGAACAGCCCGGCCACCGGCTGTTCGGGGGGACGGCGCGTGCCGGCGAGCCACCGCCAGTCCCCGTCCGGCAGGTCGCCGGCGTGCCGGCGGAACAGCCCCATCGCCTCGCGGGCGAACGGCTGGGGGCCGCCGCCGCCCCCGGGCGGGGCGTGCAGGTCCCAGCAGGTGATCTGCTCGCGCGCCGCCCGGTCCCGGAAGGCGAAGTAGGCGCCGTCCTTGGCCGGGTCGTGCTTGCGCAGGTTGATGACCAGGTCGATGCCCCGGCCGTGCAGGAAGGCGAGGATGTCGTCCCAGTCCCGGGGCCGGAACCGGCGCCACAGCGGCGGCAGCCCCGGCTCTCCCGCGACCGGCCGCGCCGGGTTCAGCGACGGCAGCAGGTCCCCCGGCAGGGGCAGGCCGAGGACGGTGCAGTCGATGTTCAGCCGCTCGCCCAGCACCGCCAGCAGCGGCGCCGACATCACGCTGTTGCCCAGCCCGCTGTTCAGCACGACCAGGGCGCGCCTGCGCGGGGCGGCCCGCCCGTCCGCAGCGGCTGCGGTGCCGGGATCCGGCTCAGAAAACGGTCGCATTGTCGATCCACCATCCCGTGGAGTCCTCGTGCGGTGACCGGCCGTGTCCGGGCCGGGCCCGGCGGCACCTCGGCGCGTTCACGTTCCGGCCGGTCAGCCGAACCGCGCCGTGATCAGTTCGCGCGACCGCACGAGCGCCTCATCGAGAGCGTCCCGGGCACAGTGCGGCTCCAGGTTGAAGTTCCCGGAGTAACCGATCCTCCGCAGTTCTTCGAGAACCATGTCCCAGGGGACGCTGCCCTCACCCAGATTGGTCACCACATAGCGCCGGCCGGCATCGGTGAAGATCTTCCAGCCGTCGGCGTACTCGTTCTCCGGGCCATCGAACGGAAGGATGTCCTTGACGTGGACGTAGGCCACGTACTGGCCGATCGCCTCAAGGGCTTCCTTCACATCGGTGCCGGAGCACTGGTAGTTCCCCGGGTCCAGGTTGAGACGGAAGGAATCGTGTCCGACCTTTTCCACCAGCGTGCGCAGTGAATCGGGACGGCGCGTGATATCGGAATGGTCCGGATCGAAGCCGAAGAGGTCGAACTCGTTCTCCAGCACCAGCGTCACCCCGGCCTGCTCGGCCAGGTCCAGCAGCGGCCGGACGGCCTCGGCGTACCGGTCGATGGCATCGGCGTCATCGCGCTCGCCGTGCCCGAAGTAGGTGTTGACCAGCGGTGCGCCGAGCGCGTGGGCGACGCCGATGGCCTCCGCCAGCAGCCGCGCGCTCCTGCCGTTGTCGCCGTAGAGCTCCGCGGGCGCGGCCACGCATCCCACCTTGAGGCCGTCGCCGGCCAATCTCGCGCGCACCTCCTCCGCGTCCCCGGCGGTCACGTTCCATGGCGCCCACATTTCGAAGGTGTCGAACCCGAGCGCGGCGATCCGGCCGACCTCCTCGTACATCGAGAGCACGCGCCGCCTGCCGATGATCTCCATCAGTCCCACGCTGAACATGTTCTCCACTCCCTTGCGGATCGGTGATCGGCTCAGTTCTTCCCGTAGACCTTGTGCGCGCGGTAGGTCCGGAAGCGGATCCGGCCCTCGGCCGACTGGTGCAGCAGGACGCGCAGCGCCTCCCGCAGGTCGGTCAGCTGCCCTCGAATCGCCTCCAGCCGGTGCTCCTCGTCCGTCCCCTTCTCCTTCGCGCGCGCGGTGGTGTGATGCACGCGCAGCGTCAGGACGGACAGCCGGTCGACGATCAGGCCCGGCGTCTCGGTGTGCGAGACGCCGTCTTCGCTCTGCGGCAGCGCGGTCAGCAGGGCGTCGTCCACCGCCTCGATGTAGCCGTGCCGACGGAGGTTGAGCACGTCGATCACGCGCTTGATCGCGCCGATCTCCGCGTCCGTGGCGTGCGCCCGCCGCGCGTCGTCCTCCCTGTCCCACAGCCGGGCGTTGCATTCGTGCAGCCCGCGCACCGCTAAGACGAGCTCCTCGTGATCTGGTTCGTGCTCGGGGTCACCCGGTGGATCTCCCAGCGACCCGATCGCGTCGAGCAGGGCGTCGACGACAGCGGGGGCGGACGCGGATTCGGTTACCCGCCGGGCGTGCTGTGCTTGCGACATCTTTTCCTCCGTGGGAGAAATCGCAGAACTTCTCTATCGGCTCCATCGAGGGACGGTCAGCGCACCCCGCGGACCCGGAAAATCACCAGCGAGCCGATCAGTGCGGTGATGGAAACGAGAACATAGAGAGCGGAATATCCACCGAGTGCCACCACCGGAACCGCCACGACCCCTCCGATGACATAGGAGCCCAGATTCGCGATATGGACGACACCGAGATCTTTCGCCCTGTTCTCGGCGGCGGGGAGCACCTCGGTTATCAGCGCCTGGCTCACCGCGATGTAGGCACCGAAACCGAGCCCGAAGACGACCGCGGCGGCGAGCACCGCGGACCAGCTCTGGAAAAAGGCGAGGGAAAGCGCGGCGGCCGCCATCGTGAGGCCCGCGGCGGCGACCAGCGGCCTGCGCCGTGCCAGCCGGTCGGACGTGATCCCGGCGGCCACCGCCGCGACGACCGCGACCAGTGAGAAGACGGTGACCAGCACGAGCAGCCGCGACTCGGCCCGGTGCGCCCCGCCCGCGTGCCCGTCCACCGCGCCCTCCAGGAAGTACGGAAGGTAGAGCGTGCCGACGGCGTGGGCCGTCATCATCAGCAGCCGCGCGAGCCACGCCCAGCCGAAGTCGGGGTGCCGGCGCGGGTCGAAGCCGAACGACCGCACGAGGGCGGCGGCCGAGAAGGGCGGCCGGTGCCACGGTTCGAGGACCGGGTCCCTGGTGAGCAGGACGAACGGCAGGGCCAGCGTCACCATGCCCGCGGCGAGCAGGAGGTAGGCGCCGGCGACGCCGGACGTCAGCCGCGTCACCAGCAGGCCGCCCGCGACCAGGCCGAGCGCCTGCGGCATGCCGACCCAGCCGGACACGGTCGCGCGCTGCTGCGGCGGCACCAGATCCGGTACCGAGGCGCTGAGGGAGGCGAACATGCCGCCCTGGAAGAAGTTGAACCCGAACCAGCAGCCGATGATGCCGGGCGCCGTGTCCTGGTACCCGAGCAGGACCAGGCAGAGCGCGCCGGCGATCGCCGTGACCAGCGTCCAGGGGTGACGCCGCCCGTGCCCGGACCCGAGGATCGGAACGGACCCGCGGGAGGTCCGGTCGGACAGGGCGCCGATCAGCGGCGTCGAGACGATCCCGGCCAGGCTGCCCGCCGCGTTGACCAGGCCGAGGACGAGGAACCGCCCCCCGGAGCCGAAGGCGGCCGCCTGGTCCGCGAGCTGGAACTGCGGCGGCGTCACCACCGCCATCGCCATTCCGAGATTGGCCAGAGTATTGGCGGCGATCCAGCCACCGGAGACCGGGACGACGGGTTCGACGAGAGCCGGCCCGGGCACGGCACGCGCCTCCGCCACCGCCATCACCTGACTTTCCCACCGAACTCATCGACCGATTCCGTGCCATTTGAGATCGCCTTGCTTCACGAGGTGACCGAGTTATCGGCAGCGTACGCGCATCGCCGCCCAAGACGCCATCGGCGCAGCGCTGTTTGCCTAATCGCACATGGCACCTGCCCCTTCAGGTCAACGCCCGCCGCCCTTTCGGGCAGATCTACCGCCGCATTCCGGAGAATGCGGCACCGCACCCAGCCTGATCAGCGGAAAGACCATTATCGGGCGCATCCACAATCGGCGTTTCGGGCGCTTGACCATGCTTGACCGGACGTCAGAACGCGACTTACCATCGCCGGTGGCCGTCTTTCCCAGAACGGCTCCGACCAAAATTCCGGCGACGGCCGGACTCAATTACAAGGAGAAAGTCCGGTGGGTGTCCAAACCGCGGTGATGAACAAGGACAGCATCGAGTCGCTGCTTCCGCTGCTCGCCGAGCAGCAGCGCTACTGCGGGCGCGAGATCGACCCGTCCCGAACCCGTGCGTTCCTTGAGGACTTCGTGGGCAGCGAGACGTGTTTCCTGGTGGTGGCCAGCCGGCACGAGGCGGCCGTGGGCTTCGTCATGGTGGACACCCAGCAGTCCACCCAGCGCGCGGCACGGGCCGCCTACATGCACGACGCCTACGTGACCGAGTCGGACCGCGTCATGGGGGGCGTGGGCATCAGGCTGATCTCCACGGCCTTCGACGAGGCGGCGCGGCGCGGATACGAGTTCGTCGAAGGCGAGACCGACACCGACAACGTCAACGCGCAGCGGCTGTACGAGGGCATGGCGAAGCGCCTCGGCATCGAGTACGTGCGGGAGGTCTCCGTCCGCTATCGAGGGGACATGCGGTCACTCGTCGAACGCGTCAGGGCCGAGGCGTCCTGACATCCGCGGCCCCCGGTGTCCGCGCCCCGAGTCTGTGCCAGGGTTACCGATGTGGACGTGGAGCGGGCCGCTCGGGCCTTTGTGGACGCGGTCCAGGTCGGCGACCTCTGTTCGGGAGTGGTCGCGGGGGTCACCGCCGTCGGCGACGTGACGGTGACCGTCGACGGTTTCGCGGACCGGCCGCTCGGGCGGATCAGCTCGTCCAACCTGACGCGGCACAGGTTCGGGCGCGCCCGCGTCGAGGACGCCGGCGTGGGACGGCGCGTCACCGGCGAGGTGGTCGCGGTGGACCGGCGGTGCGGGCTGATCGGGCTGGCGCTGATCGCGGACGGCGACCGGGAGCTGTGGGCGTTCCTGCGCGGCGTGCGGCGGGGCGACCGGTGTTCGGGGACGGTCGCCGCGGTGGAGCGGTTCGGGGTGTTCGTGGACCTGGACGACGGGCCCCGGCACCCCGTCTTCCCCGGCGTCGGTTTCATCTCGCCCGTCGAGGTGTCGTGGCGGCGCTTCGACGATCTCGGCGAGGTGGTGCGGTCCGGCCAGAGACTCACCGCCGAGGTGCTCGGGCCGGATGTCTACAACGGTGAGGTCAGGCTCTCGCTGAAGGCGCTGCGGCCCGACCCCTTCCGCCGGTTCGCCCTCGACGTCCGGGTGGGGCGCGCGCTCTCCGGCACCGTCACCGCGCTGGTCCCGTTCGGGTTCTTTGTCCGCGTCGCCGACGGCGTCGAGGGACTGGTCCACCGGGACGAGCCCCTGCGCGGCCTTCAGGTCGGCGACGACGTGGACGTCGTCGTCACCGAGATCGACCTGGACCGGCGCCGGCTCACCCTGGCCCGACCGGACTGAGTGCGCCGGGCGCCCGGCGGCGGCATCTTCAACGGGGCATGACGCCCGGTTTGCCCCGTGCTGGGTAGCGTCGGAGGGAGGAGGTGAGCGTTGTTCGGCCAGCGCCAGCCCTGTGTCCAGATCGTCAAGGGCCGGACGCGCGACGCGGAGCGCCTCCGGGAGGCCGCCGAGCGCTGGTACCGGGACGTGGCGCCCGGAGCCAAGGGATGGCTGGGCACCACCGGCGGGGTGACCGACGACGGTCTGCACATCGGCGTGACGCGTTTCGCGTCCCCGCGAGCGGCCCACCGCAACGACCGGCGGCGCGCGCAGGCGCGCTGGTGGGCCGAGACCCGTGACCTGTTCGAGGGCGACGTCACCGTCGAGATGTACACCGACGTGGAGACGTTCGGACGGGGCGGCTCCGACGACGCGGGGTTCGTCCAGATCCTGCAGACCAGGGTCCGCGACCGGGAGGCGGTACGGCCGTTCATCCCCGACGGGGCGCAGCGGATCCTGAACCGGCGGCGGCCCGACATGATCGGCGGCCTGTTCTGCATCCGGCCCGACGGGTTCTGCCTCGGCGTGGCGTACTTCACCTCCAGGGAGGCGGCCCGCAAGGGCGAGCAGACGCGGATGCCGCCGGAGTACCAGTCCTGGCGCGACGAGCAGATGAGGTACTTCGACGAGGACGCCGTCTTCTACGACCTGAATCTGCTCTGGCTGCAGTCCCCCTGACCGGTCAGGCACCGCTCTGGGAGGCGGCGGCGTGGTCGCCCAGCTCGTCCAGGGTCAGCAGGTGGCGCGGCGGCCCGTCGACGACGATCTCGCTGGTGACGTCGAGCCGGTCGTCGACGTGCACGAGCTCCCCGGACCGCAGGGCGCGCCATCCGGGATCCTCGTCCATCCGCTCGCTGGCGACCGCGACGGACGGGTGGGCCGACAACGCGCCGACGCGGGCACGGATGCGCCCGGAGGCGCTCGCGTGCTCCAGATGGCGCCCGCCGTGGGCCCCGCCCGCGGCGCGCCGCAGCACGAACAGGCGGTGCGTGTCCGGGTAGCGCAGGGCCCACAGGTCGGTCGGTGTTGTGAGGATCAGGTTGAGGGCGTAGATCGGCAGGTTCGCGGCGATCCACCGCGCGGCGTCGGCGATCGCCGCGCCCACGTCGCCGCCGTTGGCGTCGGCCCGCTTGGTGATCAGGGCGAAGAACCGCTCGGAGTCGGTGTCGCCCGCGACGAGGTCCCGGTCGGCACCGAGCTCGGCGTCCAGCGCGGGCAGGTCGTGGACGACGCCGTTGTGCGCGAACAGCCGGCCCCGCTGCTCGAACGGGTGCGTGTTGCGCGGGTCGAGGCCGCCGGTGGAGGCGAAGCGGACGTGGGCGAGGAACGTGGTGGAACGGCGTTCCTTGGCCTCCCTGGCGAACGTCCGATCCAGGTAGGCGGCCTCCGGTTGCTTGTCGACCTGCGGAGCGCCGTCGGCCCCGAACACGCCGAGCCCCGTCCCGTCGGGTTCCCGGCGGCTCTGCTGGGCGAGGCTGTCGCGCGCCTCCAGCAACCAGAACGTGGCGTGCACCCGGTGCGGCGCGGCCGACAGCCCGAACAACCGGCACATGCGTCCTCCTGAAGGGAGCGTGTTCTTGCTACCTACCGTCGGATCCGCCCCGCTCCCTCTCGGATTCGTCAATTTCGTCTCGGAGACGGTGATGAGTGCACCAAGGCGGACAGCGTCAGGGCACGAACGTGATCTCCGGGTAGCGCGGGGATGGCCCGGACAGCAGGTGGTCATCGCGGTGACGCAGGTGAAGATCGAAGAAGGAGCCCAGGTAGGCGCGTTCGGCGGCGACGGCCCGGCCGGCGTCGATCGTCCCGATCCTCTCGGTCAGCTGGGCGACCACCGGGGGCGACAGCGGGAGCGCCTCGATCAGCTGCCGTGCCAGCGGAGCGTCGTCGGTGTAGGTCTGGTGCCCGGAGTCGCGCAGGCGCAGCTCACGGCGCCAGCCCCGCAGATGACCCCAGAACTCCTCCCAGGTGGGGTCGTTGTCGCGCCCATGGGTGGCGTTGCTCATCAGCAGGAAGGGACGATCCAGGCCGGTCGAGGCGACCGGGCCCGGAATGGAGCCGTCCAGGTCGGCGCCCGCGAGGACGCGGGGATCGCGCGCCATCACCTCCGCGGCCGTGGCACCGCCGAGCGAGTGACCGAACATGCCGATCCTGGACAGATCGAGGGACCCGCCGAGCCCGCGGGGCAAGCGGCGGTGGCCGGCGTCCGGATTCCCGCCGGTGTTCAGCGCCGTGATCTCGTCCAGGACGAACCGGGTGTCGTCCCGGCGCACCCGCATGATCCTGGCGATGTCCTCCTCGGGATCGCGTGGTGCACGGCCCAGTTCCAGCCTGCCGTGGGGAAACTCCACGATCGGGGCCTCGTGGGTGTGGTCGATGGTGACGACCACATATCCCCGGCTGGCGAGATCCTCGACCAGCGCGGTGTTGAGCGCGCGTATGGAGTTGTAGCCCGGGGAGAAGAGCACGACCGGATGGCGGCGGCCCGCCGCGACCGGGGCGTTCCAGCCCGCGTGGGTCGCCGGGAGTGCGACCTCGTCCAGGGACGTCCGCAACTGCTCGCCGACCTGCTGCTTGTACAGCCTCGACGCCGCGGGCGGCAGCCACGGGGCTCGCCGGTGTCCTTCGCCGCTCCGGGACGGGTACCACACACTGATCATCAGTTCGCGCGTGGACGAGGTCCACGGGTCCTGACGCGCATGGTCGACGAGGTGCAGCGACGTCGTTCCGATCGCGTGCGCGCCGGTCGGCGGCGGCAGCGTCAGGTTCACCTGCCCTTCTGGTGAGCGCGCGTCACCGTCTCGCACGGTCTCGACGGCGGGGACGTGGCCGGCCGCGGCCGTCCCGGTGACGGCGAGAAGCAGGCCCACCGTCCCGGCCGCGGTAAGGGCGGCTCGGCGGGTCAGGCCGTGGCGGATCGTGGTCACCGGGGGCATCTTCGGCGTTGCCGGCAGGGGGATCATGCGCCGATGATCGCAACCCGGCGGCGCGGTGAGCAGCACCCCGGACGCGATCTCAGGGGGAGATCGGGGAGATCCCGGAGTCACGGGCCCGGGTACATCCCGGCCCGTGTTCCAGGGGCAGGGTGGCCGTACGGGCCCGGCGCTATGGGCCGGAGGCTGTGTTGCAATGGTAATGAGCGCGATCCAGAACCTGAGACGAGGAGATGGCGCAGATGAGTGGAACGCGCACCGAGGTGTGGATCGCCGCCCATGAGGGACGTGACCTCATCCGCGCCGACGCTATCGTGATGCTCCGGTTCGACGAGACCGGGCGGCTGACCGCGCAGCTCCACGACCAGCCGCAGGTCAGCGTGGCCCTCCTGGAGGGGACGGCCCTGCGGCGCCCGCCCGCGGACTTCCACCGGCAGCTGATACGAACGGTGAGCCAGCTTGAGGACTCCAGCGGCGCCCGGGTCGTCCACGCCTCCCTCGGCACCGATGGCTGGCGGTGGGTGAGCGAGCCGCTGTAGCGGCGGCCCGGAGTGGCGGCGGCCCGGAGTGGCCGGGGCGCCGGGCTCGGGCATGCCGGGCGGGTCAGCCGCCGGTGACGATCTTCCATTCGGGGTCGTTGCAGCTGAAGGTGCCCGCGGCGGCCTGCTGGAGACGCTTCTCGCCGCCGTTGGGCGCCAGCGGGTCGGTGACCCGGACGTTGGCCACGCCGGACTGGGCGTAGATCGCCGGCGTGCCGCGCGGGGTGGCCACGGGCTGCTTCGCGCCGCCGGACCACTGGCAGCCGGAGAAGACGATCTCGTCCGCGCCGCCGCCGATGAACACCTGCCCCTTCTCGCCGGCCCGCCCGGTGGCCCCGGGATTCGTGCAGTTGTTGAAGAACCAGAGGTTGGTGAAGGTGTGGCCCTCGCCGGAGTGGATGTAGAGTGCGGCTCCCTGGCACGCGGTGTCCTTCGTCCTGCCGGTGGAGTCGAGCAGCGTCCCCTCGAAGCTGAGGCCGCCGTAGCCTCCGTCGATCCGGAAGGCCGACGCTCCCTGCGGCGTGACGTACAGGGCACCGACCCGGGTGCGGGACATGGACGTGAAGTACACGTAGGCGGCCGCCGTGGGCGGGACGCTCCCGCTCAGATAGTTGCGCCCCTGCGTCCAGTAGAAGTTGTCGGAACCGGCCAGGCGGAACTGCACGTCGCTTCCGTTGTTGCAGTACATGTCCTGGATGGAGACCCGCAGGTGCCGGGCGTGCATGACCGAGGAGAACCCGACCCAGCCGAGGGAGTGGAAGTCGGCGTCCTTCATGATGGGGCCGCCGCCGAAGTCGGTGGTGCGCACCATCCAGTCGAGACGCGTCTTGGCGCGGAACTGGACGCCTTTGAACCACAGGTTCGACACGTCGCCCCCGGGCATGGCGAACAGCGGCTTGCCGGTCACGGTGACGACGCAGGACGGCCCGCGGGTGGTGAACTCCCGTTCGCCGGCGCCGACCGGGCCGCTGACCCGCAGGCCGTCGAAGAGGCGGTAGGGCCCGCCGCCCAGCGTGATCTCGCCGTTGGGCAGCACGATCGTCGGCTTGTAGGTCTGCGCGGCCGCGTAGGAGAGCGCGGCGGCCCATCTGGCTTCCCAGGTTGCTCCGGCGAAGGACTCCAGCACCGCGATGCCGGGCAGGGACGCCGCGGCCGCCGCGCCGCCGGACGACTGGCGTTTCATAGGTGTTCCCTTCTTCACTGAGAGTAGTTGACTCCGAAGAACGGGACGTGTCATGACAGCCGGCGGTAGAGCCTTTTAGGGCCCGGCCGCCCCCTGATCGTCACCTTGACGCCGGGCGGACGCCGCCTTCGTTCGGCGTTACGAGCGGCGTCGCGTACCGGTCGCGGAGAATTCCCTGACCTCTGCTGGCCTGGTCCCTCCCCCATCGCAAGGCCCAGCAGGAAGGCACTCCAGCCATGACGGAAGTCAACCGGCGGCGCTTTCTCCAGGTGGCGGGCGGAGCAGCCGCCCTCACCGCACTGCCCGCGAGCATCGCCAAGGCGGCGGCGATCCCGGCGCACCACCGCACCGGCACGATCCGCGATGTCGAGCACATCGTCGTGCTCATGCAGGAGAACCGCTCCTTCGACCACTACTTCGGTTCCCTTCGGGGCATCCGCGGCTTCGGCGACCCCCGCCCGGCGATCCTTCCCAATGGCAAGACCGTCTGGCACCAGCCGGACGGAGACAAGGACGTCCTGCCCTTCCACCCGGACGCGGACGACCTCGGAATGCAGTTCCTCCAGGGCCTGAACCACGACTGGAATGGCGGCCACAAGGCCTGGAACAACGGCAGGTACGACCAGTGGATCCCCGCCAAGACGGCGACGACGATGGCCTACCTGACGCGTAAGGACATCCCCTTCCACTACGCGCTCGCCGACGCCTTCACCTTGTGCGACGCCTACCACTGCTCATTCGTCGGCAACACCGACCCGAACCGCTACTACATGTGGACGGGCTACACCGGCAACGACGGCAGCGGGGGAGGTCCCGTCCTCGCCAACGACGAGCGCGGCTACGACTGGACCACCTATCCGGAACGGCTGGAGAAGGCCGGTGTCTCCTGGAAGATCTACCAGGACATCGGTGACGGGCTGGACGCCGCCGGAAGCTGGGGCTGGACCAACGACGCCTTCATCGGCAACTACGGCGACAACTCCCTGCTGTACTTCAACAAGTACCGCAACGCCAAGCCCGGCGACCCGCTCTACGACAAGGCGCGCACCGGAACGAACGCCAAGGCGGGCGATGACCTGTTCCGCATCCTCAAGGCGGACGTGAAAAGCGGAAATCTCCCTCAGATCTCCTGGATCGCCGCCCCCGAGGCGTACAGCGAGCACCCGAACTGGCCCGTGAATTACGGCGCCTGGTACATCTCCAAGGTCCTGGACGCGCTGACCGCCAACCCCGAGGTGTGGAGCAAGACCGTCCTCCTCGTCACCTACGACGAGAACGACGGTTTCTACGACCACGTCGTGCCACCCTCCCCGCCGCTGTCACCCGCGCAGGGACGGTCCACCGCCGATCCCACCAACGAGGTGTACCCCGGCTCCGCGAGCTACGTGAAGGGCCCCTACGGGCTGGGCCAGCGCGTGCCCATGTTCGTCGTCTCCCCTTGGAGCAAGGGCGGCTGGGCCTGCTCCCAGGTCTTCGACCACACCTCCATCATCCAGCTGATGGAACGACGCTTCGGGGTGCGCGAGCCGAACATCTCCCCCTGGCGCCGCGCCGTCTGCGGGGACCTCACCTCCGCGCTGGACTTCGTCCGCCCGAACGAACGCGCGGCGTCCCTCCCCGACACCGGCGCCTACACCCCCAAGGACCACCAGCGGCACAACGACTACGTGCCCACCCCACCGGCCAGCCCCGCCCTCCCGCTGCAGGAGCCCGGCCTCCGTCTCGCACGTCCGCTGCCTTACGAGCCCAAGGTCGACGCCAAGGCCGGACGCGGGAAGTTCACCATCGAGTTCGGTACCGGCAACAACACGGGGATCTGCTACACGGTGACCTCCACGACCCAGCAGGGCGGCCCGTGGTCCTACACCGTCCACGACCGTAAGAAGCTGACCGAGAGCTGGGACGTCAGCGGCGCCTACGACTTCACCGTGTCCGGTCCCAACGGCTTCCTGCGCACCTTCGCGGGGAACGGTGTGGGCCCCGAAGTGAGCGTCCGTCACCATGGGGGCGCCCTGCAGCTCATCCTGACCAACAACGGCCGATCCGCTCACCGGGTCACGGTCAAGGACGCCTACCGCGACCACTCCACGACCTACACGATCCGTCCGGGCGACCAGGCCGTCCACACCGCCGGGCTCGGCCGGGCCAACTCCTGGTACGACCTCACCGTGACGTCCGTGAACGACGAGACCTTCGTCCGCCGCGTGGCGGGCCACGTCGAGACCGGGCGTCCCAGCACGACCGACCCCGCGGTCAACAAGCGCTGAGCGCGCCCCTCCGCACGACCTGACGGTGACCGGACCCGGGGCCCGGGTCCGGTCACCGGCGCTAGAGGATCGTGGCGCTCCACACCACCGTGACGCTGTGTGCGGTGCCCTGAGCGTCGCTGAAGGTCAGTATCCCCTCTCCGGGAAGGCCGATCAGGACGGTCCGCAGCGTGACCGTCACCTGGTCCGTGGCGCCCTTGGCGATGCCGCCCTGCATCCGCGACAGGACGAGGCGGCTCGACGAGGACGCCGCGGTCCAGGTGACGGGGCCGCCCCCGGCGGAGAGCCGGATCTGAGCGCTCCTGGAGGTGCGCAGCTCGATCCGCCCCGGGTTCACGGTGAGGACGCCGGGGTCCTCCGGGGAAGGCGACGTGGAGGGCTGCGGCGTCTGCTGCTGCGACGGATGCGACGGCGAAGGGGACTTGGCGCCCCGCTCGTCCTTCTGGGGCCGGACGACCGGCCCGCCCGGGTGCCCCGGAGCGCCCGGTCCGGACCCCGCCGAGCCCCCGTGGCCGCCGTGCCCCGGACTGGCGCCCGGGGACTGGCGGGTGACCGACGGCTGCGGATGCGTGCGGAACGGCGGCCACGACAGCGAGTTGCCGCCGAGGCCGGGGCCCATCACGAGGACGGCCACCAGCGCGACGACCAGCGCGCCCGCCATGCCGCCGCCCGTGAGCAGCCACCGGCGCGTGAAGGGGGACGGGACGTCCGGCTGGCTCGGCAGGCCCTCCGGCGTGAGCGTGCCGCCCCGCGCGGCGATGTCGGCGCGATATCCGGCCAGTTCCGGATCCGTGGCCGTGTGCATGACCCGGTGGCGGAGCGCGGCGGGCAGCACCGGCGCGGGCGCCGTCCTCAGCAGGGCCGCGGCGCGCACCCGGCCGCGTTCGCGGCACTCCGCACAGCCGATGCGGTGCCGGTCGAGCTCCCGTTCGTCGGCCGTGGCGTGCGCGTCCCCGTCCCTGCGGTGCAGGGTCTTCCACAGCGCGCCGGAGAGCGGCCCTCTCCGGCCGTCGGCGCGCCCGGCGGCCCTCCGCGAGGGGCCCGTGCCGCCCGGCGCGGGAGCGCCCTCCTCGCTCAGGTGCCGTCCGCCCCGTCCCGGCGGCCGGATGCCCGAGGCCGGCGGCTCCACGCCCCCGTGCCCGCCTTCTCCGTACCCGCCGTCTCCCAGGGGCTCCTCGGAGTCACCGGCGTCCTCCGGCGAGCCCCAGGCGGGCCTGGCCTCCCCCTCACCGCCCTCCTGGGCCTCGTCGGCGGGCGGTTCCTCCGGGTTCGGCGCATCCGCTTCCGCCGAGGCGCGGAGGGTCCGGGCGGGACCGCTGGGCGAGGCCGCCGGGGCGCCCGGGTCGCGGGCGGCGAGGACGGCCACGGGCGTCGGATCGGCCCCGTCCCCGGGAGCGGCGCCGTCCTGGGTGAAGTCGCGGGTGAAGCCGCCCTCCACGTCGTCCAGGAGCTGGTTGCGCAGCCGGATGTTGGCGAA
>NZ_CAACVB010000045.1 GCF_900659635.1 Actinomadura roseirufa | reverse complement strand
CCGTGCGCGTCCGCCCCGGCGCGGCCGTCGCGCCGCCCCGCGTCCGCGTCGTCGACGACGCCTCCAGCACCGCCACCGTCGTCGAGGTCCGCGCCCACGACCGGCCCGGCCTGCTGTGGCGGATCGGCCGCGCCCTCGGCGCCTGCGGCCTGCACGTTCGCGCCGCCCGCGTCGACACCCTCGGAGCGGAGGCCGTGGACGTGTTCTACGTGGTCGACGGCGACGGCCGCCCCCTCACGGGACCCACCGCGCCCGAGACCGTCCGCGCCGCCGTCCTGGCCGCCCTGACCTGACATCCGCGCCGCCCAGCCCGTCGCCGGAAGGCCGGACGCGCGACCGGGCGGGGCTTTGCCGCCGACCCGATACGCTGATAGGCGATCCCAGAAGCTTTCCAAGGACGGGTCCAGACACGTGTTCGAGACGCTCTCCGACCGGTTGACGACGGTCTTCTCGTCGCTGCGCAGCAAGGGCCGGCTCTCCGAGGCCGACATCAACGCGACGGCCCGCGAGATCCGTATCGCGCTGCTCGAGGCCGACGTGGCGCTGCCCGTGGTCAAGGACTTCATCGCGCGGGTGAAGGAGCGGGCGGCGGGCGAGGAGGTCTCGCAGGCGCTGAACCCCGCCCAGCAGGTCGTCAAGATCGTCAACGAGGAGCTCATCAACATCCTCGGCGGCGAGACGCGCCGGATCAGGTTCGCCAAGAACCCCCCCACCGTCATCATGCTCGCGGGCCTGCAGGGCGCCGGAAAGACCACCCTGGCGGGCAAGCTCGCCCGGTGGCTGAAGGGCGAGGGCCACGCGCCCCTGCTGGTGGCCGCCGACCTGCAGCGCCCGAACGCCGTCCAGCAGCTCCAGGTCGTCGGCGAGCGCGCCGGGGTGCCGGTGTACGCGCCCGAGCCGGGCAGCGGCGTCGGCGACCCCGTCGACGTCGCGCGCCGCTCCATCGACCAGGCCAGGCACGCCCAGCACGACGTCGTCCTCATCGACACCGCCGGCCGCCTCGGCATCGACGCCGAGATGATGCAGCAGGCCATCGACATCCGCGACGCCGTCCGGCCCGACGACGTGCTGTTCGTCGTCGACGCGATGGTCGGCCAGGACGCCGTCAACACCGCCCAGGCGTTCATGGACGGCGTCGGCTTCGACGGGGTCGTGCTCACCAAGCTCGACGGCGACGCCCGCGGCGGCGCCGCCCTCTCGGTCCGGCACGTCACCGGCCGGCCGATCATGTTCGCCTCGACCGGCGAGAAGCTCGAGGACTTCAGCGTCTTCCACCCGGACCGCATGGCGGGCCGGATCCTCGACATGGGCGACGTCCTCACCCTGATCGAGCAGGCCGAGCAGGCGTTCGACGCCGCCCAGGCCGAGAAGATGACCAGCAAGTTCGCCTCGGGCGAGGACTTCACCCTCGAGGACTTCCTCGAGCAGATGATGATGATCCGCAAGCTCGGCCCGATCGGCAACCTGCTCGGGATGATGCCCGGCATGGGGCAGGTCCGCGACCAGATCAGCCAGATCGACGACAAGGACCTCGACCGCGTCGCCGCGATCATCCGCTCGATGACCCCGCAGGAGCGCGCTCAGCCCAAGATCATCAACGGCTCCCGGCGGGCCCGCATCGCGCGCGGCTCCGGCGTCGGCGTCGGCGAGGTCAGCAGCCTGGTCACCCGCTTCTTCGACGCGCAGAAGATGATGCGGCAGATGGCCGGCGGCATGGGCCTGCCCGGCATGGGCGGCCCCGGTCGCCGCAAGGCCGCCAAGGCCGCGAAGGCCGCCAAGAACAAGAAGGGCAAGCAGCGCAGCGGCGACCCCCGCAAGCGCGCCGGCGGCGGCGCCCGCCCCGAGCAGCCCGCGGCGGACGCGATGCCCCAGGGACTGCCCCCCGGCGTCGGCGGCGGCCTCCCGGGTCTCGGCGGCCAGCTCCCGCCCGGCTTCCAGATGCCCGACCTCGACAAGCTCCAGGGGCGCAAGAAGAAGTGACCCTCCCGGCGGCCGGCCCCCCGGGGCCCGGCCGCCGCGAGCGGTTCCGCCCGTGGCCGGCGCGCCGGACGACGTCCCACGTCACCGCGTGTTCCGGGGGCCGTTCCCGCCGTCCGCGGCGTGCCGATCATGAGGACACGAGGACACGTCGCCGCGTGTCCTCGTGCGATTGCGCTTTTCCCGCGTTCGTCTGGCAGAATGTCAGGCTGGAAACCCCGGAATCGCCAGGCGCCCTCTCTCGTCCTGCGCGACCGGAGTCCATCGGGCGGCCGTGAGCCGGTGTTCCCCACCTGGTACGGGCCGCTCACCCTGTAATGAAGTCTGGAGTACACCACACCCGTGGCAGTCAAGATCAAGCTCAAGCGTCTGGGGAAGATCCGGAACCCGCAGTACCGGATCGTCGTGGCCGACGCCCGCACCAAGCGGGACGGCCGGGCCATCGAGGAGATCGGGCTCTACCAGCCCAAGCAGGAGCCGTCGCTCATCCAGATCGACTCCGAGCGCGCGCAGTACTGGCTCGGCGTCGGCGCGCAGCCGACCGAGCCCGTCCTCAACCTGCTGAAGATCACCGGCGACTGGCAGAAGTTCAAGGGCGAGCCGGGCGCCGAGGGCACCCTCAAGGTCGCCGAGCCCAAGACCGACAAGAAGGCCGTCTTCGAGGCCGCCGTCAAGGAGTCGCTGGGCGACGACGAGACCGGCGGCACCGCGACCCGGGGCAAGAAGAAGGCCGAGCCGAAGAAGTCCGAGGCCAAGGCCACCGAGACCACCGAAGTCAAGAGCGAGGGCTGACGTGCTCGAAGAAGCGCTCGAGCACCTGGTCCGCGGGATCGTCGAGAACCCGGACGACGTCCGGGTTCGCGCCCGCCGGATCAGGGGCGGCCGGGTCCTGGAGGTGCGCGTGCACCCCGAGGACCTCGGCAAGGTCATCGGCCGCAGCGGTCGCACCGCCAAGGCCCTGCGCACCGTGATCAGTGCCCTCTCCGGGGGCCGTTACGTGCGCGTGGACCTGCTCGACGTCAACGAGGTCCGCTGAGTGCGCCCCTGGCATCACGCATGCCGGGGGCCTCTCGGCGCCCCCGCCCGGTTCCCCGGCGCCCGCGCCGGGGACGGCACGCCCGGGGACCCCGTCCCCGGCGCCGCCCGCCGATCCCCCCGGGACGGCCGGCACCGGACGGGGCGGTCCCGATGAGCGAGCCGCTCGTGGTGGGCCGGATCGGCCGCCCGCACGGAGTCCGCGGCGAGATCACCCTCGACGTCCGCACCGACGAACCGGAGACCCGGTTCGCGGCGGGCACCGAGATCGCCACCGACCCCGCGGCGGCCGGGCCCCTCACCATCGAGCGCGCCCGCTGGCACTCGGGACGCCTGCTCGTGCGCTTCGCCGGGATCGACGACCGCGACGCCGCGGAGGAACTGCGCGGCGTCTGGCTCGTCGTCGCCCCGGACGACATCACCCCGTCCGCCGACCCCGACGACTTCCACGACCAGGAACTGATCGGCCTCGCCGTGGTCACCACGGACGGCGCCGACGTCGGCCGGGTCGCGGAGGTCCGCCACCACGGCCAGGACCTCCTGGTCGTGCGCGGCACCGGAGGCGACACGCTGGTCCCGTTCGTGGCCGCGCTCGTCCCCGAGGTGGACGTGCCCGGGGGGCGGCTCGTCATCGACCCGCCCCCCGGACTGCTCGACGGACCATGAGACTCGACATCATCACGATCTTCCCCGACTACTTCGCCCCCCTGGAGGTCTCCCTCCTCGGCAAGGCCAGGCGGACGGGGCTGCTCGACGTCCACGTGCACGACCTGCGCGCCTGGGCGCACGACCGGCACCGCACCGTCGACGACACCCCCTACGGCGGTGGTCCCGGGATGGTGATGAAACCCGAACCCTGGGGTGAGGCCCTCGACGCGGTCGCACCGCCCGGCGCCGCGCCGCGGCTCGTCGTCCCGACGCCCGCCGGCCGCCCCTTCACCCAGGCCCTCGCCGCCGAGTACGCCGCCGAACCGTGGCTGCTGTTCGCCTGCGGCCGGTACGAGGGCATCGACTACCGCGTCGTCGAAGAGGCCCGCACCCGCATGCCCGTGGACGAGGTCAGCCTCGGCGACTTCGTCCTCGCCGGCGGAGAGGTCGCCGTCCTCGTCATGGTCGAGGCCGTCGGCCGGCTCCTGCCCGGCGTCCTCGGCAACGCCGATTCCGTCACCGACGACTCCTTCGCCCCCGGCGCGATGGAATCGCTGCTCGAAGGCCCCGTCTACACCAAGCCGCCGGTCTGGCGCGCCAGGGCCGTCCCGGAGGTCCTGCTGTCGGGCCACCACGGCGCCATCGCCCGGTGGCGCCGCGACGAGGCCCTCCGCCGCACCGCCCGGACCAGGCCGGAACTGGTCGCCAGGCTGGCACGCACGGCCCTTGACGAGCACGACCGCGACGTCCTGCGCGAGGCCGGTTGTCCGGTCGACGGCGAAGGTATGGCACACTGAAGTGTCGCCGTGCGCTCGGCCGCGCGGCACCCCGAAGACCATCTCCGCGGCGCGACGCCCCCACGCACGTCCCACCGGGGCCTCTCGGCGCCCGCGTTCGACCATGAGGAACCGCTGCGATGCACACCCTGATCCAGGAGATCGAGAAGGCCGCGATCCGCGACGACGTCCCGGCCTTCCGGCCGGGCGACACCCTCAAGGTGCACGTCCGCGTCACGGAGGGAAACCGGAGCCGTATCCAGGTCTTCCAGGGCGTGGTGATCCGGCGGCAGGGCGGCGGCGCCCGCGAGACCTTCACCGTCCGCAAGGTCAGCTACAGCGTCGGCGTCGAGCGGACCTTCCCGCTCAACAGCCCCTCGATCGACAAGATCGAGGTCGTGACCCGCGGCGACGTCCGCCGCGCCAAGCTCTACTACCTGCGCAACCTGCGCGGCAAGGCCGCGCGCATCAAGGAGAAGCGCGACTTCTGAGCCGACGTGCGCCGCGCCCCGGGAACCCTTCGCGGTCTCCGGGGCGTTGCCCGTTTTACCGGGACGGTCCCGGGCGACACGCCCGCCGACGGGGCTCCTGGGCCCCGGCGCCGCTAGGCTTTCGCTCTGATGACTGACGAGGACGATCGGAGAGACGTGCGATCCGAGGCCGAGGGCGCGGTGCCCGAAGAAGAGCAGACCGTGACCTCCGCCGAGGAGACGGCCGACGACGACGGACCGGGCGAGGGCAAGCGCAAGAAGAAGCCGGGCTCGTTCTGGAAGGAACTGCCCGTCCTCATCGTGGTCGCCGTCGTCCTCGCCTTGGTGATCAAGGCGTTCGCGGTCCAGGCGTTCTACATCCCGTCCGGGTCCATGCAGAACACGCTCCAGATCGGCGACCGCGTCCTCGTCAACAAGATCGTCTATCACACGCGGGACATCGCCCGCGGCGACGTCGTCGTGTTCAACGGCCTCGACTCCTGGGACCCCGAGACCCAGGTCAAGGAGCCCGGCAACCCCATCTCCAAGGCCCTGCACGCCGTCGGCAGCGCCTTCGGCGTCGCGCCGAACGAGAAGGACTACATCAAACGCGTCATCGGCGTCCCCGGCGACCACGTCACCTGCTGCGACGCCCAGGGCCGCGTCTCGGTCAACGGCGTCCCCCTGGACGAGAAGTCCTACCTGTTCACCGACCCGATCACGCACGAGCAGAACAAGCCGTCCAACGAGCCCTTCGACGTCACGGTCAAGCCGGGCCAGCTCTGGGTGATGGGCGACCACCGCGAGCTGTCCTACGACTCCCGCTCCCACCGCGGCGACCCCGGCGGCGGCACCATCCCCACCGACCGCGTCATCGGCCGCGCCTTCGTGATCGTCTGGCCCCTGAACCGCCTCGACACGCTCCCGATCCCCGGAACCTTCAAACAGGCCGGCTTCAAGACCGCCTCCCTGGCCGCTCCCGCGACCCCGCTCGTCCTCGGCTTCGCCGGCGCCCTCCCCGTCACCTACCTGAGACGCCGCCACCGTTCAAGGCCCAGCTCCCACTGACCCCCGCCCGACCGAGAGCGGCCCGCCCAGCACACAGCCGAACGACGCCCCCGCCCCACCACAGCATGATCGTTCTCCAGCCCCACGAGACGCCCCCCTCCAACCAAGCACCAAACCCCGACCCGCACACCCGGCCCACACCCGCCCCGAAGACCCCCGCGCACGCTTACCCACCACAACCACCCACTCCACCCGCCCAGCGCTTCTCGGTGCTCCGTCCACACGACGGAAGGGAGCGCGTGGACAGTGCGCCACGGCGGACGCATCGGCACCCCGATGTTCTCCAGCGCTGAGGGACTTGCCGCTCCAACCAAGCGCCAAAGCCCAACCCGCGCACCCCGCTCACGTCCACCCCGGAACCCCCTACGCGCCGCGACCACCCACCCCACGTCGCACTACCTGCAAAGGTCATCGCAGGCGGAGGCTTGCCCCCCGCCGTCGGCACCGTGTCCCTCCTGCAGCACGGGCCGCGCGACTGCGGCCGTCTCGAAACGGCCCCCGCCTACCCTGAGCCCGCTGCGGGGCCCGCCCCGGACCAACATGAAGCCGCCCAGAGCGACATGGCACCGCCCATATCGCCCGTGGCACCGCTCAGCGCTGCGTGACCTTGCCTAGATCGGCACGACACCGCCTCGCACTTCTCGGTAGTTCGATCAGCGACGGGAAGGTGTGCGGGCAAGCCCTTGGCCTCGTGCGGGGCAACGGAAGACGGGGGTGCCGGTGCGGGGCCGGTCCGGGTGCGTTGGGGGTGATCGGAGACATGGTGGGAACGATGGCATTCGGGAGGCGGCACAGGGTTCCGGCAACGTACCCTGCGGAGCATGAACGGTCGACCACTCCGCTTCACGCCGCGCCGTGACGCGGGGTTGTACGCCTACGAGCGCGCCTTGGCGCACGGCGGGTTCAGTCCCGTGGCGGGAGTGGACGAGGCGGGGCGCGGCGCCTGCGCGGGGCCGCTCGTCGTCGGTGCGGTGATCTTGCAAGGCGCGAAGCGGATCGACGGCCTCACCGACTCCAAGCTGCTCACCCCGGCGCGCCGCGAGGAGCTCTACGCCGAGATCACCACGTGTGCGCGCGCCTGGAGCGCGGTCATCATCCCCTGTCACGACATCGATCGGATCGGCCTGCACCGCTGCAACATCACCGGGATGCGCCGGGCCCTCGCCGCGCTGGACGAGCGTCCCGCCTACGTCCTGAGCGACGGGTTCCCCGTCCCCGGCCTGGGCGTCCCGGCCCTCTCGATGATCAAGGGCGACCAGGCCGCCGCGTGCGTGGCGGCGGCCTCCATCGTCGCGAAGGTGACGCGAGACCGCATCATGGTGGACCTCCACGACCGCTACCCGGCCTACGGGTTCGACGTCCACAAGGGCTACGTCACCCGCGCGCACGGGACGGCCCTGGCCGAACACGGACCGTGTCCAGAGCATCGGTTCTCCTATGTCAATGTCGGACGTGCGTTGCGTAACAATGGAGAGGTGGCCTTGAGAGAGGAGACCGAAGGGCAGGTCCCCGGCGGAGGCCGGACGGAAGGGGCACGAGCGTGAGCGCCGAGGATCTCGAAAAGTACGAGACCGAGATGGAGCTGCAGCTCTATCGCGAGTACCGCGACGTCGTGGGGTTGTTCACCTACGTCGTGGAGACCGAGCGCAGGTTCTACCTCACCAACTCCGTCGACCTCCAGGTGCGCAGCGCCGACAACGGTGAGATCTATTTCGAGGTCACCATGCAGGACGCCTGGGTTTGGGACATGTACCGCCCCGCCCGCTTCGTCAAGAACGTCCGTGTCGTCACCTTCAAGGACGTCAACGTCGAAGAACTGGCGAAGAGCGAGTTCGAACTCCCCGCGGACCAGTAGCCGACCCCTCCGCCCAAACGGGCCGACCGGCCCGCCCCGATCGGCTTCTCGTCACCGAGGACCCGCCCTTTCCACACGACCGCCGGCATCTCCGCCTGCACACGTTCACGTGTGTCAGAACCGCGATCAGGATCCACGAGGAAGACAGGGCCTAACCCCGCCTGGGCGACACCGATCGCCAGCGCGCCTTCTCACCTCCTTGTACTGCGGGCTCGCCCTCTGCGGGGCGGCTTGGGGGCGGGGTCACATGTTCGGTTCGCTGGAGGTCCTGAGGCGCCCGGGTATCAGGACCCGGCCGGGGCGGTGCGGATCGCCGGTGGGCGTTCTCATCTCCTTGGATTGCGTGCTTGCTCTCTGTGGGGCGGCTTGGGGGGAGGGTCACATGTTCGGTTCGCTGGAGGCCCTGAGGCGCCCGGGTATCAGGACCCGGCCGGGGCGGTGCGGATCGCCGGTGGGCGTTCTCACCTCCTTGTACTGCGTGCTCGCCCTCTGCGGGGCGGCTTGGGGGCGGGGTCACATGCTCGGTTCGCTAGAAGCCCTGAGGCGCGCAGGGCAGTACGGATCGCCGCGCACTACCTCGCCCCTGTGCGGTGCGTGCTTGTTCTGTACTGAGCGGGTTGTGTGGGGTGCGCTCGGGGTCGCTGGAGGTCTAGGGGGTCAGGTATCAGGGCTGCTTGGGCGGCGGGGCTTGGTGGCGTACCTTCTCGTCTCCTTATGGTGCGTGCTTGTGGTGCGCGCGGTGGGCCGTGAGCGGCGCCGCGTTCTCGGGTCGTTGGAGGTTCCCGGGAGTTCTGGTGTCTGGGCTTGTCTGGGTGGTGCGGAACGATGGCGGGGCTTCTACCTCCTTGTGTTGTGGCTTTTCTGTGAGGGTGGGGCGCGTGTGGGGCTGTGTGCTCGGGGCGTTGGCGGTTCCGGGGGCGGTCTGGCGGCGGGGCGCGGTTCGGGGTGTGGACGGGGGTGATCGCTAGGTGAGGTCACGGCTCTCCTTGCCCGAAAGAGGGTGGAAGGGCTTGGTGGCGCCGAAGGTGAGGCGTTCACGGGGGAGCGGGCGCCCGGGTGGGGGACTTGGCCGACTTGGTCAGGCGCCATCCGGTGGGGGCGCGCTCCACGAACCCGGCGGCGGACAACAGGCCCAGCTTCGCGTTGGCCGTGGGCAGGTCGACGCCCGCCTTGGCCGCCAGTTGGGCGGGGCCTGCCGAGCCCCGGGCGGGGAGCGCCTCCAGGACGGAACGGGTGACCGGGTCCAGCCGGTCGCGGGGCAGGACGGGGGTGTGCGGCGGCGGGGCGAGGTCGGTGCCGATGAGGCCGACGGCCTCGACGATCTCCGCGGTGCGGCTGATCAGGACGGTGCCCTCCTCGCGGAGGAGCCGGTGGCAGCCGACGGACGTCCGTGAGGTGACCGGGCCCGGGACGGCCATGACGACGCGGCCGAGCCTGCGGGCCCAGGTCGCGGTGTTGAGCGCACCACTGCGCGCCTCCGCCTCGACGATGACGCTGCCGCGTGACAGAGCGGCGATCAGGCGGTTGCGGACGAGGAAGCGGAGCCGGTGCGGCGGCACGCCCGGCGGCGACTCGCTGACCAGCAGCGAACGCCGGGCCATCTCGGCGAACAGGCCCTCGTTGGAGGCGGGATAGGGGACGTCGACGCCGTTGGCGAAGATCGCGACGGTGGTGCCGTCGGCGGCCAGGGCGCCGCGGTGCGCGGCCGCGTCGATCCCGAGCGCCCCGCCGGAGATGACGGTCCAGCCCGCGTCGGCCAGGTCGGAGGCGAACTCGGCGGCGGCGCGCAGCCCGTACGGGGACGCGGCGCGGGAGCCGACGACGGCCACCGAACGCAGGCACCCGTTCCGGAGGTCGCCGGGGCCGCGCAGCCACAGCGCGTAAGGGCGGTTGGCGCCGAGGTCGTCGAGCGTGGTGGGCCATTCGGGGTCTCCGGGGCAGATCAGGCGGCCGCCGAAGCGGGCGCAGACGGCGAGATCCTGGTCGGCGTCGCCGGTGGCCAGCCGGACCCGCCAGTGGTCGAGGCGCTGAAGCTCCTGCGGCGTGACGGGGACGTCGCCCGGGAGACGGCCGGTGCGGATCGCCTCGAGCGCCCCCACGCCGCCGGTGCGGTCGATGATCCGGTTGAGGAGGGCGTCGCCGGGCTCCGCCACCGCCGTGAGCGTGGCGCGGGCCGTGTGCTCGGGGGTCATGGACGGCTCCACAGGGCGAGCGCGCCGCCGATGTCGTCGGCGCTGGGCTCGTCGTGGCCGGACAGGTCCGCGATGGTCCAGGCGACGCGCATGACGCGGTCGAGGCCGCGGGCGCTGAGCGTGCCCCGGTGGAGTGCCTCGTCGGCGGCGTGCATCGCCTCCGGCGAGGGGGTGAAGCGGCGGCGCATCTCCGGACCGGGGATCTCGGAGTTGGAACGCCATGGGGTGTCGTACAGGCGTTTGAGTGTTCTCTCCCGCGCGGCCAGGACCCGGTCGGCGACCACGTGGCTGGCCTCGGCGAACTCGAGGTCGTACCGCAGTTCGGCGCGACTCGCCGGGGCCAGTTCGAGTTTGAGGTCGATGCGGTCGATGAGCGGACCGGATATCTGGGAGGTGTACCTGCGCCGCAGTCCCGGGGCACAGGAGCAGTCGACCTGCTTGGCCGCCGCGCAGGGGCACGGGTTGGCCGCGAGGACGAGCGTGAAGCGGGCCGGGAAGGTCGCGGTGCCCTCGGCCCGCGAGATGCGGACCTCACCGTCCTCCAGGGGCTGGCGGAGGGCGTCGAGCGTCCCGCCCTGAAATTCGGGGGCTTCGTCCAGGAACAGGATGCCCCTGTGGGCCAGGGACACGGCGCCCGGTTGCAGCACGCGGCCGGAGCCGCCGCCGACCATCGAGGCACGGGTCGCGGTGTGGTGCGGCGCGTAGAACGGGGGCTGGACGATCAGCGGCCGGCCGGGCGGGAGGGTCCCGGCGACCGAGTGGATCGCGGTGACCTCGAGCGCCGAGTCGGGTTCCAGCGGCGGCATGAGCGTGGGCAGGCGCTCGGCCAGCATCGTCTTTCCGCACCCGGGCGGGCCGGAGAAGAACAGGTGGTGGCCTCCGGCAGCGCTGATCTCCAGGGCGTGGCGGGCTTCCGCCTGGCCCTTGACGTCGGCCAGGTCGAGGTCCCTGCGGGCCTCCTGGCGGCGGATCGCCGTCCCTTCGGGAGAGGCCGGGGCCGCTGCCGGCTCGTCCTCCTCGACGGGCGGGGGTTCGTCGCGCAGGACGCAGAGGAGGCCGCGCAGGGTGCTCGCGGAGACCACCTCCACGTCGGGCACGAGCTCTGCCTCCGCGGCGTTCGCCCGGGGGACGACGACCGTGCGGCACCCGGCGTTCGCGGCGGCCAGCACCGCGGGCAGGACGCCGGGGATGGGACGCAGCCGCCCGTCGAGGCCGAGCTCGCCGATCAGCACCAGGCCCGCGCAGGACTGGGCGGGGACGACCTCGGCGGCGGCGAGGAGCGCGACCGCGATGGCGATGTCATAGCTCGAGCCGCGTTTCGGGAGGCTGGCGGGGAAGAGCGACACGGTGACGTGGCGGTTGGGCCAGTCCTCACCGGAGTTGTAGATCGCCGCGCGGACGCGGTCGCGGGCCTCGCTGAGCGCCGTGTCGGGCAGGCCGACCAGGTGCAGGCCCGGGATGCCGCTGGTGATGGCGGCCTCCACGTCCACGATGAAGCCGTCGACGCCCACGACGCACACCGAGCGGGTCTTCGCGAGCGTCATCTAGCACACCTCCCGCAGATGATCGACGGAGAAGCCGTCGCCGTCGGCGACGAGCCCCAGCACGTCCACCCGGACCGAGGTGCCGCCGACGCCGCGGGCGGCCGCCCACTGCCAGGCCAGGCGGCGTAACCGCGCCGCCTTCGCCGGGGTGATGGCGTCCAGCGGGTCGCCGAACCGCGCCGAGCTTCGCGTCTTCACCTCGCAGACGATGTGCTCGCGGCCGTCGTGGGCGACGATGTCGAGCTCCCCGTCGCGGGAGCGCCAGTTCCGGTCGAGGATCGTCCAGCCGAGCCGGGACAGGTAGGCGGCGGCGGCTTCCTCGCCGCGCCGGCCGAGGCCGATGTGAGTGGTCATGGGGCCTCACCTCCGGTCTTCGACGGTGCCGGAGGCGGGCACCCGCAGACCGAAAAATGGCGCACTGTGGATAACCCCGGTGAGCAAATGCCGCGAATCACGGGAAACTGCCGGAGGGTGCTTGCTTCGGCCCGGCGGTTGCCGCAGCGTGGCGGCTGTGACCAACCCCTTGGACGAGGTCGTCCTCGAGTTCGGACGGCACCTGAGCGCCGAACGCGACGTCTCGCCCCACACTCTGCGCGCCTACCTGGGAGACCTGAAAGACCTGTGCGGCCATGCGGCTGACGTGGGCGTGGCAGAGCCTCAGGACCTTGACGTCACCCTGCTGAGGGCGTGGCTGGCCCGGCAGCACGCCGTCGGGCGGTCCCGAGCCACTCTCGCCCGCCGCACCGCCGCCGTTCGTGCGTTCACGCGGTACCTGCACAAGCGTGGTCTGCTCAAGGACGACCCAGGGCTGCTCTTGGGCACGCCCAAGAGCCAGAGAGACCTGCCGGGGGTGCTCACCCAGGACCACGCCGCGCGGCTGCTGGACGGGATGGACGCGCAGGGTCCCGTGGGGCTCCGCGATCTGGCGATCCTCGAAGTCCTCTACGGAACGGGTGTTCGCGTCAGCGAACTGTGCGGACTCGACATCGACGATCTGGACGGCGGTCGCCGGACGGTCCGCGTCATGGGCAAGGGCGGACGCGAACGCACCGTCCCCATGGGTGAACCCGCCGAGCGAGCCGTCCAGGATTGGCTGCGGGCGGGTCGCCCCGCCCTGGCGAACGAGGCGAGCGGCCCGGCGCTCTTCCTAGGCGCACGTGGAGGCCGTCTCCATCCGACGAGTGCCCGGCGCGTCGTTCACGCACGGATCGCCGAGGTCGGCCAAGTGCCGGACCTGAGCCCGCACGGCCTGCGCCACAGCGCCGCGACCCACCTGCTGGAGGGCGGTGCGGATCTCCGAAGCGTTCAGGAGATCCTTGGGCACGCCTCGTTGCAGACCACCCAGCTCTACACCCACGTCTCGGCGGAACGGCTCAAAAAGGTCCACCGCCAAGCCCACCCCCGGGGCACCCGGGAATCCTGAGCGTTGTGACCGCAGCCTCGGCCAACGGCCCCGGCCCGGCGCTTCGTAGTAGTTGACCGCATGCCCGGGCCGAGGCGTCGGCCTGGCAATTCGGTGCTGATTGCATATCCGGCACACTGGGCCGGGCACGGCGGCTCACCCGAGAGCTTGCTCATGTGAGCGCGGTATCGCTCCGCGATCAGCCCGCCGGCCGGCTTGAGGCGCGCCTCCGGCTTCGTACCAAGCGGCCTGGCCACGCGCGCGCGACGGCTGAGGGCCATCTTGAGACAGGCCCCTTGGCGGTGTTTTCGATCCCGGTGTGGGAACCGCCTTCCGTGTCGCCTCGCCGGGGGAGGGCACGCGCGTGACGGCTGTGGGGCGCCTTGTGACAGCCCCCTTGGGCGGTGTTTCCAAGCCCGGTCTGGGGCCGCCTTTGGTGTCGCCTCGCTGGGGTGGGCAGGCGCGCGATGGTTGCGGGGCGCCTTGTGATAGGTCCCCTTGGCGGTGTTTCCGAGCCTGGGTTGGGGGCCGCCTTCGGCGGTACCTCGCTGGGGAGGGCACGCTCGCGCGATGGCTGCGGGGCGCTGTGAGACCGGCCCGGAACGCGATCACGATCCGGCAGATTGTTGAAGGCCGGTTTCAGTGCCGGTGTCGGCTGCCATGGAGCGTGTGCTTTGCCGGGCCGGGCTGCGGGGCCCGTGCGGAGAGCGTCAGGGGGTGCGGCGCAGGCGGCGTTCCCTGGTCAGGTCGATCACGCCCGGCGGGGGGCGGCGGGAACGAAGGCGCCTGCGCCTGCGGCGCCAGGCGAAGGCCAGGCCGTAGGCGACGACGACGCCTGTCAGCGCGCCTCCAGTGGCCGAGGTGGCGTCGCGCAGGACCATGTTCGGCTCCTGAGGTGCCTGGTGGTGCTCTCCCCGCGGGGGAGATGCGGGAGTCTCCCAATAGGGCAGCAGCCGGACCTTGCGGGTGACCAGGGTCAACGGGTCCAGATAAGTCCGTCCCTGGATCAGCCCCCAGTGCAGACAAGGCGTCATGCAATGGTTCAGCCCGGACTCCAGAATTCCCAGGGGAGTCCCTGCGGACACCTTCCGCCCGACCTGGACACTCGGACGGACGGGAAGGTAGGTCGTGCGCACCACGCCGTGATCGACCGCGACGATGCCGCGCCCGGCGAGGCGTCCGGCGTAGGAGACGCGGCCCGGCCCGGCGGCCAGGACGCGCTGCCTCGGACGTGCGGCGAGATCGACGCCGCGATGACCGGCTCCCCAAGGGACGGCCGGTGGGGAGAACGCCCGGACAACCTTCGGCGCGGGCGGACCCAGGGGCCACCGCCAGGCGCCCGGCCCTGGCGCGCCCGTAGAGATCATGCAGGCGAGCAGACACGTGAGCAAGGTCATGTCCACGAGCCTGGCGTCCGCGGCCACCGCGCGTCCCGAAGGCTGTGAACTGTGGATAACTGCCATGACCGTTGATTCCCGGACGCCTCCGAGCCCTGATAATCTGTAGCCGTGCCCGGAAGGACACCGGCCAGGCCAGGCCGCCGCTGAACCGCTTGACGATGGTGAGGCGGGAAGCCGCTCCCGGTGAGCGGAAGGGCCAAAAGATTCGGGAAAGTCTCCGGATCACAGCCGCCTGGGGTATCCCGGCGGCTGATTTCACGCGTCCGCATGCCACTGCACATGTGGGGCGCCGCCCCTTGGTCCGTCGCCGCGGCGACGGTGGGGCGGTACCCGGACGCGGGCAGACAACCAAATGCGGCCTCAGGGCCAGAGAAGGAGAACACGGGCCATGGCACCCGTCGTCACCATGCGGCAGCTCCTTGAGAGCGGCGTCCACTTCGGCCACCAGACTCGTCGGTGGAACCCGAAGATGAAGCGCTTCATCTTCACCGAGCGCAACGGCATCTACATCATCGACCTGCAGCAGTCGCTGTCCTACATCGACCGCGCCTTCGAGTTCGTCAAGGCCACGGTCGCCCACGGCGGCACCATCCTGTTCGTCGGCACGAAGAAGCAGGCCCAGGAGGCCATCGCCGAGCAGGCCACCCGGGTTGGGATGCCCTATGTCAACCAGCGCTGGCTGGGCGGCATGCTCACCAACTTCTCCACCGTCCACAAGCGGCTCACCCGGCTCAAGGAGCTGGAGGAGATCAACTACGACGACGTGGCCGGCTCCGGCATGACCAAGAAGGAGCTCCTCGGCCTGCGCCGTGAGAAGGACAAGCTCGAGCGCACCCTCGGCGGTATCCGCGACATGGCGAAGGTCCCCAGCGCCATCTGGATCGTGGACACCAAGAAGGAGCACATCGCGGTCAACGAGGCCAAGAAGCTCGGCATCCCGGTCGTGGCGATCCTCGACACCAACTGCGACCCCGACGAGGTCGACTACCCGATCCCCGGCAACGACGACGCCATCCGCAGCGTCAGCCTGCTGACCCGGGTGGTCGCCGACTCCGTGGCCGACGGCCTCATCGCCCGCGCGGGCGCCGCGTCCGGCGGCGACGAGAAGCCCGCCGAGGGCGCCGCGTCCGGTGCCGCCGAGCCGCTGGCCGAGTGGGAGCGCGACCTGCTCGAGGGCAAGCCGGCGGACGAGGCCGCCGCCCCGGCGGAGGCCGCCGCCACCGAGGCGCCCGCCGAGGCCCCCGCCGAGGCCCCCGCTGAGGCCCCCACCGAGGAGGCCGCTCCCGCCGAGGCCGCCACCGAGGCTCCGGCCGAGCAGCCCTCCGAGGCGAACGCCGAGTCCGAGCAGGCCTGATCCCGCGGTCCCGGCGGCCCCGAGCGCGGGGCCGCCGGGACCTTCGCGGGCCGTACGACCACCGACGAGAGAAGCGAAGAGAGCGATGGCTAACTTCACCGCCGCAGACGTCAAGCGGCTTCGCGAGCTGACCGGCTCCGGCATGATGGCCGTTAAGAACGCCCTCACCGAGGCGGACGGCGACTTCGAGAAGGCCACGGAGCTGCTGCGTCTCAAGGGCGCCAAGGACGTGGGCAAGCGCGCCGAGCGCACCGCCGCCAACGGCCTGGTCGCCGAGCACTTCGAGAACTCCGGTGACGGGGCGCTCCTGGAGCTCAACTGCGAGACCGACTTCGTCGCCAAGAACGCGTCGTTCATCGAGCTGGCCGACCGCCTGGTCAAGTTCGCCGCCGGCAGCGGCGTCGCCGACGCCGTGGCGCTGCTGGGCGCCGAGATCGAGCCGGGCAAGACCGTCCAGACCCTGATCGAGGAGAACAGCGCCAAGATCGGCGAGAAGCTCGAGCTCCGTCGCTTCGCCCACTTCCAGGGCGCCTACGTGGCGAGCTACCTGCACAAGTCCGACCCGTCCCTGCCGCCGACCACGGGCGTGCTGGTCGAGCTGGACGGCGAGAACGCCGAGGTCGCCAAGGACGTCGCTCAGCAGATCGCGGCGATGGCCCCCAAGTACCTGACCCGCGACGAGATCCCCGCCGAGGCGGTCGAGAAGGAGCGGGCGCTCGCCGAGCAGCTCACCCGCGACGAGGGCAAGCCCGAGCAGGCCATCCCGAAGATCGTCGAGGGCCGGGTCAACGCCTACTTCCGCGACTTCGTCCTCGTGGAGCAGGCGTTCGTCAAGGACGGCAAGAAGACCATCGCCAAGGTCCTGGACGAGGCCGGCGTGAAGGTCACCCGCTTCGCCCGCTTCAAGGTCGGGCAGGCGTAAGGGCACTCTGGAGACAGGGACCCGCGAGATTCCACGACGTTACGAGGAGGCCGCCGACGTGCCGGACAAGACGACCACTAGCGCGACGGCGGCCTCGTCGTCCGACCAGCACGCGCCCCGCGCGGGCTGGAAGCGCGTACTGCTGAAGCTCTCGGGTGAGGCCTTCGCCGGGCGTGAGCCGCTCGGCATCGATCCGGAGGTCGTGCAGCACGTGGCCGAGGCCATCTCCGAGGCCGTGAAAGACGGCGTGCAGGTGGCGGTCGTCTGCGGCGGCGGCAACATGTTCCGCGGCGCCCAGCTCGCCGAACGCGGCATGGACCGCGGCCGCGGCGACTACATGGGGATGATCGGTACCGTCATCAACTGCCTGGCCCTCCAGGACTTCCTGGAGAAGCTCGGCATGGACACCCGCGTGCAGACGGCCATCACCATGAGCCAGGTGGCCGAGCCCTACATCCCGCGGCGCGCGATCCGGCACCTGGAGAAGGGCCGGGTGGTCATCTTCGGCGCGGGCCTCGGCCAGCCGTTCTTCTCCACCGACACGACGGCCGCCCAGCGCGCGCTGGAGATCGGTGCGGAAGCCGTTCTGAAGGCCACCCAGGTGGACGGCGTCTACGACGCCGACCCCCGAAAGAATCCAGACGCGGTCAAGTTCGACCGTTTGGATTACGGTGAAGTCCTACAGCGGGGCCTGAAGGTCATGGACGCCACGGCCATCAGCCTCTGCATGGACAACACGCTCCCCATCGTGGTCTTCGACCTCATGGGGCAGGGCAACATCGTCCGGGCCGTCCGGGGTGAGAAGATCGGCACGCTGGTGAGCCCGGCGGAGGGCTGACCGCAGCCCGGACCGCAGTGGCAAGGGCCGACCAGATGACACGGGAGTCACAGTGATCGACGAGATCCTCCTCGAGGCCGAGGAGAAGATGGAGAAGGCGGTCGCGGTCGCCAAGGAGGACTTCCAGGCCATCCGCACCGGCCGGGTCACCCCCGCCATGTTCAACAAGATCACGGCGGAGTACTACGGCACGCCGACGCCGGTCAACCAGCTCGCGTCGTTCACGCTGCCGGAACCGCGCATGGTGATCGTCCAGGTCTTCGACAAGTCGTCCATGCAGGCCGTCGAGAAGGCGATCCGCGACAGCGACCTCGGCGTGAACCCCACCAACGACGGCAACGTCATCCGGGTGGTCTTCCCCGAGCTGTCGGAGGAGCGGCGCAAGGAGTTCATCAAGGTCGCCGGCGGCAAGGCCGAGGACAGCAAGATCTCCATCCGCAACGTCCGCCGGCGCGCCAAGGACACCCTCGACAAGCTCGCCAAGGACGGCGAGGTCGGCGAGGACGAGGTCCGCCGTGCCGAGAAGGAACTCGACGACACCACGCACCGGTACGTGGCGCAGATCGACGAACTGCTCGAGCACAAGAAGGCCGAACTGCTCGAGGTTTGATGGAACTCGACGACGCCGGGGGGCCCGCGGGCTCCCCGGACGAGCCGGAGGTCGACATGCCCGGCCCGCCGCCCGGCGAAGCATTGGAATCGCCCTCCGGTACGTCCCCCGTGGACGATCCGTCCACCGGCGACGATGCTTCCCCTGCCGACGGTCAGTCCGCCGCGGACGGATCGTCCGGAGCGACAGCATCCGACGGGAAGCGCTCAGGCAGGACCGGCCGTAACCTGCCCCTCGCCATCGGCGTGGGCAGTGCCCTCGGGGCGCTGGTCCTGGTGTCCCTCTACACGGTCAAGGAGATCTTCCTTGGCGTGATGGTCGTCTTCCTGTTCCTCGGCATGCGCGAGTTGACGCAGGCCTTCGAGACCCGCGACATCCGCGTGCCGTTCATCCCGCTCGCCACGGGCATGGTCGCGACACCCGTCGTCGCCTACGTGTGGGGTCCCACCGCCACGGTCGCCGCCGTGTCCCTCACGCTGCTGGCGCTGCTGATGACGCGCATGGCCGAGGGCGCGGACGGCTACGTGCGCGACGTCTCCGCGGGCGCGTTCATCGTCGGTTACCTGGTGCTGATCGGCGGGATCGTGGCGCTGCTCCTGCGCCCCGGCGACGGCGACGACCGCATCGTGATCTTCGTTGCGGTCACCGCGGCCAGCGACATCGGCGGGTTCTTCGCCGGGTCGTTCCTCGGCAGGCACAAGCTGGCGCCCGCGATCAGCCCGAAGAAGACGTGGGAGGGCGTCACCGGCTCCGCGCTCACCTGCATGATCGTCGGCGGGTGGCTCGTGTGGTGGCTGCTGGACGGCGGACGGCCCTGGCAGGGCGTGCTGATCGGTCTCGCCGCCGTCGTCACCGCGACCGTCGGCGACCTCATCGAGTCGATGATCAAACGGGATCTCGGCATCAAGGACATGGGGACGCTCCTGCCCGGCCACGGAGGCGTGATGGACCGCCTCGACTCGCTGGTCGCGACGGCACCCGTGGTCTGGCTGCTGCTGGAGCTGTTCGTACCGAGCTAGGAGATGACCCAGGAGCGGTTCTGCTGGGCCAGCCGCCGCACCAGGGCGTCCGACCCCTCGCTCTTGGCGAAGCGGTGCTCCTCACCGGTGATGGGGACGAGCCACAGCCAGCGCACCGTGTCCTCCTGGAACGTCAGCCCCGTCAGGCTGGGAGCGGGCGGCCCCGCGAGCCTGTTGGGGTCCTCCAGGAGCAGGACGCCCTCCCATGCCTGCTCACCGCTGCCTAGTGGGAACGTCCGGGCCTCGTGGTACCACTTGACCACGTCCCCGGGGGCGAACCACGTCACCGACCGCCACGGGTACTGCGCCAGCCAGGGGAAGATGCTTCCCGCCCGCTGGCTGGGCAGGCTGCTCGCGACGGCGAGCTCGATACGGCCGTAGGGGGCGACGTCGTCCTCGTACAGCTCCACCGTGGGCATCCTCTGGCGGCTCATCCCCACGGTGCTCAGCACGGTGAACTCGCGATTGCCCCGTGCGGGACGCTCTGAGACTCCGACCGTCGGGGCCACGTTCGCCCTCCCGCCCGCCAACTGGCGTCCGACGTCGTGCCAGTAGTGGCCGCCCGGCCCGAGACGCTGCAAGAGGTGGCCCAGTACCGACTGCTGGAAGTCGGCCCATGAGCCCTCCGCGCGGCACGTCTCCCAATGCTCGCGTGCCCGCTCGATCCTGGGGGCGAAGTCCTCGATCTCCTCGTCCAGGGGGAAGGCGAAGGGGCTTTGCTCCGTCGCGTCCCGGACGTATCCGGGGATGCCGCGGCCCATGTCCGACCAGCCGGGGATGACGAAGAGGGGTTCCCCGCCCTCCAGGACGGCCACTCCGTCGCCCTCTTCGAACCACACGACCTCCAGGGCGGAGGCGTCCAGCTCCGCGCGGCCTTCCGGATGCCGCACATGTGACTCGGGCAGAAGGGGCGCGCTGCCCGAGTCCAGCCGTGTCCGGTCCAGTTCGGCGGGGGCCTCGCGGTGGTTGGCCACCCAGACCGCCCCGACCACCGAGTCCCGCGCGTCCTTCAGGTAGGCCGCGGTGACGTCCCCGTCGGACTCGATCACGAGCCGGCGGCTGCCGTACGGGCTGGCCTCGGCATGGACGACGGTGGCCGCCGGGTTCCGGGGGGACGCGGTACCCCTGCGCAATACCGACATGATCGGAACCTTAGCCGCAGACAAGGTCATGTGCAGGGTTGTCGCGTCTCGCTTGTGTTCCGGCCGCGCGGCGACCGCGCCGTCCACGGACGAGGCATCCACGGGTGTTTGCGACACTGGGAGGACCATGTCTGCCACCACCGACTCTCCGGCCAACGGCCCGGCCGCCCCAGGGGCCGCCGAGGGCGACGTTCAGGCCGCCCAGGCTCCGGCCGCCGCCGGGGACCCCACCGCCGCCACCGACGCCACGGCGGGCGGCCCCCGGAAGACCCCGGCCAAGCTCGTGTTCGCCGCCCCGCGCCGGGGCAAGCCGCCGCGGCACCTCGCCGACCTGTCCGCCGCCGAACGGCGCGAGGCGGTCGCCGCGCTCGGGGAGAAGCCCTTCCGCGCCGACCAGCTGTCGCGGCACTACTTCGCCCGCCTGGCCGACGACCCGGCCACGATGACCGACCTGCCCGCCGCGCTGCGGGAGCGGCTCATCGCCGAGCTGTGGCCCTCGCTGCTGACGCCCGTCCGCGAGATGGACTGCGACGGCGGCAGGACGCTGAAGACCGTCTGGAGGGCGTTCGACGGCGTCCTGTTCGAGTCGGTGCTGATGCGCTACCCGGACCGGGCGACGATGTGCGTCTCGTCCCAGGCCGGCTGCGGCATGAACTGCCCCTTCTGTGCGACCGGACAGGCGGGCCTGACCCGCAACCTGTCCACCGCGGAGATCGTGGAGCAGGTCACCGCCGGCGCGCGGGCCCTGGCCCGCGGCCGTGTCCCGGGCGGCCCCGGACGGGTCTCCAACATCGTCTTCATGGGCATGGGCGAACCCCTGGCCAACTACAAGGCGGTGATCGGCGCGGTGCGGCGCATCACGGATCCGGCCCCCGCCGGGCTGGGGATCTCCCAACGCTCGGTCACGGTCTCCACCGTCGGTCTCGTCCCCGCCATAGAGAAGCTGGCCGCCGAGGACATGTCGGTGAGGCTGGCCGTGTCCCTGCACGCGCCGGACGACGAACTGCGCGACGACCTCGTCCCGGTCAACAACCGCTGGAAGGTGGCGGAGGTCCTGGAGGCCGCGTGGGCGTACGCGGACCGCAGCGGCCGCCGCGTCTCGATCGAGTACGCCCTGATCAAGGACATCAACGACCAGGGCTGGCGGGCCGATCTTCTGGGCAGGCTCTTGCGCGGGAATCGCGTACACGTCAATCTGATCCCGTTGAACCCGACGCCCGGTTCCAAGTGGACCGCCTCGCGTCCCGAGGACGAGCGGGAGTTCGTCCGGCGCCTGGAGGCCCACGGGGTCCCGGTCACGGTGCGCGACACTCGGGGCAGGGAGATCGACGGGGCCTGCGGGCAGCTGGCCGCGGCGACCAGGGACTGAGCGCGCCCGCGGGCGCGCTCCCGGCGCGCCGAGGGCGCGCGGGGACGCGGGCTGAGGAGCACGGGTGCCGGGGAAGACGGGTGCGCGGCCGCCGGTGGCGCTGCGGGGCTATGACCGCGGGCAGGTGGACGTCCTGCTCGAACGCATCTCGCGGGCGCTGACCGGCGGGCCGCCCCTGTCCGCCGACGAGGTCCGCGCGACCAGGTTCGACATCGTCCTGCGCGGCTACGAGCAGCGTGCGGTGGACGAGCTGGTCCGGGAGTGCATCAGGGAGCTTCAGACGGTCGCCCCTAATGGCGAGCGGTCGGGCCGTCCCCGTGTGCACCCTGGCTGGCTCGTCAACTGGATCCAGAACGCGCGTTTCTCCAGCGCGCGGCTGCGCTCCGGGTACGACGTGCGGGACGTCGACGCGTTCCTCGACCGGATCGTCGCCGGGCTGCGCGGCGCGGCCCCGCCGGTGACCGCCCGCGACGTGCGCGAGAGCGCGTTCCGCGTGGTCAGGCTCGGACCCGGTTACGACGAGCAGGAGGTCGACCGGTTCCTCGTCCAGCTGGCGGGAGCCCTCGAACGCCGCTGACCTGCGGGTGAACGATCGTTGACCGGACGGTGGCCGGACGTCGGCAACGAAGTTATCCACATTCTCGCGGAGGGGTTGGCGCGGAGCCCCCGAGCGCGCGACGCTACGTGACATGGATCACTTCGCCGCGCAGCTTCGGCGGCTGCGCTCCCTCTTCGGCCTCTTCTTCGCGCCCGAGGTCACCGCCGCGCTGCTGCCCCTGACCAGACCCGCGCTCCGGCTCGGCGCCGAGGGAGACGTCAGCGTCCATCTCGGCGGCACGCCGCTGCTCCCGCCCGGCAGAGCCTGGCCACTGTGGAAGGGACGCCCGCTCGACTTCCTCGGCGCGATCGACTTCGCCGGTCTCGCCTCGCTGGGCGAGATCCCCGGCCTGCCCACCGCCGGAAAGGCCGCGTTCTACTACGCCAGTGAGGCGCCGCGTCCGTGGGGCGACGAGGCGGCCCAGCGGGACGGCTGGCGCGTCTTCACCGGCTACCTGGAGCCCGCGGAGGCCCCGCCCGGTGCGTCGCCTTTCCCGCGATGCCGACTGGGAGTGGCGCCGTTCCTGTCCCTGCCCTCGCCCCAGGAGCCGGTGGCCCGGCGGCTGGAGCTGACCTACAGCGGCTTCCTGCAGGTGTACGAGCAGCTCCACGCGGCCTGGTCCCAGCACGCCTGGCCGGACGACGCTCCCGTCCACCAGCTGGGCGGCTGGCCGGCCCTCGTTCAGCGCCCGGTCGGCCCCGACTGCCTGTACGCCTCGTCCGGTCGCACGCTCGAATCCCTTGACGACGTCCACCTGTCCGCGGATGAGCAGGCCGCCGTGGACGAGTGGCGCCTCTTACTGCAACTCGATTCCGACAAGCGCCTCGGCTGGCACTGGGGCGACCCGGGCCGCGTCTACTTCTGCGCCCGCGAGCGCGACCCCCTGGAGCAGAGTTGGCTGACCGTCCAGGCGACCTGACGGGGCACCGGCACGGCATCGGCCGCGACGACGGCTCGGCGTCCGTTCGCCATGGGGGTCAGTGCCGGGTGCGGTGGTGAAGGACGTACCCGGCGCCGACCACCAGTGACCACAGGGCCAGATGGAGGGCGATGGCGGGGAAGTCCGAGACGAACCTGCCGGGGCCGTCATGGGCGGACCGGATCCAGCCGATCATCGGCACGGAGAGCGGCGAGAGCCGTCCCATGCCGAGCAGGAGGAGCGCGACCGCACCGCCGAGCAGGGCCAGCAGCGACACCCCGGGGTCCGGCAGGACGGCCCGGCTGGTCCACGCGCCCAGCAGCGTCCCGGCGACGGCCACCAGCGGGCACAGCGCCACCCCCGTCAGGATCGCCCGGCCGGGCGACTCCGCCGCGAACGCCTGAAGGAGAGGGACCGCCAATGCGAGGACGCCCAGGCACAGGTTCACGCAGTACGCGGCCAGCAGCCCCGCCCATGCCGGTACGGACGCGCGGCGCACGGCCGTGGACGACAGCGCGCGCTGCTCGTCGGGCTGCGTGTCGAGCAGCGCGCGCGCCGCCCACGCCCAGACCGGGAACATGAACGCCGCCACGTCCCCGAGCGTCCCCACGGCCAGCTTGCCCGCCTCGGACCCGCTCGGGCCCTGCAGGAGGACGAGCGCCACGATGAGCGCCACCACGATGAGGGGGTGCAGGAGGCGCAGGGAGCGCATGTAACCGGTCATTTGGAAGCGGGCTAGGGCGATCACTGTGCGGGCCTCCGTACCTGGTAGCCGTCGGCGCGGAGTTTGGTTTTCACGGTCTCGGCCTCGTCCTCCCGCACCACGATCTCGAGCACGGTCCAAGGCGCGTCGTTCGCGTCGCCCGTCATGCCGACCGTCGCATCGCCCTCGTCGCCCTTCATGGCGGCCGTCGCGTCGCCCTTGGTGGGCTCCGCCATGTCCTCCGGGGCGAGACGGCGCACCGTCCCCTCGGCCACGCGCAGCCGGTCGACGCCCGGAAGGGCCTCAATACAGCGCTGGTGGTCGCTGACCACCACGGTCGTGCCGGCGGAGGCGAGCTCGCCGATCAGGCCGGGAAGCGCGTCCCGGGTGGCCGCGTCCAGACCGGCGAACGGCTCGTCGAGGATGAGCAGGCCGGGGTCGTCCATCAGAGCCTGCGCGAGCCCGATCTTCTGAGCGCTGCCCTTGGACAGCTCGGGAAGCCGCACATCGAGGAGGTGCCCGAATCCGAGACGCTCGGCCCAGGTGTCCACCGCGTCGGCGGAGACCTTGCGGATGGCGGCCATGTGCGTCAGGTACGCGCGGACAGCGAACGGCTGATCCACGGGAAAGCGCTCGGGCGCGTAACCGACCCGCTCGGGCCGGTCGCTGACGACTCCCTTGCGCGGTTTCCGCAGCCCCGCGATCAGCCGGAGCAAGGTGGACTTCCCCGCACCGTTGCGCCCGGTCACCTCGAAGACCTGTCCTGGCGGGAGGGACAGCGTGACATCCCTGAGAACCCAGGGATCGTTCCGGTGATACCTGAAGGCGACGCTCTCAAGCCGCATAGTCCCCGGACGCTAACGATCGCAGCGTAAGGCGCCCGTTAGGCCTGCGAGCCACGCGTAACCGCCCCGAAGCACTGGGCCGGGGAGCTCGAACGCACCGATGCTCGGCACCCTGCTCGGGTTGCCACTGTCCACATTGATCGGCTGCCGGCCAGGGACGCGTACACGCAGGCAGGACGTCGTGGCTCAGGACCAAGCCGTGTGCCTGCACGAGGAATATCGGAGTTGGGGGGTGGTGGGGGAGAGCCGGGGCCGTGTGTCTTGGAGCATCGCGTGGGGTCGCGCACGGTGTGTGGGCAGGTGCTGGCGGCGACCTGGAGGTGTTGGGCGGGGAGTGCGGGGTGTGTGTGCGTGCTGAGTGTTGTTCGCGGTGTGGGGGGCGAGTGGTTTGGAGGCGGTGCGTTTGGAGTGGAGGCGGTGTGGCCGGGAATTCGGGTGCGTGGATTGAGCGGGGAGCGCCGGACCTGGAAGGGGCGGGCTGAAAAGGGGACGGGTGGGCTGCGGCGAAAGGGGAGGTGTGGGGTGGTGTGGGCCAGAACTGGGGCTGGGGCCGGGGGTGGCGGTGGGTTGTGGCCGGGGGGGGGGGGTCGGAAGAATGGAGGATGAGGTGAGGGCGTGAAGAGTTGTGTGTTCTGCGAGATCGTCAAGGGTGAGCGGCCTGCGCACGTCGTGCTGGACGAGGGGGATGTGTTCGCCTTTCTCGATATGCGGCCCCTGTTCAAGGGGCACACCCTGCTGGTTCCGCGGACGCACTATGAGACGCTCACGGATCTGCCGGGAGAGTCGCTCGGGACGTTCTTCGGGCACGCGCAAAGGCTCTCGGGGGCGATGGAGTCGGTGCTCGGGGCGGCGGGGTCGTTCGTGGCCATGAACAATCGCGTCAGCCAGAGCGTGCCGCACCTCCACGTTCACATCGTGCCGCGGAACCGGAAGGACGGTCTGCGCGGATTTTTCTGGCCGCGGCAGAAGTACGAGTCCGACGCCGAGGCGGCCGGGATCGCGGCACGGCTCGCGGACGCCTCCGGCGGGCGGGGCTGAACGCGGGCCGTGCGCGGCGTCGTGTCCGGTGCGTCAGGTGAGGGCCGCTATCACGGCGACGAAGGGTTCCGGGGTCTGGGGTTCCGGGGGCGGGGGCTCCTGGGACGCGGCGTGTTCGTGCAGGTCGCGCTCGGCACGGTCCAGAGCGGCGGACAGGACGTAGTCGTGGAGCGTCCAGCCGATGAGGTCGGCGGCCCTGAGGAGCGCGCGGTGCTGTTCGGGAGAAGTGCGGAGGACGATGTGGTCGTCGGCGGGAAGGCCCTGGCGAACCGACTCGGGCATGGGCCGGTCTCCTTCCTTACGGCATTTCAACGTACGCCGGGAGAAGCGGCTCGGGCATCCCCATTTAGGACGAGAACTCGGTTCAGCGGCCGCCCCAGGAGTAGGTCTGTTTGCGTGACTTGAGATAGACGAAGCTCTCGGTGGAGACGACGCCGGGGACGGCGCGGATGCGGCCGAGCAGTTCCAGGAGGCGTTCGTCGTCCTCGCAGACCAGTTCGAGGAGGACGTCGAAGGAGCCGGCGGTGATGACGACGTAGTCGATCTCGTCGACGGCGGCGAGCTCGTCGGCGATCCGCTCCAGGTCGCCCTCGCACCTGACGCCGACCATCAGCCGCCGGGAGAAGCCGAGCATGAGGGGGTCGGTGACGCCGACGATCTGCATGACGCCGGAGTCGAGGAGCCGCTGGACGCGCTGGCGGACGGCGGCCTCGGAGAGGCCGACGGCCTTGCCGATGGCCGCGTAGGAGCGCCGCCCGTCCTGCTGGAGCTGCTCGATGATCTGCCTGGCGGTCTCGTCGAGCGGGACGGCGGGGCGGGCCGAGCCCCGGCGGGCGGGCGGCTGTCCCGGCATCGTTGGCCTCCTCGGTGCGACAGGGGTGCAAGCGGTCGGTTCAAGTGAATCAGTCGTGAAACTTGATCGTAAGAACGGAATCACTTGTATTGGGCCTGATCCTCTGTCAGGGTCGGGCCATCAGGACACGGCGGGCAAAGGTGCCCAGGGAGGGTCGAGGATGCGGCTGCGCAACTTTATCGGCGGCGAGTACGTGGACGCCAAGGACGGGCGAACCCAGGAGGTGGTCGACCCGAGTACCGGCGAGCCGTACGCGCTGGCGCCGGTGTCGGGCGCCGGTGACGTCGACGCCGCCTTCCAGGCGGCCGCGGACGCGTTCCCCGCCTGGCGTGACGCCACGCCGCGGGAGCGGAGCCTGGCGATGCTGCGGTTCGCCGACGCCGTGGAGGCGCGTGCGGGCGAGCTGGTCGAGGCGGAGAGCCGCGACACCGGCAAGCCGATCCAGCTGACCCTGGAGGAGGAGGTGCCGCCGATGGTGGACAACCTCCGCTTCTTCGCCGGGGCGTCCCGGGTGCTGGAGGGGAAGGCCACCGGGGAGTACATGGCGGACCACACGTCCTCGATCAGGCGGGAGCCGATCGGGGTGTGCGCCCAGGTGACGCCCTGGAACTACCCCATGATGATGGCGGGCTGGAAGATCGGCCCCGCGCTGGCGGCTGGGAACACGGTGGTGCTCAAGCCGTCCGAGACGACCCCGGTCAGCACGCTGCTGCTGGCGGAGATCGCGGCGGAGTTCCTTCCGGCGGGCGTGTTCAACGTGGTGTGCGGTGACCGGGACACGGGCCGCGCGCTCGTGGAGCATCCGGTGCCGCAGATGGTGTCCATCACCGGCAGCGTGCGCGCGGGGATGGAGGTCGCCGCCTCGGCGGCGAGGGACCTCAAGCGGGTGCACCTGGAGCTGGGCGGCAAGGCGCCGGTCGTCGTGTTCGACGACGCGGACGTGGAGTCCGCGGCGGCGAGCATCGCCGAGGCCGGGTACTTCAACGCCGGCCAGGACTGCACGGCGGCCACCCGCGTGCTGGTGGCGGACCGGTTGCACGACGACTTCACCGCCGCCTTGGCGGAGGCGGCCAAGGGAACCGCGGTCGGGCCTCCGAGCGACACGGACGCCTTCTACGGTCCCGTGAACAGCGCGGGGCAGCTTGAGCGCGTGCAGGGGTTCGTGGAGCGCGTGCCGGGGCATGCGGAGGTCCTCGCGGGCGGTGAGCGGATCGGTGACCGTGGCTACTTCTTCGCGCCGACGGTCGTCGGAGGGCTTCGCCAGGACGACGAGCTGGTCCAGGACGAGGTGTTCGGCCCGGTCATCACGGTCCAGCGGTTCTCGGACGAGCAGCAGGCCGTGGCCTGGGCGAACGGTGTCAGGTACGGTTTGGCCGCGAGCGTGTGGACCCGCGACCACGGACGGGCCATGCGGATGAGCAAGGCCCTCGACTTCGGCGCCGTGTGGGTCAACACCCATATCCCACTGGTGTCGGAGATGCCGCACGGCGGCTTCAAGCACTCCGGCTACGGCAAGGACCTGTCGATGTACGGACTTGAGGACTACACCCGCGTCAAGCACGTCATGCACTACATCGGCGGCTGACCGCCGAGCGCCGGCGCGGCCGGGGCGGGTGGCGTCCCCCGGAGTGACCGACCGCGCGGTCATGGGCCGCACCGACCCGTGAAGGAACCCCCTGCCATGACCGAGACCCAGCCCGCTCCCGCGCGCGACGACCCCGGTCGTGCGGTTCCCGCCATCGAGCTCGCCGGAGTGGAGAAGGCGTTCCGCGTCCATGGCGAGCACGTCGCCGCGGTCCGCGGCGTCGATCTGGAGGTCGGGCAGGGGGAGTTCTTCTCCCTGCTCGGCCCTTCGGGCTGCGGCAAGACCACGACGCTGCGGATGATCGCCGGTTTCGAGGAGCCGACGGCCGGCGAGGTCCGCCTGCACGGACGCGGCGTCACCGGGGTCCCGCCGAACCGGCGGGACGTCAACACGGTGTTCCAGTCGTACGCGCTGTTCCCGCATATGAGCGTGTTCGAGAACGTCGCGTTCGGGCTGCGCCGCCGCGGCGTCCCCAAAGGTGAGATCCGGGCGCGGACGGGAGCGATGCTGGATCTCGTCGACCTGGCGGGACGGGAGCGGCGCCGTCCGTCGGAGCTGTCGGGTGGGCAGCAGCAGCGTGTGGCGCTGGCGCGCGCGCTGGTCAACCGCCCCCGCGCGCTTCTGCTGGACGAGCCGCTCGGTGCGCTGGACCTGAAGCTCCGCCAGTCCATGCAGGTGGAACTGAAGCGGATCCAGCGTGAGGTCGGCATCACGTTCCTGTACGTGACGCACGACCAGGACGAGGCGCTCACCATGTCGGACCGGATCGCGGTCATGAACGAGGGGCTGATCGAGCAGCTCGGCACGCCGAGGGAGATCTACGAGCGTCCGGCGACGCGGTTCGTGGCCGGGTTCATCGGGACGTCGAACCTGCTGGCCGGGGAGGTCGGCGAGGTCACCGGCGGGGGGAGCCGGGCGGCGCTGTCCTTCGGCCCGGACGGGCGCGTGGAGGTGCCGGTCCGGGACGGGCTGCGGGTCGCGGTGGGGGAGCGGCTGGAGCTGACCATCCGCCCGGAGAAGATCGGGATCGGGGCGGACGAGCCGGCGGACGGCCTGTGCGGTGTCCGCGGGACCGTCACCGAGGTCGTCTACCTGGGCACCTCGACCAGCTACAACGTGACCACGTCCGCGGGCGCCGACATGGTCGTGTTCCAGCAGAACGCCACGTCCGCCGACGATGCCGCCGCCCGCGGGGACGGCGTGTGGCTGTCGTGGGATCCGCTTCACTCCTACGCCATTGGAGCCCCTCGGTGAGCGGGGTCGATCCCGCGTTCTCGCGCGGTCTCACGCGGCCGCGGATGGCACGCTCCACCCTCGCGCGGCGGGACGCGCTGCGGCTGCTGGGCGCAGCGGGCGCCGCGGCCGCGCTGTCGGCGTGCGGTGTGAAGGGACAGGGGAGAAGGGCGGAGGCCGGCCGGGACGACGTGCGGGAGTTCTGGTCGGGCAGGTCCGGGACGGGCGAGCTGAGCTGGGCGAACTGGCCCGGGTACATGCAGGACGACCACCGGACCATCAAGGCGTTCGAGAAGGAGACGGGCATCACGGTCTCCTACAAGGAGGTCATCCAGGAGACCGGCCCCTGGTTCGGCAAGATCCAGGCGCCGCTGGCGGCGGGCCAGTCGATCGGCTTCGACCTGATGGTGATGACGAACGGCATCCAGCTGGAGAAGTGCCGCCGGCTGGGCTATCTGGCGCCGCTGGACCGGTCCCGGCTGCCGAACGTCGCCGCGCACGCCGGCGCGGCGTTCAGGAACCCGTCCTACGACCCCGGCAACGCGTTCACGGTCCCCTACGAGTCGGGCATCACGGGAATCGCCTACAACACGAAGTACGTGAAGGAGGAGATCACCAGCATCGCGCAGCTGTTCGACCCGAAGTACAAGGGCCGGGTCGGCATGATGGGCGACTCGCAGGAACTCGGCAGCTTCGGGATGTTCCTGATCGGCGTCGACCCGGAGAGGTCGACCCCGGCCGACTGGGACAGGGCCGCGGCGAGGCTGCGCGAGCAGCGGGACCGCGGGATCGTCCGCAAGTACTACACGCAGGACTACGTCGACGCCGTCAGCAAGGGCGAGGTGTGGCTGACGATGGCGTGGTCGGGCGACGTGTACAGCCTCGCCGGCCCGGACGTGCGGTTCGTGGTGCCGAGGGAGGGCGGCACTCTCTGGACCGACAACCTCTGCATCCCGAGGACGGCCGAGAACCCGGTGGACGCGCTGACGCTCATGAACTGGCTGTACGTCCCCGCGAACAACGCGCCGCTCACCGAGTTCGTCAACTACATCACGCCCGTTCCGGCGACCAGGCAGATCATCGTGGCGGACGCGGCGAGGGCGACCGGCGAGGCCCGGGCGGACCTGACGCGGCTGAGCACCAGCCCGCTGGTCTTCCCCTCGGAGGGCGATCTGGCCCGGCTGCGGCACTACCGGCGGCTGACGCAGGCCGAGGAGGTCCGCTACCAGAGGACCTTCGAGCCGATCGCCAAGGGGTCGTGATGGCGGACTCCGCAGGTCGCACCGGGGAGCGCGGGTCCGCCGGGCGGGTACGCGGCGCGCTCGCGCCCTACCTGATGGTCCTGCCGGCCGGGCTGTGGCTGCTGGTGTTCTTCGTGGTCCCGATGGTCGCGATGGTGTCGTTGTCGCTCCAGACGGGCGACCTCGTCGACGGGTTCCGGCAGACCTTCCACTGGCGGAACTACACCGACGGGCTGCACACCTACGGCGACCAGTTCGTCCGGTCGCTCTGGTACGGGCTGCTCGCGACGGTCGCGTGCGCCGTGCTCTCCTATCCTGCGGCGTACTGGATCGCGTTCCGCGGGGGCCGCGGGAAGACGGCGTACCTGATGCTGCTCCTGCTCCCGTACTTCGTGTCGTTCGTCCTGCGGACGGTGTCGTGGAAGCTGGTGCTGACCGACGACGGGCCCGTCCTCGGCCCGCTGCGCGGCCACGGGATCCTGCCGCCGGGATTCCATGTGCTGGACACCGGCTTCGCGGTGGTGTCCGGGCTGACCTACAACTTCCTGCCGTTCATGGCCCTGCCGATCTACGTGGCGCTGGAGCGGATCGATCCGCGGGTCGTGGAGGCGGCGCGGGACTTGTACGCCGGCCGCGCGGGGGCGTTCGCGCGTGTCGTGCTGCCGCTGTCGCTGCCCGGGGTGTTCGCCGGCGTGATCCTGACGTTCGTCCCGGCGTCGGCGGACTACGTCAACGCCGAGGTGCTGGGCGGGCCGGGCGACACGATGATCGGCAACGTGATCCAGTCGGAGTACTTCGACAACGGCGCCTACCCGGTCGCCTCGGCGCTGTCGTTCGCGCTGATGGCGATCCTGCTGCTCGGCGTCTTCGCGTACGCGCGAGCGCTCGGCACCCGGAACGTCCTGGAGGCGGCCGGACGATGACGACGCGCACGAGGCCGGCGCCCGCCCGGCGGGGGACGCCCCGCCGACGCCGCGTCGACGGCCTGCACGCCTACACGCTGCTGCTGATCGGCTGGCTGATACTGCCCGTCGCGATCATGATCGCGTTCGGGTTCAACGACGTGCACGGTAAGCAGAACTACCGCTGGGAGGGGTTCACCCTCAGGTGGTACGCCCACCTGCTCGACAAGGACGACCTCGTCACGGCGGTGGTGAACTCGCTGACGATCGCACTGCTGAGCACGCTGCTCAGCACGGTCGCGGGAACGCTCGCGGGCCTCGCGCTCGGCCGGTACCGGTTCCGCGGCGGGGGCGCGACCGGCCTCCTGCTGCTCATGGCGATCTCCTGCCCGGAGGTCGTGATGGGCGCCTCGCTGCTGTCGATGTTCGTGACGTTCGGCCTGCCGCGCGGCTATCTGACGATCCTGCTCGCGCACGTGATGTTCTCCATCGCGTTCGTCGCGGTGACGGTGCGCGCCCGCGTGGTGGGGCTGGATCCGGCGGTGGAGGAGGCGGCGCGGGATCTCGGGGCCGGGCCGTGGACGCGGTTCCGGCTGGTGACCCTGCCGATGATCATGCCGGGCGTGGTCGCCGGGGCGTTGCTGGCGTTCGTGCTGTCGATCGACGACTTCGTCATCACCGGCTTCACGAGCGGCGCGACGGTCACCTTCCCGCTGTGGGTCTACGGCTCGACGCGGACGGGCACGCCGCCGCAGGTCAACGTGCTGGGCACGCTGATCTTCGCGGTCGGAGCGGTGGTCACCGCGGTGACGGCGCGGCGCGGCGCCCGCGCGCCGGATCACTCCAGGGCCTGGTAGACCGAGTTCCAGAAGTCGGCGTGCAGCGGAGAGCGCGCCGGGTGCATCGGCCGCTGGGTCAGCAGGATCGCGACCAGATCCTCGGCGGGGTCGTTCGCCCAGGTGGTGCCGAGGCCGCCGTCCCACCCGTACCGGCCCGGCGTCGCGTACAGCTCGTCGCGGCGCAGCACGACCGAGACGCCGAGCCCCCAGCCGCGGGCGGCGCCGAGCGCGGCGGCGTGCTGCCCGGCGCCGAGCTGGTCGGTGGTCATCAGCTCGACCGCCGGACGCGACAGCACCCGCTCGCCGTCGTGGACGCCGCCCGAGTGGAGCATCCGCGCGAACGCGAGGTAGTCGGCGGCGGTCGAGACGAGCCCGGCGGCACCGTCGGGGAGGGCGGGCGGCCGGCTCCACCGGCCGTCGGCGCCGTCGTAGAGGGTGAGCCCGCCGTCCTGGTCGTCCATCGAGCAGGCGTCGGCGAGGCGGGCCCGCGCGGGCGGCGGCACCGAGAAGCCCGTGTCGCGCATGCCCAGCGGCTCGAAGAGGCGTTCGCGCAGGAACTGTTCCAGGGGACGCCCGGTGACGCGCTCCAGCAGGATCCCGAGGATGGTGGAGCCGGTGGTGTAGAGCCACCGTTCGCCCGGCTGGGCCTGGAGCGGGAGTGTTCCGACAAGATGCAGCCACTCGTCCGGGGTGTGGGGCGCATCCGGACGCGGGGGGCCGAAGCCCATGATGTCCATCTCGCGCACGGCGGCGTCGAACGGCGTCCCGAAGGTGGAGAGGTCCATCGCCACGCCGAGGCCGCAGCGGAAGTCGAGCAGGTCCCGGACCGTGATGGAGCGCGCCGCGGGGACGGTGTCGTCCAGCGGGCCGTCGATACGGCGCAGGACGCGCCGGGACGCCAGCTCGGGCAGGAGGGCGTCCACCGGGTCGTCCAGCCGCAGCCTGCACTCCTCGACGAGCGTCAGCGCCGCCACGGCCACGACGGGCTTGGTCATCGAGGAGATCCGGAAGATCGTGTCGGCGCGCATCGCGGTGCCGCTCAGCGTGGCCGCGCCGATCGCCTCGACGTGGGTCTCGCCGTGCCGGGACAGGACCGTGACGACGCCCGGCACCGCGTCCCGCTCCACGTGCGCGGCCATGGTCTCGCGCAGGCGATGGAGCCGCGCCTTGGAAAAGGTCATGTCGGTACTCCGATCGGGTTACGGAAGTGGAGACCCGGCGGCGCGGCGGAAGTCATCGCCGGGTCAGTCCGGCGACCAGTCGGTCACGCCGAAGATCACCGACGAGACCTCCAGGTAGAGCTGCTCCGGGTACGGCATGAACCCGACGTTGCGGAGCGCCTGCTTCTGCCCGGCCGACTCCATGACGAACTCGCCGTAGCCGAGCATCCGCCCGGCGACGGAGCGCTCCAGCGCGATGTCGGTGACCTTCGCCAGCGGCATCATCGCGACGTTGCGGTTGAGGACGCCGCTGACCAGCATCACCCGGTGCTCGGTGACCAGGAAGAACTCCAGGGACCAGGCGACGGCCTTCCAGACCAGGTAGCCCAGGGACGCCAGCCACAGCCACCACACCCACAGCAGGCCCGAGATCACCCCGGCGGCGACGCACACGATGAGGCCGCCGACCACGGCCCCCACCGGCACCATCAGGACGGCGGGGTGCCGCCGGACGGCGATGACCCGGCCCTCGTAGGGCATCAGGTACCGGTCGACCGTCCGCGCACCGGTGTCGTCGCGGTAGACCATCATGTCCTGCAGATTCACGGCGGCGTCCTCGTCATGATGCGGTCCGTCATGATCCGGCTCGTGATGATCCGGCGGGTTCAAAGGTAGCCGAACGCGCGGCGCCGCCGCAGGGTCCGCGGGGTTAGGCATGGCGGTCCGCGACGCCCGCGCCGGCGGCCTTGTGCGCGGTGGATCGGCGGCTGATGATGTTCCGCATGGACGGCGTGCGTGATCCGGGCGAAGGAGCATGGGGCGGTTCCGCGGGCGGGGCCGCCGGCCCGCGTGCCGACCCCCGGAGCGGGCCGGGCGCGTGGGGCGCGCCGGTCCCCGACGTGACCGGGCGGCCGGTCTGGCGGCTGCTGCTGCGGGGCCTGGCCATCTACCTGCCCGGCTGGGAGACGCCCTCGGGGGCCGTCCCGGTGTCCGCCGTGCCCGGCGGCGCGGCGCCCGGGTTCGGGCCGCCCGCGTTCCTGGACGGCGGCGCCGGGTTCGGGCTGCAGGTGCCCGAGCGGCGGCGGGGGCTGGAGCCCGACCGTGAGATCTACGTGCGGGGCAGGGAGAACCCGAGCTTCGGCATCGTCGTCGCGGGCCCCGCGGCGGCCGTCGGGAGCCGGCTGGTGACCGCGGCGGCGCTGATGCGGTTCGCGCGCCGGCTGACCTTCGAGGAGCTGTACGACACCGCCGACGCCGACTCGGTGCCCTACGCGGTCCGCGGGGCGCGGGCGGTGGAGAACGTCGTCTTCCTCGACCGCGCGGCGGGCGCGGGGCTCTGCGTCGAGGTGGAGCCCGTCACGCGCGCCGTGCGGTGCCCGCTGTACATGCGCCTCGGCGGCCCCGCCGAGCGGAGCGTCCGGGTCTACGGGACGGACGGCGCCCACCCGGACGACGCATACCCGGGCGGCGCCTCCACGGGCGCCTACGCGGTCGAGGCCCAGGCGGTGAGGTCCCACAGCTGATGGGCGGGCAGCCGCCGCAGCCGGTCGGCGGCGGCGGCCGGGTCCCAGAACACCTCGTCGCTCTCCAGCTCCAGGGACTGCGCCGCGGTCAGCACCGCGCAGACCAGCTCGTCGCGCGTACGGACGGCCAGCAGCGGGCCGATCTGCGCGACCGCGCCCGAGCTCTCGAACAGCGTCCGCAGCAGCGCCTTCAGCGCCGCCTCGTCCTCTGGGGGACGGGGCGGCTCCACGCCGGCGGGGACGCCCGGCTCGACCCTGGCCAGCCCGCGGCGCCCGCCGTTCTGGGTGAGGCCGTTGTGGGGGAGGTCGGCGCCCGTGGAGATCAGCAGGGCGCTGAACGCGCCCGCGAGGTCGTCGGCGGCCTGCCCGCCGAGGAAGTAGCGGCGCCGCCCGGGCGCGTCGGGGGCCTGGCCGTCGGTGCCCTCCGCGGTGCGGAAGCGGACGCCGAGCCGGTTCGCGCGCACGCATCGCTCGTACATGTCGGCGAGGATGTCCTGGAGCTGGTCGTCGCGCGTCCACAGCCGTCCCGTCGTGGTGACGGCGGCGGACGCGTCGGTGCGGGGGCGGCCCGTGAGCGCGGCCGTCACCGAGTCGTCCAGCCCGCTCTCGGTGAACTGCAGGAGCTCGGTGACGACGTCCTCGACGTCCTCCAGGGTCCGGGTCAGCGTGCGCTGCAGCTCGAGGATCTCCGCGCCGCCGCGTTCGAGGTCGGCGAGCCGATCCAGCGCGGTGTCGACGCGTCCCTCGACGGCGGCGGCGCCCGCTCCGGTGGCCGCGCGCACCGACGTCTCGACCTCGCCCAGCTTGCGGCGCAGCGCGGCGAGCGTGATCCGCTGCTGCTCCAGGTCGTGCAGCCGGCCGGACTGGGTGCGCAGGAACTCGTCGGCCTGGTGGACGAGCCCGGCCAGCTCCTCGACCCGGCCGGTGTTCTGGCGGAGCCGGGAGTCCAGCGCGGGCAGCACGTCCTGCTTGACCCGCGACAGCTCGGCGGTGAGCTGCTCGCCCACCGTGACGAGGACGCCGTTCTGCTTGGTGACCTGCTGGTTCAGCTCCTCGATCCGGCGTGTGAACGCGTTCGCCTGGTCCCTGCTCTGCTTGCCGGCGTAGAGCTCCAGTGCCCCGACCACGACGCACATCACCACCAGGATGACCGTCGTCATCGCACTCCTCGGGCGGCCGTTTCTTACCGATTCGGGTTTTGATCGCGACCATAACTTACGATCACGTGCGCCGACCGGAACTTACGTAACCGACTGATCTCAGTGACCCTCCGGTCTCAAGAGTGCTCCCCGGTCCCGCGCGGTGACCGCGGGTGCGCGCTCAGTCGCAGCCCTCGAACTGCGGCACCGTCGTGGTGATGTTGAGCCCGGTCCCGCCGAACCACCGGCCGAGCAGCCGCCGCGCCGTCCCGCCCTGGTACATCGACGTGATCGCCCGGTTGACCGCCTCGCAGCCCTTCACGTCGCCCTTGCGGAGGCCGACGCCGTACGGCTCGTCCGAGAAGGGGGCGTTGACGATCTTCAAGGCCCGGCCGTCGCGAGCCGCGCGCGCGGACAGCCCCGCGAGGATGAGGTCGTCGGTGGAGACGGCGTCGAGCGCGCCCGCGCCGAGCCGCGCGGCGCAGTCGTCGTAGCCGGTCGCGTCGGCGGGCTCCGCGGCGACGCCCTTCTCGTCGTGGACGCGCGGGAACGACACCGAGCCCTTGACCCTGCACAGCCGCTTGCCCTTGAGGTCGTGCACGCTCCGCACGACCTCTGAGGGCCGGACGAGGATGTCCTGGTGCGCCACGTAGTAGGGGCCCGCGAACGTCACGTCGACCTTGCGCTCCGGCGTGATGGAGTAACTGGCGACGACGAGGTCCACCGCGCCGCTCTGGAGCATGTCCTTGCGCGTGTCCGAGGTGACCTTCTTGAAGCGCACCTTGCCGGCGGGGACCTTGAGATAGCGGGCGACCGTCTTGGCCACGTCGATGTCGAAGCCCTCGTACCCGCCGGACGCCGTGCGCGAGGCGAGCCCGGGCTGGTCGGCGTTCACCCCGATGACCAGCTCATGCCGTCCGACGACGGAACGTTCCCCAGCGTCGGCGATGCCGCACGCGCCCGCCGCGAGGATCGCCGCCGCCGCCAGGGCCGCCCTTGGGACGCGTCCGCGCATTCCGCCCCCGTTCACTTGGAGAACCGGTACTCCGCCAGGCGGGGACGGACCCCGGCCAGCACGAGCAACGCGAGCACCACGCCCGCGACGGGCACGACCGCGTACCAGCCGCTCGTCCCGCCGTCGCCGTCGTCGACGGCCCGGTCGAACGCGGCCTGGTGGATGCCGATCAGCGACTGCAGCGCCTGGTCGTAGCGGGTGAAATCCTCCGCGGTGCCACTGCGAGCCGCGACCGCCTGCGAACGCCGGCCGCCGTTGACGAGGTCGCGCAACCGGCGGTCGCCTGCCTGGAAGCGCCTGTACTCGCCCAGGACCTTCCTGAGCGCCTCCACCTGGTCCGGACGGGACGAACGCTCGGCCTCCGTCCCCAGGAAGCCGAGGAAGGGCACGGGGCGCCCCGGCCGGAACTCCAGGTCCCCCTGGATCTTCTGGTTGTAGTCGGCCAGGTTGTGCGCCTGAAGGTAGAGGACGGTCTGGGACTTGCTCAGATACACCTGCTCGTACGCGTCGGCCCGTCCCGGGTCCAGCAGGAACCGGGTCTCGTCGGCGTTGGCGCTGTTGCTGATGGCGCGGGTGCGCGACAGGGCGAGGAGGGAGTCGAACCCGTCCTGTTTGGCCGTGCGGAGATGGCCGGCCTGCCCCGACAGCATGGTGGTGGCCGCCACGAGCAGGACGAGAGTGCCGAGCGTGGCGAGGGCCAGCGCCGGGTTGAGCAGCCTGCGGAAGCGGACCGCCAGGAAGAGCTGCAGCCCGGCCAGGGCGACCAGCAGCACGGCGCCGGTGACGATGGTCCAGGTGCGGCCCGTGAGGACGGCCGATCGCTGCTCCTCGTAGGTGTGCCGGACGAGCGTGCCGTTGTCCAGCGTCAGGTTGTAGGCCTTGGGCTGGAGGTCGAGCTTCATCAGGGTGGTCGCCTCGCGGTACAGCCTGAGCACCTCGTCCCCTGGCGGGCCGGGCGCGTGGCCGGACCGCTGGTCGAGCAGCAGCGCCTGCCCGGCGAGCCGCTCGTACTTCCCGAGGGCCTCCAGGAGCTGGCGGGCCGTCTGGTTCTCGGTGGACTCGTCGGCGAGCTTGGACGCCTTGAGCAGCGCGTCGCCGGCCTTCCGCCGGTCCTCGTCGAAGCGGGCGAGCGCCGCGTCCCGCCCGCTGCCCGTCCCGCCGACGAGCAGCGCGTTGGCGAGCTGGGCGTCCATGTCGGTGAGCTGGAAGTACAGGTCGCCGGTCGCGACGACCTGCGGACCGGCGTCGTGCCCGATCACCCGCACGCCGTGGCGGGCGTTGGCGACCGCGACCCAGACGACCGCGAGCAGCGCCACGAGCACGACGACGATCAGCGCGGTGAACGCCCGGACGCGTCCCGCGACGGTGCGCGGCAGCGCCCGCCGCAGACCCTTCGGCGGGGCGGCGGGCGCGCGCCGCAGCCGGGCCGGCGACCGCGTCGCCGGGGGGGCGCCGGGGGGCGGGGTAGCGGGCGTCCCCGCCGCGGGCGCCTGCTGTACGGCCGTCATGTCGCCTCGCCTCGTGTGAGCGTGATGGTGGTCCAGGCGCCGACGTGGATCCGGTCGCCTTCGGAGAGGGGGACCTCGACGTGGAAGGGGATCGGCTCGGTGGAACCGTTCACGCAGGTCCGGTTGGTGGATCCGGGGTCCACCAACGTCCAGGTGCCGTCCGGCTTGGCCAGCAGGACCGCATGGGTGTGGGAGACGCCGGGGTCCTCGGGGGGCTCGCGCAGGTCGATGTCGGGCACGACCGGCTGGGAGGAGCTGCGCCGTCCGATGAGGATCTCGCGTCCGGCGAGCGGGATCCGCCGCACCGGTGCGTATGGGGGGAAGCGGAGGGACGCCGAGTCAGGTCCCTCCTCGGCCATGACGGCGTTGTAGTACTCGCGGTCTGCCCGCACCACCGCCAGCCACGCGGCGGTGCCGGGGCCGGGCGGTGCGGGAACCGGTCCGTCCGGTGCGGGCGGCGGTACCGGGTTCTGGGGGCGCGCCGGGATGCTCGAATGACCGGCCGGGCGGGAGGGCCCGCTCGCGGGCGACTGGGACGGGCGGGTCGGGGGCGCCAGGTCCGCGGACGCCAGGTCCGCGGGCGGAGGACCCGCGGGGGGCGCGGGGGGCGGTCCCGGGGGCAGGGTGGGCAGGCCGCCCCCGGTGGCGAAGTCGTAGCCGCACGCTTCGCAGAAACGGTCGCTGGCGGGTGTTCCGCAGTCGGGGCACGCCGTCCCGCCCATGGACCGCGACGGAAGCTCCTGCGTACCGGCCAGGCCCGCCCCCGAGCCGCCGGGGGCGGCCCCGCCGGACGGCGGACCGGACGGCGGGCCTGCGGGCGCGCCGCCCATGCGCTCGCCGCAGACGTCGCAGTAGTCGTCCGACTGGGAGACGTGGCCGCCGGGACAGGTCGCCATGCTCAGCCCTCGCCCCGCCGTGTGGTCACGGTCTCGTCCTTGCGGGTCCGGACGGTCTTGGTCGACCGGGTGTCGAGCTGCATCTCGTCGGCCTTGTCGACGTTGCGCTTCAGGCGGACGGTTCCGGTCGCCGGGTCGACGACGTCCACGACCTTGCGCAGCATCGCGGTGATGGCGTCGTTGCCCGCCTCGTCGGCGAGGACCACGGCCCGGCCGAGCCGCGCCGTCGCGGTGTCGAGGTCGCCGTCCTTGCGGGCCTGCAGGCCCTCCTGGATGACGGCGGCGAGCTCGGCCTGGCCGGTGTAGTGCGCCACCCGGGCGTTGATCTTGGTGGACTGCGCCTCGTCGTCGGTCCACTGCGCGAGCACGTTCGCCGACGCCAGGACGGCCGCCTCCGTGCCCGGCGCGCCCGGCACGACGAGCTTCACCCACGCCGCGCGCAGTTCCTTGCCGACCTCGCCCGGCGGCACCTCCACGCAGATGTGGTAGTCCCGGCTCTCCGCGCCCCAGGCGCCGAGCGGGTAGTCGCCGGCCTGCGCGGCCGAGTCGACGCGCCGGGCGGTCAGGTCCTCCACCGACGGCATGACCTGCTTGACGAACCGCAGCTTCGAGGTCTGCGGCGTCCACACCCGCAGCGCGACGTCGGCGACGGACTTGCCCATCGCCGCCCGCGTCATGGCCTGGAAGTCGGCGACGAGCCCCGCCGGGTCGGCGACGATGTCGACGCTGCCGAGCAGCGCGGAGGAGATCTTGCGCAGCTCGGCGACCTCCCAGTCGGTGCCGACGCCGCGGCAGTCGCAGACGAACCGGCCCGAGCAGCGGAACAGGACGGCGTCGAGCTCCTCCGGCGACTCGTGCTGGTTCTTGCCGTCGGTCAGCAGGATCGCGTGCCGGATCCCGCCGGGCGTGGCGTCGAACAGCTGGTCGGCCAGCCGCAGCCACGACCCGATCGCGGTGCCGCCGGACGCCTTCAGCCGGCTCAGCGCCCGCTTGGCCTGCTGGCGGGTCTGGTCGCTCGCCGGGACGAGCGCCGCGTGCGGCGGGTACACCATCGACGCGGTGTTGGACCCCGACACCACGGCGAAGTGCACGCCGTCGCGCAGCGTGTCGATCGCCGTCTGCGCGGCGGCGATCGCCGCCCGCAGCTTCGTGTCCGGGTAGGACATCGAGCCCGAGGTGTCGATGATGATGACCTCGGCGGCGTCCGCCGGGGCCGCGGGCACGGCGGGCGCGCCGTCCGCGGCGCCCGCCTCCACCGACACGATGGCGTGCACCTCGCGGCCGCCCTCGGGCAGGAACTTGTTCTGGTCGACCTTGATCGTGAATTGCGGCTGCTGGCTCATCGGTCATGCTCCGGGCTCGGTGGGGTGACGGGGGACGGGACCGGGATCACCGCGACCGTGATGTTGTCGCGGCCGCCCGCGTCGAGGGCGTGACGCACCAGCGTCCGCGCGGCGCCGAGCGGGTCGGACGCCGGGCCGTGGGCGGGGTCGGGCAGCAGCGCCGCGAGGTCCGCGGCGTGCGGGAAGTAGTTCCACAGGCCGTCGCTGCACACCAGCAGCGTGCCGGGCACCGAGGGCCGGAACGTCCGCACGTGCGGCCGGACCTCCTCGGCGTCCGCGCCCAGCCAGGCGGTGATGACGTGCGCGTTCGGATGCGCCTCCGCCTCCGCCTCGGTCAGCGCGCCCTCCGCCACCATGATCGCCGCCCACGAGTCGTCCTCGGTGAGCTGCCGGGACGGCCCGAGCTCGGCCATGTCCCCGGTGTCCCCCATGTCGGCGGTGTCCCCCATGTCCCCGGTGTCCCCCATGTCCCCGGTGTCCCCCATGTCGGCGGTGTCCGCCATGTCGGCGGTGTCCGCGCCGCCGCCGTCCCCGGTGTCCAGGTCGTCGAGGGAGAACTCGGCCGTGTCGGGGCCGTCGTCGCCCGCGCCGCCGGCGGGCGGGCCCGGTTCGGCGGCCAGCCAGTACGCCCGGCTGTCGCCGACCCAGCCGACGGTCAGCGCCCCGTCGCGGGTCACCGCGGACACGTACGTGCACGACGGCGCCTCGGCGGGCGACCCGGCGAGCGCGGCGACCGCGGCGGCGGCCTTGAGCGCCGCGGCGCGGGTGGCCGCCTCCGGGTGCTCGCCGGAGTCCAGCAGCGCCGCGAGCT
>NZ_CAACVB010000044.1 GCF_900659635.1 Actinomadura roseirufa | reverse complement strand
GACCGCGTCGGGCTCGGCGGGCACGCGGGACTGCCCCTGGCCGGCGCCCCGGCCGAGGTCGTCCTGCTGGGCGACCTGGCCCGCGCCCTGGCCGCCGACCCCGCCGTGCTGCTCCTGGACGAGCCGTGGGCCGGCCTCCCGGTGCGCCACGGGCGCGCCCTGGAGGTGCTGCTGCGCGACCTGGCCGCCGACGGGCTGGCGGTGCTCGTCGTCGAGAACCGCCTGGAGCCGGTCCTCGGGGTCTGCGACGAGCTGCACGTGCTGGACGCCGGGAGGGTGATCGCCTCGGGGCCGCCCGCCGAGGTCCGCGCGGACCGCCGCATCCGGCCCTTCGTTCGATAGTCGGACCCGGCCGGCGGAAGGATAATGGGAACGAGCCGCTGACCAGCATCCGGAGGAACCAGCCATGGGCACCGCAGGCCGCTCCGTGCGCGAGTCCCTGCTCGACGCCGCCGCGGACCTCCTCGTGGAGCGCGGCTACCGGGGCGTGCGGATGCGGGACGTCGCCGACGCGGCCGGGGTGAGCCGGCAGACCGTCTACAACGAGTTCGGTGGCAAGTGGGGCCTCGCGCGCGCCGTGGTGATCCGCGACAACGACCGCTACCTCGACGGCATCGACCGCGTGCTGTCCGAGCACGACGACCTCTACTCGGCCGTCACCGCGGCGGTGCTGTACACGCTGGAGATGTCGGCGGACGACCCGCTGACGAAGGCGGTGCTGACCGGGGCGGGCGGCGACGAGCTCCTGCCGCTGCTCACCACCCGGGCCGAGCCGGTGCTGTTCACGGCCAGCGCCCGGCTCGCCGAGCACGCCCTGGCGCGGTGGCCGCATCTCGGCCGGGACGCGATCGTCGAGATCACCGACGCGGCCGTGCGGCTCACGATGAGCCACATCATGCTGCCGTCCGCGCCGCCCGCGCGGGTCGCCCACGTCATCGCGCGGATGGTGACGAGCTACACCGGCGCCCCCGAGCCGGGGGCCCGGGAGAAACCGGTGGCGGCGGCCGACGGCCGGCTGTAACGTCGGGACGACCTCGCGGCTGCTGAACCCGAGGACTCCGCGGGCGCCACGCCCGCCGCGCCGCCGCGCCCGCGCGGGCGGCCCCACTCCCCTGCGCGCCCTCCGCGCATCCGGCAGCCCCGAAGGATCCCCCATGTCCACGCGTCAGGACCACCGGCTCGTCCGCACGAGCGAGCACTGGCTCAGCCTCCCCAACCCGCACGGCGTCCCCGTGGAGATCTGCGCCGCCCCGGACGTCCCGCTCGAACCGGCCGCCGTCGGCGAGGCGCTGGCCGTCCTGGAGACCGCCGAGACGCTCGGGCGTCTCGCCGAGGCGACGCCGGGCTACGACGGCCCCGTCCCCCGCATCGTCCGCGCCGCCCTCACCCCCGACTTCCACAAGGGCGCCGGCATCCCGATCGGCACGGTCCTGGAGACCGAGCACGCGCTGCTCCCGCAGGCGGTCGGCAACGACGTCAACTGCGGGATGCGGCTGGAGGTCACCACGCTGCGCGCCGACCGCGTCCGGCCGCGGCTGGACGCGCTGGAGCGGCGGCTGCGGCACCTGTTCTTCGAGGGCGGGCGGCGGATCGCGCTCACCCCGGCCCAGCGCGAGGGCCTGCTGCGGGACGGGCTGCCCGGCCTGCTCCTGGCGGGCCCCGCCCGCTGGCGCGGCCTGTCCGCCGAGGACGCCGAGGACTCCCTGGACCGCGTGCACGCGCCGGGCCACCCGGTGACGACGGCGCGGGACTTCGCCGGCTGGATCGGCGGCGCGGGGGGCTCCGGCCACGACAGCGTCATCGGCGGGATCGGCGGCGGCAACCACTTCGCCGAACTGCAGTACGTCTCCGAGGTGCACGACGGGCCCGCCGCCCACGCGTGGGGCCTCACCCCGGGCACCGTCGTGCTAATGGTCCACAGCGGCTCCCTGTCCCTCGGCCACCAGGCCAACGCGACCGCGCTCGACCGGCTCCGGGCCGGCTGGCCTGCCGGGCTGGCCCGCCCGCGCAACGGCATCCTGCCGTTCCTGCTGGACGAACGCTCGGCACCGGCCCGGCGCCGCTACCTCGACGCGTTCGGCAACGCCGCCAACTTCGCCGTCGGCAACCGGTTCTTCCTGGCGCTGACCATGCGCGCGGGCCTCGCGGCCGAATGCGGAGAGATGGCGTCCCGGCTGCTGTACGACGCGCCCCACAACCTCTTCTGGCAGGACGGGGATCGCGTGGTGCACCGCAAGGGCGCGACCCCGGCGGGCGGTCACGCGGCGATGGCGGGCGGCCCGTACGCCCTGTGGGGCGAACCCGTCATCGTCCCGGGCTCCATGGGCGCGTCGAGCTTCGTCCTGCGCGGGCACGGCGACCCGCGCACCCTGGCCAGCGCCTGCCACGGCGCCGGGCGCCGCGTCCCACGCGGCGCGGCCGCCCGCGGCGACGACGCCGAACTGGAGGCGTTCCTGCGCGAGTTCCGCGTCGTCACACCGCTGGACCACCGGAACCCGGTGGTGGCGCGCCGCTCCGACGTCATGGCCGCGTGGCGGCGCGACCTCAAGCAGGAGGCGCCGTGGGCGTACAAGGACATCGGCCCCGTGGTGTCCAGCCTGCGCGGCGGCGGCGTCGCCGCCCCTGTCGCCGAACTGCGCCCCTTGCTGACCGTCAAGGGTTGATCTGGACGCATCCGCCAAAACCGTGTGTGCCCGCCCGGTCACCCAGTAGCTTTGATCGTGCACGGCCTGTCGGCGTCCGGGCGGAGGGAGAGACCGTGCGATCAGGTGCGGAGGTGGCCGGACGCTACCGGCTCGTCAGGGGACCCATCCGCGGCGGGATGGGCGAGGTCTGGCTCGCCGAGGACATGCTGCTCCCCCGGCAGGTCATCCTCAAACGCGCCCTGAACAGCGACGACGACGACGCCTTCGGCCATCTGCGCGCCGAGGCCCGCGCCCTGGCCCGCTTCAGCCACCCCCACGTGGTCACGTTGTTCGACGCCATCCGCGTGCGGGTCCGGGGGCGCGCGACGTCCTGGCTCGTCCTGGAGTACGTGCCGGGCGGGAGCCTCGCCGGCCGCCCCCCGGTCGGTCCGGAGGAGGCGGCCCGGGTGGGCGCGCAGATCGCCGACGCGCTCGCGGCGCTGCACGCCGAGGGCATCGTCCACTGCGACGTCAAGCCCGGCAACATCGTCATCAAGGCGGACGGCACGGCCAAGCTCACCGACTTCGGCGCCGCCTACCGGACCGGCGCCCGGCAGACGCTCACGCCGAACGCCGCCGTCTCCCACACCCCCGGCTACGCCGCGCCCGAGGTCGTCCAGGGGCGGCCCGAGCCCGCGTCGGACGTGTACTCGCTCGGCGCCACCCTGCACGCGCTGATCACCGGTGCGCCGCCGGGCGCCGCCGGCGCCGCCACGTCCCCCGACGCGGCGTCCTTACGCGAGGTCCTGCACCGGATGCTCCGCGAGGACCCGGCGGAACGGCCCTCCCCCGCCGAGGCGCGGGAGGCGCTCGGCGCCATGGCCGGGGCCGCACCGCCCCCCATCCCCTACGCCACGACAGAGGACCCCGGCGGCCCTCCCTTCCCCGGAGGGCCCGGCGAGCCCGGCGGGCGGGCGTGGTGGGCGAAGGGCCCGCGCTACGCCCGCCGCCATCCGTGGCTCGTGACCGCGGTGGGCGCCGCGGCGGCGATCGCGCTGACGCTCGCGCTCACCTCGCCGCTCTCCGACGAGGCCGGCCCGGCGCCCCGGCCGAAGAGGCCGTCCTCCCTTCTCGGCGACCCGCGCGAGGCGGAGCCCTGCGCCCTGGTCACGCCCTCGGCGTTCGGGCGGTTCGGCGAGACCGAGCTCGACCGGCACTACGGCAACTTCGACCGGTGCGACGTGGTCGTGCGGTCCGGCGCGAACAGCGTCGTGGACGTGAAGGTCGAGTTCGACGCCTGGTCGCCTCCCGAGACCGCCGGGGCGGCGCGGACGGTGGGCGGGTTCCGCGTCGTGGCGGAGCCCGCCGAGGACGACGAGTGCGACCGGACGGTCCTGCTGCCCGCCCCCGACGGCGGCACCAAGATCAACATCGCCGCGCACCAGGAGGAGAAGGGCCCCGCGCCGCTCTGTGCCATCGCCGACGTCGCGACGGCGGGCGTGACCGCCGTCCTGCGCCGCGGCCCGATCGCCCGCCGCTCCCCGCCGCTGCCGGCGGCCTCGCTGGCGAAACGGGACGCCTGCGCGCTGCTCGGCCCCCGCGCGCTCGACCGGGTACCCGGCATCGACGCCGGCGACCCCGACGTCCAGTTCGCCCGCTGGTCGTGCAAGTGGCACAGCACGACTCGCAAACTGCAGGTGAAGCTGCGCTTCGACCAGGGGCAGCCCCTCGGCTCGAGGGACGGCCGGCCCACCCGGCTGGGCGGCTACCGCGCGTTCGTCGAGCCGGGAGGGGACGGCGACGGGTCGTGCCTCGTCCGCGTCGTCTACCGCACCTTCACCGCCGACGAGGACCAGAAGATCGTCGAGGTGGTCCACCTCGTCGTCGAGGGGGACGACCCCGTCGGCCGCATGTGCTCGCTCGGCACCGATCTGGCCGGGGAGGCCGCCGCCGCCCTCGCCCAGAGCTGACGCCGGCGCCGCCTCAGCCGGTGGAGGCCGGCTCCTCCAGCAGCCGCAGGTCCTCCGCCGACAGCGTCGCGGTGAGCAGCAGCTCGGTGACGAGGTTGTGATTGAGCGTGTTGCCGATCGGCGGCGGGATGTCCTCCTCCAGGAGGCCGTCGACCTTGCGGCTGAGCCGCCTGCGCACCTCGGTGACGATCCGCGCGGCCCTCTTGGCGTTCCACTTCTGCCCCGGGCGCAGCCGGCTCAGCTCGTCGGCGACCTGGGCCCAGGTCAGCGGCTGCGGCCAGGGGTCCTGCCGCAGGTAGCGCTGCCCGAGGCACACCAGCACGAGCCGCTCGTCCTCGCCGAGCCTCCAGCCGTCGGGGTTGTGGGTGGGCGCCTCGTGCCGGTCCCGCGCCCCGGCGCCGGCCCCGGCGGCGATCCGCACCTCGAGCAGGTGCTCCTGCTCGGGCGCGACGATGAACAGCGGCGTGTACGCCACCGGAAGCTCGGCCCGGTGACCGCCCAGCACCAGCCGCTGCCCCGGGAACCGGATGGCCAGCCTGCCCGCGTTGTGCAGCACCCACCGGGAGTGCTCGCGGCTGATGGTGCCGTGCAGGCGGCTCACGTGCGGGTCGTTCGCGCCGACGCACACGTGCACGTCCGGTTCGCAGCGCCCGAACACCAGCGTGAACCCGGCGTCCGGCGCGACGCACATCCCGCCGTTCGCGCCCATGACGAACAGCGTGCCGGCCGGGGCGGGGGGAAGCCCGGCCGCGAGGCTGCCGGTCTCCTTCGGCAGGATGTCGACCTTGCCCAGGGGGCTCCGCATGGGAGATGCCATGTCCCCTCGTCCTCTCTGCGCGGTCCACTCTGCTCGCCGCTCGGGACCAACGGTAGCCGCGCGCGCCCGGGAGGGGTCCCGTGTCCGGTATGCCCGGACGGTCCCGTCGTTTGCGTCCGCGCATCCCGCCTCGCGAGCGCACGGGACCCGATGGCAGGATCGGATCATGCCGATCGACCAGCACCTTCTGCTCGCGTTCGCGCTGACCACGGTCATCGCGATGATCACCCCCGGCCCGGACATGCTGTTCATCCTCGGCTGCGGGATGCGCGGCGGGCCGCGCGCCGGGCTGCTCGCCACCGCCGGGGTGGCCACCAGCGAGGCCGTCCACGTCGCGGTCGCGGCGGCGGGCCTGGCCGCGCTGTTCGCGGCGGTCCCGGCCGCCTTCACCGCGGTGCGCGTGGTGGGCGCCGCGTACCTCATCTACCTGGGCGTGCGGATGCTCCGCCATCGTCAGGGGGTCGACGCGGAGGTCGCCGCGGAGGGCGGCGGCGGCATGTCCGGGCGCCGGGCCTACCTCAACGGCCTGCTGACCAACCTGCTCAACCCCAAGATGGTCACTTTCACCATCGCGTTCCTCCCCCAGTTCATCGCGCCGTCGCTCGGGCACGTCTGGATCCAGTTCGCGATCCTCGGCACCGTGCTGATCGCGATGGAGTTCGTCGTGGACGGTCTCGTCGGCGTCCTCGCCGGGCGGATCGGCGGATGGCTGCGGCGCCGGGAGGGCGCCCGCCGCCGTATCGACAAGGCGACGGGCGGGATCTTCATCGGCCTCGGCGTCCGGCTGGCCGTCGAACGCTGACCGGCGCCCCCCGGGGGGCCGAGCCCCGGGGAGTCCGGCCCCGGCCGCTCACGGGACGAGCTCGAAGATCGTCGCGTTCGCCTGGCCGCCCCCTTCGCACATCGTCTGGAGCCCGTAGCGGATTCCGTTGCCGGCCATGTGGTGGATCAGCGTCGTGGCGATGCGGGCGCCGGATCCGCCGAGCGGGTGGCCGAGCGCGATGGCGCCGCCGACCGGGTTGAGCGCCGGTTCGGGAACGCCGTACTCGGCCTGCCAGGCGAGCGGCACCGAGGCGAACGCCTCGTTCACCTCGAATGCCCCGATGTCGCCGAGGCCGAGGCCGGACTTCGCCAGTGCCTTCGCCGTCGCCGGGATCGGCCCCGTCAGCATGATGTTCGGCTCGCTGCCCACCACGACCGCCGTGTGAATCCGGGCGAGGGGCCTCCATCCGCGCGCGCTCGCGACCTCCGAGGTGGTGATCAGCAGGGCGGCGGCCCCGTCGCTGATCTGGGAGCTGTTGCCGGCGCTGATGACGCCGCCCTCGAGGAAGGGGGTCCGCAGCCGGGCCAGCGCCTCGACCGAGCAGTCCGGGCGCACTCCCTCGTCGGCGCGGACGACTCCGCCGGGGGTCCCGATGCCCACGATCTGCGCGTCGAAGGCCCCCGCGGCGATCGCCTCCGCGGCCCGCCGGTGAGAGCGCTCGGCGTAGGCGTCGAGCCGGCCGCGGTCCAAGGACCACTCGCGGGCGATCCGCTCGGCTCCGAGCCCCTGGTTCGGATGACCGTCCCCGTAGCGCTTCGCGTACAGCTCCCCGAGCGGGGACCGGTCGCCGGCGGCCGATCCCATGGGGACCCGGGACATCGACTCGACGCCGCCGGCCACGACGACGTCGTAGTGCCCGGCGACGACGCCGGCGGCGGCGAAGTGGACGGCCTGCTGAGACGAGCCGCACTGACGGTCGACCGTGGTGCCGGGGACCGACTCCGGCCAGCCCGCGGACAGCACCGCCGTCCGCGCGATGTCGAAGGTCTGTTCACCGGCCTGGCTGACACAGCCCCAGATCACGTCGTCCACGACCGCCGGGTCCAGCGACGCGCGGTCCGCGAGGGCCGACAGCACTCGCGCGGACAGGTCGGCGGGATGGACGCCCGAGAGCGCTCCCGCCCGCTTGCCGATGGGGGACCTGACGGCCGCCACGACGACAGCGTCTCGCATGGTCTCTCCTTGTACTCGTCGTGCTTTGGTTTGCCGGGAACGTTCGGGTGGACGGCGCGGCGCCGCGGCGCGCCGGCACGGGTGCGGCGCCGCGCCACCGGTTCGGGTCCGGATCAGTCCTGACGGAACGGGAAGGCCCACGGGCGCAGCGGCGATCCGGTGGCGCCGCGCAGGCGCAGGCACGCCGCGAAGAATCCGAACTCGTGCACCCCGGCCGCGGCGAGCTCCTCCAGGTCGAGCACCTCGATCAGGGGGGCGCCCGCCTCGGCGAGGAGATAGGTGTGCACCGGCGTGTAGTTGTCGGGGTCGTCCGACGGCCCCTGCTCGACGCACATGGTGTCGGACCCGATGATCATCGCGCCCCGCTCGACGAGGTGCACCGCCGCGGCGCGGTTCAGCCCCGGCGGGTTGTCGCCCCACTCGGTGGCGTCCGGCCACGCCTTCATCCTGCCCGTCCGGACGAGCACGACGTCACCGAGCCGGACCTCGACGCCCTGCGCGGCCAGGCACTCGTCGACGTCCTCGGGGGTGATCCCGTACCGGTCGGGGAGCATGTCCACACCGCGCAGGCGGGGGAAGTCGAGCAGGACGCCCCGGGCCACGATCGGCGGCATCTTGTCGGCGCCCGAGACCCGCCAGTGCCGGGTCCCCAGGTGCTCCCGCTCGGTGAAGTTGTTGTAGATGCGCCCGTTGTAGCCGTAGTGGTTGAGCGTGTCGATGTGGGTACCGGTGTGCGTGTACATCGACATCGCGTCACCGGAGTAGCCGATGTACTCGGTCATCTCCCGCGTGACGCCCGGGAGCTCGTCGTTGACGGTGCCGTGCGGCGTGTGCGTCATCCAGATCTGGTAGGCGGGGTCGCCGACGAGCTGCCACGACGGCATCCCGATGAAGTAGTCCACGGACAGGTCGAACATCTGGGTGGCGTCGATGCGGCTGATGACGGCGGCGCGGGACTCCGGGCTCATCAGGTTGAGCCGGCCGATCTCGTCCTCGGGCCCGTAGGGGCTCGTCGCCACCTGCCGGTTGGCCCCGGATGCTGGGTTGTCGGACATGTGGTCTCCTTTTCCTCGGGTACGACCATGCGGATGCGCGTCGGTCGCGCCGTCGGCGTGGGGTGGTGGGTTGTTCTGTTGGGGACGGGTCACTCCCCCGGCTGTGCCGGGGCCGCCAGATGGAAGTCGGTCAGCCGCTGGTAGGCGTCGGCCACGCGAAGGACGGTGGTCTCGTCGAACGGCCGTCCGATGATCTGCATGGAGACGGGCATGCCGGCTCCGTCGAAGCCGACCGGCACGGCGCACGCGGGGAACCCGGCCAGGTTCCACTGCGCGGTGAACGACGCGCTGGACCAGCGGTCCATCATCGTGGGATCGGTCTCCTGGAGGAGCCGCGCGCCCGTCGGCATGGTCGGCGTGATCAGCACGTCGAGGCCGCGCATCGCCTCCGACACCTCGCGGGCGAACACCTTCCCGATCTCTCGCGCCTGGATGTAGTCCGCCGCGCCGTACAGCCCTCCTCGCGCGAGCAGTCCACGGACGAAGCGCCCGTAGTCGTCCCAGTGCTCCGCGAGATCGTCCCGGTGACGGGTGAACGCCTCGCACAGCAGCACGATGTGGGCCCCGACCCTCGCCAGGTCGGCGTGGGGCAGGCTCACCTCCGCCACCTCGGCGCCCGCGTCCCGCAGCACCTCGATGGCCTCGGTCACCCGCGTCCTGACCGGATCGGCGACGTTGCCGGTCTCGAAGAAGTAGCGCTTCGGCCAGCCGATCCGCAGGTCCCGCACGGAGCCGTCCAGCGCGCCGAGATCCCGCGGGACGGGCCGCCAGCCGGAGCCGGCGTCCCCCGGATCGTGGCCGGCGATCACCTGGAGCATCAGGGCGCAGTCCCAGGCGGAGCGGGCGACGGGGCCGACGGTGTCCAGCGTCGGCGACAGCGGCACCGCCCCCGTGACCGGGACGCGACCGCGGCTCACCTTGAGGCCGGTCACGCCGTTGAGCGCGCAGGGATGCCTGATCGAGCCGGCGGTGTCGGTGCCCAGCCCGCCCAGGGCCATGCCGGACGCGACCGCGATGGCCGCGCCGGAGCTCGACCCCCCGGCGTAGCGCTCGGCGTCCCACGCGTTGCGCGGCATGGGGAAGCCCGAGGCGGGGTCGTTCAGCCCGAGGGCGAACTCGTTCGTCGTCGTCTTGCCGACGATGATCGCGCCCGCCTCGCGCAGCCGCGCCACGGCGGTCGCGTCGCGCTCGCCCCGCCACCACCGGGGCGCGACCAGGCTGTTCGCCCGGGTGGGCCCCTCGGCCGTGGCGATGACGTCCTTGACCGCCAGCGGGATTCCGTGCAGCGGCCCCCGGTCCCGCCCGGCGGCCAGGTCGCGGTCCGCGCGCTCCGCCGCCTCCAGGGCGGCGGAGCGGAACGTTCCGACGTAGGCCCCGAGCGTCGCGTCGAGACGTTCGACGCGCGCGAGGACGTCGCCGGTGAGCTCGACCGCCGACGTCGTCCCCTCGCGGAGCGCGGACGCGGCGTCCCGGATCGTCCGGGCGGCGGCCCGGGGACGGGCGGGCCCGGCCGCGCCGCCCGCCTTGAACGCCGACGGCGTCGAGGTGTCGCGCGCGATGCCGTCGGTGACGGCCCGGTGCAGCTCGTCGGCCTGGTGCCGCAGGACCGGGTAGTCGCGCACGACGGAGGCGAGCTCGTCGGCGCTCATCGTCAGCCCGGCCCGGTCGGCCAGGATCCGCACCAGCCGCTCGGCCGGGGTCATCGCGCGCCGCGTCCCCGCCGCCGGGACGGGCGGACGCCCGGGGTCATCGGTCCATCCAGCTCGTGTAGCGGCCCTTGAGCATGTCCCGGCTGATGATCATCCGCTGGGTCTCGGTGGAGCCCTCGCCGATCCGGCGGATCCGCAGCTCGCGGTACCAGCGTTCGAGCGGGAGGTCCTTCGTGACGCCGTACCCGCCGTGGATCTGGATGGCACGGTCCACCACCCGGCCGGCCGCCTCGGTGGCGACGATCTTGGCGATCGCCACCTCGGTGCGGAACGGCCGGCCGCTGTCGGCGCGTTCGGCGGCGTCCAGCGTGACGGCCGCCGCGCTGCGCAGATCGATCTCGCTGTCGACGAGCATCCACTGGATGCCCTCGTGGTCGGCGAGCTTGGAGCCGAAGACCGACCGGGTTCCGGCGTACTCGACGGCCATGCGGTGCGCCATCATCGCCACTCCGAGACACCCGGCGGCGTAGGGGATGCGGTTCCTGGTCAGCCGCTCGTTGGCCATCGCGAAGCCCTGGCCGACCTCGCCGAGGACCGCCTCGGCCGGCACGCGGACGTCCTCGAACACCAGCTCGGTCGGGTAGTGCCCCGAGCGCAGGGTGTGGATCACGCGCCGCACGGTGAGCCCGGGGGCGTCGGCGTCCACGATGAAGCAGGTGATGCCGCCGCGCCCCGACTCCTGGTCGCCGGTGCGGGCGAAGACCAGCCCGAAGTCGGCCGAGTCGGCGCCGCTGATGAACGTCTTGTTGCCGTTGATGATCCAGTCCGAGCCGTCCCGCTTGGCGCGGGTCTGGATCGACCGGGCCGGGTCGCTTCCCCCGGACGGTTCGGTGAGCCCGAAGAAGGACTTCTTCTCACCCCGCAGGATCGGGAAGAGGTAGCGCTTCTTCTGCTCGTCGGTCGCCTCGTACAACTGGGCCATGTCGGGCTGGCCGAAGGCCGCGTAACACGGCGAGTACAGACCGGCGCGATGCTGGGACATCTCCATGGCCAGCAGCGTTCGCGTCACGGTGTCCGCGCCGACACCGCCCAGTTCCTCCGGGACGTCAAGATTGTAAAGCCCCATCTGCTTCGTCTTCGCGACGAGGCCGGCCAGAACGTCCGGGCTCAGCTCGCTCTCGTCGGGATCGAGCTCGAACTCCAGCGGAATGATCTCGTTGCGGACGAAACGCCGGACGTTCTCGATCAGAGTTCGCTGTGTCTCGGTGATGGCGAAACCCATGGTCGCTCCTCCAGTTCTAGTTCGATCGAATGTGTCCGGTGGGCACGTCACGGCCCACCAGGTTCCGGGGAACCGCACCGGAGTCGTTGACGAAGACCTGCACGAGCTCCCGATAACGGGAGAGGTAGGCGTTGGTCCGCTCGTAGCGGAACGACAGGCCCCGCTGCTCGGCGAGCCATTCCCCGAGCGCCCCTCGAAGGCCGAACAGGCTGTTGCCGCCGGCGTAGTCGATGGCGATGACGCCGCTCTCGTCGGCGACCTCGAAGACGCCGACCGAACCCGGCACCAGCGCGAGGGTCTCGGCCGTGAGCGGAGTCCAGGGCTTGGTCATGGAGACGCTCATCGGGTTCCCACCGCCTCGCGAGAGTGATCGGCGACGGCGTGGCCGTCCGGTAGCAGTTCCCGCGGAATCTCCACGAATCGAGAACGCACGTATTCCCCCAGTCCCTTGGCCTGCGGATCGGGACGCGTCGTCGCGGCGACCCCCTCGCCGAGCAGGCCGCGCACGACGAAGTTGACGGCCCGCATGTTGGGCAGTTCGTACCGCTCGACGTCCAGGTCGGCGGCCTCGGTGAGCAGGGCGCGCAGGCGGTCCTCGTCGAGGTGGTCGCGCAGCCACGCGTACGCCTCGTCCGTGCGCGCCCAGAGACCGATGTTGGCGTCGCCGCCCTTGTCTCCGGAACGCGCGCCGGCCACCCGGCCCAGCGGCGCGAGGACGGTGTCGCCGTCCATCGTCCGCGGCGCGCGCGGCGCGGCGTCGCCCTGGCGCGTTTCGTGGCTCTCGGTGGGCGGGCGGGGCACCCGCAGCCGCCGCCCGTCCTGGAAGACGACCTCGGGGCTGAGGACGTCGACGGGCACGAGCGCCGGCCAGTAGACCCCGTAGGCGCTCGCCGACCGTTCGGCCCGTTCGAGGTAGAGGCCGGGGTAGCCGGCGAGGCCCGACTCCGCGACGGTGTTGAAGAAGCGGCGTCCCACCTTGCGCTCGTCGGGGTCCTTCACGGTGATCCGGAGGCGGGCCTCGGCCTGGGCGTTGTCCGGCGCGTCCGGGGCGTCGGTGCGAAGCAGCCGGACGTCGGTCTCCGCGAACGCGTCCGGCCCACCGGGCCGGTCGAGGCCGAGAGTGCGGACGGCGTGGGCGGCCTTGGCCTCGATGTCCAGCCCGGTGAGGACGAACGTGGCGCTGTTGCGGTAGCCGCCCTGGTAGTTGAGGCAGACCTTGGCGGTGTCGGGCGCGGGAAGCCCGCGGACGCCGGTGACCCGCACGCGGTCGGCGCCGTCGTCGGACAGCTCGATGGTGTCGAACCGGGCGACGACGTCCGGGTTGAGGTACTCCGGCGCGCCGATCTCGTAGAGGATCTGCGCGGTGACCGTCTCGGTGGTCACCGCGCCGCCGGTGCCGGGGTGCTTGGTGACCACGAACGAGCCGTCCGCGGCGATCTCGGCGATCGGGTAGCCCGGCCGCCCGCGGTCCGGCAGCTCGGTGAAGAAGGAGAAGTTGCCGCCGGTGGCCTGGGGACCGCATTCGAGGACGTGCCCGGCGACGACGGCGGCGGCCAGCCGGTCCCAGTCGTCGAGCCGCCAGTCGAACGCCCACGCCGCGGGCCCGACCACCAGGGAGGCGTCGGTCACCCGGGGGCAGACCACGATGTCGGCGCCGCCGCGCAGCGCCTCGGTGATCCCCCATCCGCCCAGGTAGGCGTTGGCGGTCACGGGCTCGACGCCCGCATCGGCGAGGTTCTTCCCGGAGCCGAGGTGCGCCAGGGGATGCCCCTGCCGCCGCAGCTCGGGGATGCGCTCCAGGAGGTCGTCGCCTTCGACGTGGGCGATGCTCGGGTGGAGTCCGAGCCGCTCGGCCAGCCGTCCGAGCTCGATCGCGAGCCCGCCGGGATTGAGCCCCCCGGCGTTGGTGACGACCTTGATGCCGCGATCCAGGCAGGTGCCGAGCACCTGTTCCATCTGCGCCAGGAACGTCGTCGCGTAGCCGCCGTCCGGGTCGCGCCGCCGGGTCTTCCACAGGATCAGCATGGTCAGCTCGGCGAGGTAGTCGCCGGTCAGGACGTCCAGCGGACCGCCCTCGACCATCTCACGGGCCGCGGCGAAACGGTCTCCGTAGTATCCCGAGCAGTTTCCGACCCGGAGGATGTCGCGTGTCGCCGACATTTTCCCCTCTTTCCTCTCACTCGTGTTCACAGCGGCAATGCGACCGAGGCCGTCGCGATGGCGCACACCGTGGCGTCGGACTCCCGGGTCTCGGTGACGCTGAGGTGGACCAGACCGTGGGTTCCGTCGACCTGCTCGACACCGGTGACCTCACCGGCGCAGACGAGAACGTCACCGGGAACCGCGAAGCGCCGGACCGACACCTCCAGCCTGGCCAGCCGTCCGCTCGCCCCCGCCCATTCCGTGCACAACGTCACCAGGAAGGCGCCGTGCAGATGAGATTGGACGAGGACGTCCGGATAGCCCTCGTGCGCGGCGTAGTCGGGGTCGAAGTGGATGCGATGGCTGTTCCACGTCACCGCGCTGTACCTGAACAGCTGCAGCCTGGTCGGAACATGGCGCATCTCGGGCAGCCGGTCGCCGACGCCGACGGAGCCGAATCGGAGATCCCGGCTGGTCGTAGTGCTCGATTCGCTCATCGGAGCAGAACCTTCCGTGTCGAGGTCACCAAGGGGAGTCCGTCGTCGTTGACGAATTCGTGCCGGTAGCGGACGACGATGAACGGCCCCTTGCGCCCTTGCACGAGCTCGGCGTCGATCATCGTCGTCCGCTCCACGACGGCCGTGCCGGCCGTGATGGGGTTGTGGAACTCCATGTCCTCGCCCCCGCCCATCACCCGTACGCCGCTGGTGGGCAGGCCCTCCAGCTGAAGCGCCTTCGGCGTGCCGTCGGCACGGAGGTCGGCGGCGGCGGGGCCCTCGTCCCAGGAGCTGACCGCCGTGACCAGGTTGGGCGGCGCCACGATGTCCGCGTGCCCGCGGGCGCGGGCGAACTCGGAGTCGTAGTACAGGGGGTTCGACTCGCCGATGGCGCGGGCGTAGCGCCGGATCGTCAGCGCGGTGATCTCCCCGAGGGAGTGGGTGCGCTCCGAGCCGATCCCGGTCCGGATCGAGTCGAGCAGCGTCTCGTCAACTGGCATGGGTTCTCCTAGACAACGTTCTCGTCGCGCAGCCGCCGGACTTCGGCGGCGTCCAGCCCGAGCCGCCGCCGGAGCACGTCCTCGGTGTGCTCGCCGAGGGCGGGGGCCGGCTCGGCGGGGCGCGGCGCCGAGTCCGTGAGGCGCAGCGGGCTGCCGAAGACGTACGAGGGCCGGCCGTCGGGGGCGCGAACGGGCCGGATCATGCCGTCGTCCCCGACGAGGGGCCCGGACATGACGTCGGACAGGCCGAGCACCGCCGCGCAGGGCACTCCCGCCGACTGCAGCCGCTCGGCCACGTCGTCGCGGGTGAGCTCCGCGGTCCACTTCGCGACGATCTCGTCGAGCCCGTCCATCTGCGCCACCCGGGCGGGCGGCGAAGCGAACGCGGGGTCCTCGGCGAGATCCGCGCGGTCCATCAGCCCGCACAGCGCCTGCCAGTGCCCGTCGGTCATGCACAGGATCGCCACCCAGCCGTCGGCCGCCGGGTAGACGTTGTACGGGCAGACCGCCAGTCCCCCGTGCCTGTTGCCGGTCCGCTCCGGGAGCGTCCCGCCGCTGTCGAGGTAACCGGCGATGCTGGAGGTCAGCGACGGGAGGACGGCGTCCTGCATCGCGACCTCGACGTGCTGGCCCCGTCCGGTGACCGTGCGCTGGTAGAGCGCCGCGGCGATGGCCCCCATCATGTGCGTGCCGCCGAAGAAGTCGGCGACCGCGGGTCCCGCCTTGGTCGGCGGCTGGTCGGGCCAGCCGGTCGCCGCCATCACCCCGGTCACGGCCTGGATGGTCAGGTCCATGGCCCGCTGCTCGGCCTGGGGGGTGCCGGCGCCGTATCCGCGTCCGGACGCGAGGATGATCCGCTCGTTGGCCTCCGCCAGGACGTCGTAGCCGAGGGCCAGCCGCCGCAGGGTGCCGGGGGCGAAGTTCTCCACGACCACGTCCGCCTGCGCGACCAGGCGCAGGAACAGCTCGCGCCCGCGGGGATTCTTCAGGTCCAGCCGCAGGCTCTTCTTCCCGCCGTTGAGCAGGTCGAACGCGGCCGTCTGCTGCTCACCGACGACGCGCCACCGCACGGGTTCGCCGCGGAACGGCTCGATCTTGATGACCTCCGCGCCGAGCTGCGCCAGCAGCGCGGTGCAGTAGGGACCGTAGTACACCTGACTGAGGTCGAGGACGACGATGCCATCGAGGGCCCGCGGTTGTGTCACGGCAGATCCTTTCTTCCGGAGGGGGACGGTGCCATGCGGCCGAACAGCTCGTCCCAGTTAGCTGTACCCCCGCCCCACCTGCGGACTTATCCAGAAAACATACTACTGCGTAGCTCGTAACGGAAGAGCGGTCCCGAGCCCGGCCCGGCGGCAGGGCGGGCCGGGCCGCGCTCGCGCGGCTACGGGGGATCGCGCGGCGGCGGGGCCGCGCGGCCGGGAGTCCGAAGGCCGGTCTCCTAGCGCCGGGGCGCGGTCAGTTCGCGGAAGGCGACGACGGCCGGGTCGCGGTCGTCTGCGGAGCCCCAGCCGAACGTGTCCGCCCGGGGCGCGGGCGGCGCCTCGCCCAGCTCGCGGCTCCAGTCGATCACGCAGACGCGGCGCGAGATCCGCCAGGCGCCGTCGCGTCTCTCGAGCCTGTCGACGTACCGGCCGGCGAACAGGCCGATGGGCGCGGCCGTCCCGGAACCGTCGAGGTCCTCCATGTAACAGAGGAAATAGGCCTCGGAGACGGCGGCTTCGCCCCGGACGTCGATGAGCACGTTCCCGATGAGGTGGTGCCTGACGCCCCGTCCCGGCGGGCGCCGTCGCAGTCTCGCCGTGAGCTCCTCGACGGTCCCGCTGGCATAGCCGTGGTCGTCATGGGCGCCCGGGTGATAGCAGGCCCCGACCATGTCGACGTCGCCGCGATCGACTCCGTGCGCGTACCGCAGGACGACCCTGGTGATGTCCCGTTCGTCCAGCAGCAGCCGCAGGGACTCCGCGACCGGCGCTTCGCCGATCTCCCCGTGGCCGTCGAGGGCCCGGCGTTCCGTCACGGCAGATCCTTCTCAGGTCGGTCCGTCCACCCGTTCCAGCGGGTGATGGTCTCGATGGGCGGACGCCGGGCGGGTTTGAACTCGTCACCGATCGTGTACGCGACGGGAAGCAGGGCGACGGGCGTCATCGTGGCGGGCAGCCGCAGGATCTCGGCGTAGCGCCGTTCGTCCTCGCCCGTGAACGGCGTCGTCAGCACCGAGCCCATCCGGCGGGACCGCAGCGCGAGCTGCAGGCTCCAGATCGCCGGGAAGATCGAACCGTAGAACGCGGCGGGATGCGGCGCGCCGGGGTCGTCGGGCCGCCCCTGGACGCACGGCACGATCAGCACCGGGACCCGCGCCAGGACAGTGGCCAGGTATCGGGCGCCCTCGTAGACGCGCCTGGTCTGCGGATCCTTGAGGTGCGGATACCGCCGGTCGATGACCGCCAGGGTGCGGCGCCCATAGATCTCCGCCACGTCCGCGCGCACCCCCGGGTCGTCCACGACGAGCCAGCGCCACGCCTGCTTGTTGCCGCCGGTGGGCGCCTGCACCGCCAGGCGCAGGCAGTCGAGGATCACGTCGCGCCCGACCGGCCGCTCGAGATCGAGCCGGCGGCGTACGGCGCGTGTCGTGGAAAGGAGGTGATCTGTCACCGCGATGTCCATCAGGTCTCCCGTGGGCGGTTCATCGACGACGCCGGGGCCGTGGTGCGCCCTCAGGCGTTCACCTGGGCGTCGGCGTTCTCGTCGCCCTTGCCGTCGCTCTTGGCGAGGAACCGGGCGACGCTGGCCTTGATGTCGTCGGTGCCGAAGGACTCGTACTCGGCCGCGAGGGCGAAGTTGAGCACGCCGTTGGCCGAGTCGAGGAGGTGCATGTTGAGGGCGCGCTTGGTGTCGCGCACCGACTGGGCCGGCAGCGCGGCGAACCGGCGCGCGAACGCCTTCGCGGTCTCCAGCACCTCGTCGGCCGGCACGACCCGGTTGCACAGCCCCGCCCGCGCGGCGTCGGCGGCCGGGATCCGGTCACCGAGCAGCAGGAACTCCTTGGCGGTGAGCATGCTGGTCAGCCACGGCCAGGTGACCGCGCCGCCGTCGCCGGCGACCAGCCCGATGCTCACATGCGGGTCGCTCATGAACGTGTCCTCGGCCATGACCACGAAGTCGGACATGGTGGCCAGGCTGCATCCCAGCCCGACCGCGGGACCGTTGACCGCCGCGACCACCGGCAGCTCGCACGACATCATCGCGCGGGCCAGCCGCTCGCCCTCCCGGATGTCGCGGCGCCGCGCGTCCAGGTCGTGGTGGTTGCGGATGAAGTTCGGTACATGGCCCCCGGCGCTGAACACCCGGCCCGCGCCGGTGAGCACCACCGCGCGCGCGTCGTCGTCATCGACCAGCCGGTCCCAGACCCGCCGCATCGCGACGTGCAGCGCGTCGTCGAACGAGTTGAGCTCATCGGGCCGGTTCATCGTGACGATCCGCAGGGGCCCGTCCGCCTCCACCAGCAGGCTGGGCGCCAAATCCGAATAGTCCATCCGAGAGCCTCCTCCGCTCGACCTCCGCCGCACGGCGCGACGGGTCAAAAAAAACCTACGTGGTAGTATGCCCCGACACACCACCTTTGCCAAGCTGCGCTTGAGGAGACCTGAGTGGCGGACCTGGAATACACCGTGCGCGACGGGATCGGCACCATCCTGCTGAACCGGCCGCACGTGAAGAACGCCTTCACCCTCGGCATGATCGACGAGTGGGAGAAGGCGCTGCGCTCCGCGCGGACGGACCCCGCCGTGCGGGTCGTCGTCGTCACCGGCGCCGGTGACGCCTTCTGCTCCGGCATCGACCTCGACGCCTTCACCGCGGAGGCCACCGGGCCCCTCGCGCTCAAGTCCCTGCTGAACGACCGCATCCACCGGGTCGCCCTCGCCGTCGAGGACCTGGACAAGCCGCTGATCGCGGCCGTGAACGGGATCGCCGTCGGCGCCGGGATGGACATGGCGCTGATGTGCGACATCCGGCTGCTGGCCCGGTCGGCCCGGCTGTCGGAGGGCTACATCCGGATCGGTCTCGTCCCCGGCGACGGCGGCTGTTACTACCTGCCCCGGCTGGTCGGGATGGCCAAGGCGCTCGAACTCCTGTGGACCGGGGACTTCGTGGACGCCGACGAGGCCCGCCGCATCGGCCTCGCCGACCACGTGCACGCCGACGAGGACTTCGCGCGGGCGTGGCGGCGCTACGCGGGCAGGCTCGCGGCGCAGCCGCCGATCAACGTGCAGATGATCAAGCGGGCGGCCTACCAGTCGGCGCGCGCCGACGTCCGGACCGCACTCGACCTGATCTCCTCGCACATGGCCGTCGTGCACAGCACGCACGACTCCGCCGAGGCGATGGCGGCGTTCCGCGCGGGCCGCGCGCCCGTGTTCGAGGGCCGCTAGCCGAAGGTGTGGAACATGACCGCAGAGACACCCTCGGCCGAGCGGCGCCCGGTGATCGTCACCCGGGACGGCGCGACGGCCACCCTCACCCTGAACAGGCCCGCCCGCAAGAACGCCATCGACGCCGAGGGCTGGCGGCTGCTCGCCGCCGCGCTCGAGGACCTGGCCGGCGACGACGCCGTCCGGGTCGTCGTCGTGACCGGGGCCGGCGGGAACTTCTGCGCGGGCGCCGACCTCGGCCGCGGGCCCCGCGATGAGCATCCGGTCGCGGTGATGCGCCGGGTCGGCAACATCGCGATCGCCCTGAGCGAGCTGCCGAAGCCGGTGATCGCCGTGGTCGAGGGGGTCGCGGTGGGCGCGGGCTGGAACCTCGCGCTGGCCTGTGACCTCGTCGTCGCCTCGGCGTCCGCCCGCTTCTCGCAGATCTTCGCCCGGCGCGGACTGTCGATCGACTTCGGCGGATCCTGGTTCCTGCCCCGCCTCGCCGGCCTCCAGCAGGCCAAGCGCCTGACGATGCTCGCCGAGATGATCGGCGCCGAGGAGGCCCGGGAGCTCGGGCTGGTGACCTGGGTCAGGCCGGAGAACGAGCTGGCGGCCTTCGCCGCCGAGCTGGCCCATCGGCTGGCGGCGCTTCCGCCGGTGGCGCTCGCCCAGTCCAAGTCCCTGCTGCATCAGGGCACCACCCAGACGCTGCGGGACGCGATCGACAACGAAGCGCGGGCGCAGGCGGTGAACCTGGCCACCGAGGACGCCCCGGCCGCGTACCGGGCCTTCCTCGACAAGACCGACCCCCCGGCCTACACGGGCCGCTGGGCAGTGCGCTGAACGCCCGCCGAGGAGAGTGAGCGACAAGTGAAGGATCTCTGGGGCCTTGAGCCCGTGACGCTTCCGGAGGAACTCGGCGTCCTGCGGGCGGACGTGCGCGCCTTCCTGGCCGACGAGCTGTCGGCGGGCCGGATCGCCTCGCACTGCGACCAGTGGCTCGGGGGCTGGGACCACGAGTTCAGCCGGCGGCTGGGCGAGCGCGGCTGGATCGGCATGGCCTTCCCGGCGCGCTACGGCGGGTCGGCCTCCGGCGCGCTGGCGCGGTTCGCCGTCACCGAGGAACTGCTCGCGGCCGGAGCCCCGGTGGCCGCGCACTGGATCGCCGACCGGCAGTCCGGGCCGGGACTGCTGAGGTTCGGGACCGAGGAGCAGAAACAGGAGTTCCTGCCCCGGATCGCCCGTGGCGAGTGCTTCTTCGCCGCCGGCATGAGCGAGCCCGACACCGGCTCCGACCTGGCGTCGGTGCGCACGCGCGGCACGCGGGTCGAGGGGGGCTGGCGGCTCGGCGGGACGAAGGTCTGGGCCAGCGGGGCGCACCGGGCGCACGCCATGATCGCCCTCGCCCGGACCGAGCCCCGCACGGCCGACCGGCACGCCGGGCTGACCCAGTTCATCATCGAGCTGCCCGACCCCGCCGTGCGCATCCGGCCGATCCTGCTGCTCACCGGCGAGCACCATTTCAACGAGGTCGTCTTCGACGACGTGTTCGTCCCCGACGCCCGGGTGCTCGGGGAGCCCGGGTCGGGGTGGCTGCAGGTCACCAGCGAGCTGGCGATGGAACGCAGCGGCCCGGAGCGGATCCTGTCGACCTTCCCCCTGCTGGCCGCCGCCGTCGGCCATCTGGCCGAGCACGGCGACCCGGCGGGCGCGGCGCGCGTCGGCGCGGTGGCCGGGCGGATGTGGGCGCTGCGCCAGCTGTCCCTCGCGGTCGCCGGGCGGCTCGAGGCCGGCGCCGCACCGGCCGTGGAGGCCGCTGTGGTCAAGGACCTCGGTACCCGGTTCGAGAGCGTCGTCACCGACACCGTCCGGCTGCTGAGCCAGGTCGTTCCCGACCCCGGGTCGAGCCTGCCGCTGCCCCGGATGCTGGCCGAGTCGATCCTGCACGGTCCCGGATTCACCCTGCGGGGCGGGACCAACGAGATCTTGCGCGGCGTCGTCGCCAAGGAACTGGGGGTGCGATGAACGAGATCATCTCGGCGCTCGTGGAGACCGTGCGCGAGGCGTGCGCCGCACAGGGCGGCCTCGACGCGGTGACGGCCTGCGCCGGCGGCGGCTGGAACGCCGCGCTGTGGACCGCGCTGGAGCAGATCGGCGTCACCACGATCTCGGTGCCGGAGGAGCACGGCGGCGCCGGCGGGGACGTCGCCGCCGCCGTGGCCGTGCTGAAGGTGCTGGGCGAGTCCTCGGCCGGTGTCCCGCTCGCCGAGACCGCGCTGCTGGCCGGCTGGCTCATCGCCGGGTGCGGCGCCACGGTGCCCTCCGGTCCGATGACCGCCGCGGTCGCGGGTCCCGGACTGCGGACGGACCGGCAGGAGGGCGGTCTCGCCGTCCGCGGGACGATCGCCCGCGTGCCCTGGGCCCGGCACGCCCACCACGTCGCCGTCCTCGACGGCGGGCGCGTGGTTCTGCTGAGCCGCGGCGACTTCCTGCCGGAGCAGGGGACGAACCTGGCCGGCGAGCCTCGCGACGACCTGGCGGTCGACGCCGTCGTTCCCCCGTCCCGGGTCCACGAGGTGCCCGCGGGCTCGCCGATCTCCGAGGCGGCGTTCCGCGGCCGGGCCGCGCTCGCCCGCGCCGCGCTCATGGCCGGCGCCGCCCGCCGGGCGCTGGAACTGGCCCTCGCCTACGCGGGCGAGCGCGAGCAGTTCGGCAGGCCGATCGCGAAGTTCCAGGCCGTTCAGCAGCACCTGGCCGCGATGGCCGGCGAGGTGCTGCTGGCCACGGTGGCCGTGGAGGCCGCGGCGCTCGCCCACGACACCGGGGGCGACGCGGACGTGGCGGTCGCCGCGGCCAAGGTCGTCGCGGGTCAGATGGCCGGTGTGGTCGCCTCGCTGGCGCACCAGGTCCACGGCGCCATCGGGTTCACCGAGGAGCATTCCCTGCGGCACAGCACCACCCGGCTGTGGGCCTGGCGGGACGAGGCGGGCAACGAGGAGGAGTGGTCCGGAGTCCTCGGGCGGGACGTGATGTCCGCGGGCTCCCCCGGGCTGTGGCCGCTGCTCACCGGAACGCGCTGAGCGGCCCCGCCCTGGCGGCTCCGCCCCGAGCGACGTCGTTCGGGGCGGCGTCGCTCTGCAACGACGTCGCCCCGAACGGCGGCACGACGTGCGCGCCGGGCGACCGGCGCGCGGAAATGGAGCAACCCGATGAGTGTGTCGTTCGAGTGCGCGGACGGGATCGCCGTCATCACGATCAACCGCCCGGAGGACCGCAACGCCGTCGACCTGGACGTGGCCGAGGGCATCGCGGCGGCGATCGACGAGTTCGAGGCGCGCGACGACCTCGCCGTCGCGATCCTGACGGGCGCGGGCGGCACCTTCTGCGCCGGCCTGGACCTCAAGGCCTTCACCCGCGGGGAGATCCCGATCATCCCGGGCCGCGGCTTCGGCGGCCTCACCGAGCGGCCGCCGGCCAAGCCGCTGATCGCGGCCGTCGAGGGCTGGGCGCTCGCCGGCGGGTTCGAGCTCGCCCTGGCCGCCGACCTGATCGTCGCGGCACGGGACGCGAGGTTCGGCCTGCCCGAGGTCAGGCGGGGCCTGGTCGCGGGGGCGGGCGGCCTGCTGCGGCTGCCCAAGGCCCTCCCCTACCGGCTGGCCATGCAACTCGCGCTGACCGGGGAGCCGCTGCCGGCGGAGACGGCCCATGCGCACGGGCTGGTCAACCTGCTCACCGAGCCGTCGGGCGCCCTGGCCGCGGCGCGCGGGCTCGCGGCGACGGTGGCGGCCGGCGCGCCGCTCGCGGTCCGCGCCAGCAAGCAGATCGTCGCGATGTCGGTCGACCACACGAGCACCGAGGCGTTCGCCGCCCAGCGGGCGCTGGTCGAGCCGGTGCTCGCCTCCGCCGACGCCCTGGAAGGGGCCAGGGCGTTCGCCGAGAAGCGGGCACCGGCCTGGACCGGCGCGTAACGGACGCCACCGGCCCTTCACGCGCATCGCGCGTGAAGGGCCGGTCCTCGCCGGCGGCGGCCGCGGCACGCGCCCGCTCGTCAGTACCGCTCGTCAGTGCGCCCGCGCGGCCTCGGCCCGGGGCGCCTGCTTGCGCCGCCTGAGCCTGGGACGGAGCCTGCCGCTCAGGACCGCGGCGCTCACCGCGGCGAGCAGCGCGACACCGTTGAACAGGTCGGTCACCCACAACTGACCGCCCCTGAGTTGCAGGCCCTTCACGCCGATGGCGAGCAGCAGCAGCGCGATGACGGTGCCCCCGACGTTGAACCGCCCCGGCTTGAGCTGGGTCGTGCCCAGGAAGCAGGCGGCGAAGCTCGGCAGCAGGTAGGCCGGGCCGAGCGTCGGGGCGACATTGCCGATCTTCGCGGTCACGAGCACTCCGCCGACCGCGGCGAACAGGGACGTCACCACGAACGAGCCGGCGATGTACCGGACGGTCCGGACACCGGCGAGCCGGGAGGCGTCCGGGTTCGCCCCCACCGCGAACGCGCGGCGTCCGACGGGCGTGTGCTCGAGGACGTACCAGGCGAGCACGCCGAGCACGACGGCGTACAGGGCGACGCTGGGCAACCCGAGGATCTCGTGGTTCGCGAAGTCCTGGAACCCGCTGGGCACCGGGCCGACGAACTGGTAGTTGGAGACCTGTTCGGTGACCGCGAGCAGCACCGAGCTCATGCCCAGCGTGGCGATCAGGCTGTCGATGCCGATCACCGCCACGAACACCGCGTTGAGCAGCCCGACGAGCAGTCCGATCAGCAGCGTCACCAGCACGGCGACGCCGGGACTCACCTGGTGGCGCACCATCAGGACGCTGCAGATCATGGCGCACATGCCGAGGTTCTGGGCCGCCGACAGGTCGAACTGGCCGATCGCCAGGGTCACCAGCAGTCCCAGCGCGAGAACCAGCGTGACCGACTGGTCGCCCGCGATGCCGGTGACCGTGGCCCTCGTCGGGAACGTCTCGGGCAGCTGGAGGGAGAAGAAGACGATCAGCGCCGCGCACAGCAGCAGCCCGCTGTAGCGGGCCGCCTGCACCCGGCCGGCGACCAGGCGCAGGAGCCGGGTCGCCCGCGGCCGCCCGGCGCCGCCGTCCTCCGGCGGCGGGCTCGGCTCGGTCGTGAGGGCCTGGGGTTCGAAGGTCATGGGTGTCACTCCTCCTGGGTGTCGTCGGCGGAGTCGCGGATCGTCTCGCCGACGATGCGCGCGACCGAGAGGTCGCCCTTGGCGAGTTCGGCGCGGACGACGCCGTGGCGCATGATCAGCACCCGGTCGCACACGGCGCACAGCTCCTCGGCGTCGGAGGAGGACAGCACCACCGCCCGCCCCTGCGCCGCGATGCCGGCCAGCGCCTCGTAGATCGACGCCTTCGCGCCGGCGTCGACCCCGCTGGTGGGCTCGTCCAGGAGAAGGACCTGGGCGTCGACGCGCAGCCAGCGCGCCAGCACCAGCTTCTGCTGGTTGCCCCCGCTCAGCAGGGCCAGCTGACGGTCGGGGTCCGCCGGCACCACGTCCAGCCGCTCGATCCACGGTCGGACCTCGCGTCGTTCGAGCCGCCCGCCGAGCCAGCGCGCGGGCCCGGCGGCCGGAAGACGAGGCAGGGTGACGTTCTCGCGCGCGGTCCACTGGGGAATCGTGGAGAGCCGTTTCCGGTCGGCCGGCGCGTAGGCCATCCCGGCGGCGATCGCCGCGCCGGGCCGATGGGCCGGCACAGCGCGGCCCCCCAGCCGCACCTGTCCGCCGCTCCGGCGGCGCGCGCCGAAGGTCAGCCCGAGCGCCTGGTCGTATCCGGAGCCGATCAGGCCGCTGACGCCGACGATCTCACCGGCCCGCGCCTCCAGGGAGAAGTCGGCCACCTGGTCGCCGGACACGCCGGACGCGCTCAGCAGCACCTCCGAGTCCGGTGCCGGGAGGGGCGGCGAGAACTCGGCCGGCGTTCGGCCGATGATCAGCCGGACGAGCTCGTCGGCGTCACCGACGCCGTCGACCGGCCGGGTCGTGATCCGCCGTCCGTCCCGCAGGACCGTGACCCGGTCCCCGATCTGGAACACCTCGCGGAGGCGATGCGTCACGTAGAGGATCGCCGTGCCGCGGTCGCGGAGCTTGCGCACCAGGTCGAACAGCTGCTCGACCTGGTGCTGCGGCAACGACGCGGTGGGCTCGTCCAGGACCAGCAGGGCCGGCGCCCCGTCGGTCGCCGCCACCGCCCGCACGATGGCGACCATCGTCTGCTGGCCCGGGGTGGCCGCGGCCAGCGGGCGGCCGGGGTCGAGGTCCACCTCGAACTCCGACAGCAGCCGGGCCGCCGCACGGCGTTCGCGGCGGGCCGACAGCCACCAGCGGCCGGCGTACCGCTGGCCCAGCGCCAGGTTGTCGACGGCGTCCAGCTCGGGCACCAGCCCGAGATCCTGGTGGATGAAGGCCATCGCCCGATCGCGCGCCGCGGCGGCGCCGAGCGCCATCGGGGCGCCGTTCAGGGTGGCCGTCGCCCCGGGATCCGCCGAGTGATAGCCCGCGATGATCTTGATCAGGGTCGACTTGCCGGAACCGTTCTGCCCGAGCAGGCAGTGCACCTCCCCCGCCAGCAGTTCCAGGTCGACGTCGTCCAGCGCCTTCTGGGCGGGGAACGTCTTGGAGAGCGAGCCGAGGCTCAGGACGACCCGCGGCGCGAGGGGGCCGGCCGCGCTCATCCCACGTGCCAAGCCGCGAAGTACGTCCGCGCGTAGTCCGGCGGCTCGGGCTTGTCGCTGGTCTGGGTCACGTTGCCCTTGACGTAGATCTGCTGCCATCCGGGGGCGTCGGCCCGGTCGCCGAGCGGCACGCCCGTCATCAGCCGGATCAGCTGGTCGACGGCGCGGTAGCCGCCGGCGGCGAGCTCCAGCCCGACCGAGGCCCACTGGGTCCCGGCCTGGATCGCCTTCAGCGAGGCCGCGTCGGCGGCGCGGCTGAGGATCTTGACCTTGCCGGCCAGGCCCGCGGCCCGGAGGGCGGCGTCGAGCCCGGCGTTGTAGTCGACGACCGCCAGCGCGACGTACCTGGTGTCCGGGTGGGCCTGGAGGTAGCTGACGATCTGGCCCGGGACCGTCTTGCCGATGTTGGCGTTCGAGACGTCCAGGATCCCGGCCGAACCCCCGGCCTCCTTCATCACCTTCTTGTAGGCGTCCTTGATCGGCCCCCACGCCCCGACGAAGGACGGGTCCCAGACGAACACCGACTTCGCCGGGCCGTTCGCGTCCGCCACCACCGACTGGGCCATCAGCGTTCCGGTGAGCGCGGAGTCCTTCTGGCCGAACACGACGGCGCGGACGGGACCGTCCGGCGTCAGGCCGGCGCCGAGCGGGGCGATCTCCGAGATCTTCGTACCGGCGGCCTTGAGCTTGGCCAGCTGCGGCTGGATCGAGGAGTCCGGCACGGCCGGGATGTAGGCGAGGGCGTCCGGCGGGTCCGCGGCCACCTGGTTCATCACCGAGACGTAGCCCTGGGGCGTGCTGTTGGACTGCAGCGTCGAGACCTTCCACCCCAGCTTGCGCGCGGCCTCCTCGGCGCCCTGGGTGAGGGTGACGCACACCGGAAGCGAGCACGTGACCACCGCCAGGCGCTTGCCGCCGGGTGCCGGCGACGGGAGCGGCGGGACCGGGGAGGCTGGCCGCGGCCTGGTGTACTCGGCGAACGCCGTCTCCGCCTCGCTGATCACGGCCTTCGCCGCGCCCGACGAGGCGGCGCCGCCCTTCGCCTCGGCGTTCCCGCCGTCGCCGCCGCAGGCGGCCAGCATCGTGAGGCAGAGCGCGCCGGTGGCGAGTGCGGCGACGGAGCCCCTGGGGGTTGTTCTCATGGCATCTCTTTTCGGCTCGCCGGGCGTCGTCCGCCCGGCACCTGTGTTCGCGACGCTTCACCCGCACGTCTGACCCGGCCGGGCGCAGGCCCTGGGCTCGGAGCGTCCTGCACGTCGGTGCAGTGGTGTGCGTCACTAAAAAAACATGCTACTCAGTAGGTTGTAGCACGTCAACGGCCTCCCCGGCCGCCGCCGGCCCCGCTCAGCCCGCTTCGCGGACGCGAAGGACGGCCTCCTGGGTCGTGCTCGCGCACAGGCTCCCGGCCCTGTCGAACAGCCGGCCGCGCGTCAGGCAGCGCCCGTCGCCCGCCCAGTCGCTCTCGACCTCGTAGAGCAACCAGTCGTCGGCGCGCGCCGGTGCGTGCAGGACGACCGAGTGGCCGATCGTGGCGAACCACACGTCCCCGTCGGCGATGCGGTGCGGATGCGGTCGCAGGCTCGCCACGAGCATCAGCAGGTCGGAGAGGTAGACCACACCGGCGGCGTGAACGTCCGGCGGGCCCTTGAGCGCGTGCCGGGTGCGCAGCCACACGCGCAGCGCGGCGATGTGCCCGCTCGCGCCCGGACGATGCAGGGCCCCGTCGGGGAACCGGACCTCGACGGGCAGCCTGTCGGTCACCTCGGAGATCCAGGCCAGAGTCGGCGGGTCGTACGCCAGGGCCTCCTCCAGCGGCGGCAGATCCTCGGGCATCCGTACCGGATCAGGCGCCACCTGATGACCCAGCCCGCGCTCCGGACTCTGGAACGACGCCGTGGCCAGCAGGATCGGGCCGCCCGGCTGGCGCGCCTCCACCGTGCGGGTGCTGTAGGTGCCCCCGTCCCGCGCCACCCCGACCTCGTAGGTGACGGGCACCGTGGAGTCGCCCGGGAGAAGGAAGTAGGCGCCGAGCGAGTTGAGCGCCCGCCCCGGCGGCACCGTCCGGCCGGCCGCCAGCATCGCCTGGGCCGCGACCTCGCCGCCGTACAACCTGACGCGTTCGCCCGCGTGGGCCCGGCCGCGGAAGACGAGCGGCTCGACCTGTTCCAGTTCGAGGAGTCCGCCGACTCCGGCCTCAGGGTCGACGTGCCCGGATCTCCTCGCGCCCGGACCCGGGTCGCCCGTCGCGGTGTGCGGATGGTCAGCGCGCATCGAGTCGCCCCTCACATGCTCCGCGCCGGACGAGCCTCGTCCGGCGTTCGCACGCGAACATACTACCACGTAGGTTTTTCCGTTCCCGGGACCAGCCGGATCTCGTCTTTCGGCCGGGAAACGGGAGTGGGGGAGGCGGCGCGCGCACGCTTGGCCCTACCCTGCTGGCGGGAGGCGGCGAACGGCCGGTAGATGACGGCCGCGGAAACGGCGGGCGCTCCTCCGCTTTCATCCGGCCGAGTAGTATGTCGCCATGCGAACCTTCGCCCAAGGACGTACGGGGAACCTGGACTCCAAGCGGCACGCGAGCGCGCGAGAGATCCTGGACGCGGCGGCCACGGCATTCTCGGAACGGGGGTACTCGGCCACCTCGATCGACGATGTGGCCGATGTGCTCGGCTGCACCAAGGGCCGGATCTACCACTACTTCCGGACCAAGGGCGACCTGTTCATCGGGATCCATCTGCAGGCGCTGGAGTGGGCGCTGGAGGCGGTCGGGCCGACCGCCGAGCGGGAGGATCTCGGCCCGGAGCAGAAGCTGCGCGAGATGGTGCACCACCACGCGATGCACCTCATGAACCGGGCCAACTACATGGGTCCGGCGCAGTACCAGATCGAGATGAACCTCGCCAGCGAGGGCCGCAACAAGGACGAGCAGATGGCGCAGATCCTGAAGATGCGCCGGCAGTTCGAGGCGTACTACGTGGCCGTCGTCAAGGAGGGCGTCGAGACCGGCGTGTTCCGCGGCGGCGACGTGAACGTCCTCGTCAAGGCCATGCTGGGCACCGTGAACTGGATGCACACCTGGTTCCGCCCCGGTGGGCCGAAGGACACCGCGGCCGAGCGATCGCGGACCGCCGCGGAACTGGCCGAGTACGCCGTCCGCGGCGTCCTCGCCTGACCGCGGGCACCGGACCGCCGGCCGAGGCCGTCCGCCCCGGTGCCCCCGCCGCTCGGCGCCCCGCCGGCTATCCGGGGCTTCGCGGCAGGCCCAGCAGCCGCTCGGCGAGGATGTTCCGCTGGATCTGGGCCGATCCGCCGTAGATGCTGCCGGCACGGCCGTAGAGGTAGCGGTCGAACCACTCGGCGCGGCCCGGCGCGGTGACGTCGGGCAGCAGGCTGAGGCCGAGCGCCATCAGCTTCTGCTCCACCGCGGTCATGAGCAGCTTGTCCACCGAGCTCTCCGGACCGGGGGGCGCCCCCGAGACGCGCTCGCTCAGGGTGCGCAGGCAGTGCATCCGCAGCGTCTCCAGCGCGGCCGCGCACTCGCCGAGCGCGCGCAGCGTGGCCCGGTCGGGGCCCGGCGTCCGCGCCTTGACGACCGCGGCCAGCTCGGAGAGGTAGCGCTCGAACTTCGGCAGGTACCCGGTCTCGACGGCGCCCCTCTCGTAGTTCACCACGTCCATGGCGATCCGCCAGCCCCCGTTCGGCCGGCCGAGGAGGTTCGCCGCCGGGACGCGCACGTCGTCCAGGAAGATCTCGGCGAACTCCTCGTCCCCGTTGGCCAGCACGATCGGGCGGACGGTCACCCCCGGCGTGCTCAGCGGAACGATGAACGCCGAGATTCCACGGTGCCGGACGGCGTCCGGATCCGTCCGGGCGAGCAGCAGGCAGAAGTCGGCGAACGCGCCGTAGCTCGTCCAGGTCTTGTGCCCGTTGAGCACCCACGCGCCGTCCTCACGGACCGCACGGGTCCGCAGCGCGGCGAGGTCGGAGCCCGCCTGCGGCTCCGAGAACCCCTGGCACCAGATCTCGTCGGAGGCGAGCAGCGGCGGCAGGTAACGGCGCCGCTGCTCCTCGGTGCCGTGGCTGAGCAGGGGCCGCCCGAGGTGACCGAGCGGAAGCAGGCTGGGGGCGTTGGCCCTGCCCAGCTCCTCGCTGAGGATCGCCTCCTCCATCGGCCCGAGCCCCTGGCCTCCGACCTCCTTCGGATACGACAGGGCGACCCAGCCGCTCCTGTACAGGAGCTGCCCGAACTCGCGCATGTAGGGCCAGCGCTCGGCGAGCACGACCGGTTCCGGCTCGGACGGCAGATTCTCCTCGAGCCAGGCGCGCAGCCGTGCTCGGAAACGGGCTTCTTCAGGGGAGTCGCGAAGGTCCATGTGTGATCGCCCTCATGCCTGGTCGAGGACGCGGCCGGCGAGCAGCATCAATGGCGCGTCCGTGTTGCCGAATACCGCGTTGTGCAGATGGGCACTGCGCAAACGGAGGTGGGCATCGTGCTCCTCGGTCACGCCGATCCCGCCGAGGACCTGGACGCCGTTCTCGCAGACCCTGATCGCGGCCGCGCCGGCATGGCCCTTGGCGGCCGCGGCCACCCGCTCCGCCTCGTCGATCGGGGCGTGTTCGGCCGCCCAGGAGGCGCCGTAGGTGATCGAGCGCGAGGTCTCGACGTCGACGAGCATGTCGGCGCAGAGATGCTGCACGGCCTGGAACGAGCCGATCGGGCGGTCGTACTGCTCGCGCTGCCGCGCGTAGCCGGCCGCCTGGCGCAACGCTCCGTCGGCGAGACCGGTCAGGAGGGCCGCGGCTCCGGTCCACGCCGCCGCCCGCGCCCTGCGCGCCCCCTCACCGGAGGCGGCGCCCGCCGGGACGGGCCGCACGCCGCACAGGCGGTGCAGCGGATCGACGTCCGTGAGCGGGTCGATGTCCAGGAGGTCGTGCACCGCGGCGAGCCCGTCCGGGGAGAGCACGACGCCCCGAGCGCCCTCGACCCAGTCGAACGCCACGGTGGCGGTCCCGACCGGATCCTGGAGCCGTCCGCCGAGGAGGACCGAGTACGCCTCGCCACGGCACAGACGGGCGAGCGGCTCCCGCGGGCCGCCCGCGAAGCGGAGCAGCGCCGCCGCCGCGATGGCGGTTCCGACGTACGGGACGGGCGCGATGTGGCGGCCGAGCACCTCGGCGACGACGCAGGCGTCGGTCAGTGAACCGCCCGCGCCGCCCTGCTGCTCGGGGACCAGCAGCCCGACGAGGTCGAGCTCGACCAGGGTCGACCACAGTCGGGCGCGCAGCGCGCCTCCGTCCGTGCGCGCGTCCCCCACCGGCGAGTCCGCGAGCACCCGCGCCGTGACCTCGTCGGCCGTGTGCTGGAGGACGCGTTGATCCTCCGAAAGGGCGAAGTGCATTCCGGCCTCCCGGGCATAGAGCATACGACTGCGTAGGATCGTTCCGAGGTGCCGGCCGGAGCCCCGCTCACAGCTTGCCGCCGCCGTCGACGACCAGCGTCTGCCCGGTGATGTAGGACGCCTCGTCACTGCACAGGAACGCCGCCGCCGCCGCGACGTCCTCGGGGAAGCCGATGCGCCTGACCGGGTTCCGCTCGGCCCTGATCTGGCGGTACTCCTCGACGCCCAGCTTGAGCCCGCGCGCGGCGCCGTCGGTCATCTCGGTGGCGATGAAGCCGGGCGCGATCGCGTTGACGTTGACGCCGAACGGGCCGAGCTCGAGGCCGAGCGTGCGGGTGAGGCCCTGCACGCCCATCTTCGCGGTCGAGTAGTTGGCCTGACCGCGGCTGCCGAACGCGGCGGTGCTGGAGAGGTTGAGGATCTTGCCGTACCGCTGCGCCACGAAATGCCGCTGCGCCGCCCTGGACATCAGGAACGCGCCTTTGAGGTGCACGCCCATGACCGTGTCCCACTGGTCCTCGGTCATCTTGTGGATCAGGTTGTCGCGGGTCACTCCGGCGTTGTTCACCAGCACGTGGAGACCGCCCAGCTCCGCCACGGCCCGGGCGACCGCCGCCTCGGCCGCCTCTCCCCCGCCGATGTCGGCGGCGATGTCGATGACCTTCGCGCCCGTGGTCACCGGCAGCCTGCCGGCGGCCTCGGCGGCCGCGTCCGCGTCGAGGTCGACCACGGCGACCGACGCGCCCTCCGCGGCGAGGCGGGAGGCGATCCCGAACCCGATGCCGCGTGCGGCCCCGGTGATGAGGGCGATCCGCCCCTCGTAGCGACCCATGGACTCTCCTCTTTCGTGTCGGTCGTGCGTCTGGTGAAGGACTGAGCGCGCGCCGGGCTCAGGCGGCGGCCCTCACGGCACCATGAGGCGGACGTGCTCGGCGACGCAGGCCGGCTTGTCCCGGCCGTCGATCTCGATCGTGTAGCGGATGACGGCCCGGACGCCCGAGGCGGTGTCCTCGACGCCGACCAGGGCGGCGCGGGCCCGGATCCGGGAACCGACCGTCACCGGCTGCGGGAAGCGCACCCTGTTCAGCCCGTAGTTGATCGACATCCGGACGCCGCCGACGGTGAAGATCCGGCCGGCCAGGACCGGGATCAGGGACAGCGTCAGGTAGCCGTGGGCGATCGGCGCGCCGTAGGGACCCTCGGCCGCCCGCGCGGGGTCGACGTGGATCCACTGATGGTCCCCGGTCGTCTCGGCGAAGGCGTCGACGCGATCCTGATCGATCTCGAACCACTCGCCGACGCCGAGTTCCTCGCCGGCGCGGGCGCGGAAGGCGTCGATGTCGCCGAAGTGCCGGGGGGCACTGGTCGCGGAGGCGGTCATGCTGGAGTCCTTCGATCGTTTCCGATGCCGGACCACGCCCACCGGACGGCGCGGTCCCGCTGCGTGGCGGCCGTTCTCGCCGGGGTCACAGGGACCGGGCGATCAGTTCCTTCTGGATCTCGTTGGTGCCGCCGTAGATGCGCTGCGCCCGGGCGTCGGCGTACAGCCGGGCGATCGTGTACTCGGTCATGTAGCCGTATCCGCCGTGCAGCTGCAGGCACTTGTCGATCACCTGGCACTGGACGTCGGTGAGCCACCACTTGCACATCGCCGACGTGGTGAGGTCCAGCCCGGTCGACAGGTGGGTGGCCATGCACTCGTTGAGGAAGGTGCGGGCGACCGTGGCGAGCGTGGCGCACTCGGCGAGCTCGAAGCGGATGTGCTGCTTGTCCATCAGGGTGCCGCCGAACGCCTCGCGGTTCTTCACGTAATCCGTGGTGACCGCGAGCGCCAGCTCGGTCGCGGCGACCGCGGTGATGCCCACGATCAGCCGCTCCTGCGGCAACCTGTGCATCATCATCGCGAAGCCGCCGCCCTCCGCGCCGAGGAGGTTCTCCTCCGGAACGAGGACGTCGTCGAAGAAGAGCTCGTTCGTGTCCGCGCCGTGCTGACCGATCTTCTCCAGGGGCTGTCCCCGGGTGAAGCCGGCCGCGTCCCGGGTCTCGACGACGATCAGGGAGATCCCCTTGGCGCCCTTCGACGGGTCGGTGGAGCAGGCGACGACGACGAGATCGGCGCTGCCGCCGTTGGTGATGAAGATCTTGGACCCGCTGACGCGCCACCCCTGGTCCGTGCGCACCGCCCGGGTGCGAATCGCCTTCAGGTCGGATCCGGCGGACGGCTCGGTCATGGCCAGGGCCCCGATGAGCTCACCGGTGGCCATCTTCGGCAGCCAGCGCCGCCGCTGCTCCTCCGTCCCGTACTCGTGGATGTAGTCGGCGACGACCCCGCTGTGCATCGAGTTGCCCCACGACCGGTCGCCGAGACGCGCGTAGGCCTCCTGGATCGTCGCCTGGTGCAGGAAGCTGCCACCGCCACCGCCGTACTCGGCGGGGACGCTCGCGCACAGCAGGCCGAGCTCACCGCACTTGAGCCAGAAGTCGCGGTCGACCTGGTGCTGCGCTTCCCATTTCGCCCTGTTCGCCGGGATCTCGCGGTCGAAGAAGTCCGTGGCCATCTCGAAGAGGTCGGCGGCGTCGCCGGTCATCCAAGGCCGCGGCGTGGTGTCGATCATCGGGTCCCTTCCCTGTCGGGGGCGTTCCGCGGGAACGCCGCGTCCCCCCTGAGGCTGACGCCGGACGATCCGGCGCCGGTGGGGGTCACGGGCGGGCCTCGGGCAGTCGTTCGAGGATCGTTCCCGTGCCGAGCCCGCCGCCGCAGCACATCGTGATCAGCCCGTGGCGGCCGCCGGTGCGCTCGAGCTCGTAGAGCGCCTTGGTGATCAGGACCGTCCCGGTCGCGCCGAGCGGATGGCCGAGGGCGATCGCTCCGCCGTTGACGTTCACCCGGTCCATGTCCGCGCCGTACTCCTTCGCCCACGCGCAGGCGACCGAGGCGAACGCCTCGTTGATCTCGACGACGTCGATGTCGGACATCGCGAGCCCGGTCCGCGCCAGGATCTTCGCGGTCGCCGGAATCGGCCCGGTGAGCATGAGGACGGGATCGGAGCCGACCAGGACCGAGTCGACGACGCGCGCCCGCGGGCGGAGCCCGAGAAGGTCCGCCTTCTCCCTGCTCATCAGCAGCACCGCACTGGCCCCGTCGGAGATCTGGGACGAGTTCCCGGCGGTGTGAAGGCTCGCCGGAGTCCGGCCGGGCTGGTTGAGCCTCAGTCCGGCGAGGCCCTCGAGCGTCGTCGGCCGGAGCCCCTCGTCCCGCGTGATCGTCGCCGTTCCGACGATCTCGCCGTTCGCGTCGGCGACCGGGGCGTCGACGGGGACGATCTGGGAACCGAAACGGTCCCGCTCCCACGCGAGCGCGGCCCGGTCCTGAGAGTTCTTCGCGAACTCGTCGAGCTCCCGGCGGCTCAGCCCCCAGCGCTCGGCGATGCGGTCGGCCCCCTCGAACTGGATCGTGGGTTCGTAGACCTCGGCGTACCTGCCGCCGCGGGGGTCGCCGTACGACCCGTCCGCGGGAATGGTGCTGCCGAGGGGGATCCGGCTCATCGTCTCGACGCCGCAGGCGATCGCGACATCGGCGAGACCACCCGCGATCATGGCCTGCGCCACCAGATGGGCCTCCTGTGACGACCCGCACTGGGCGTTCACCGTCACCGCCGGCACCTCCAGCGGCAGGCCCGCGGTGAGCCACGCGTTGCGCGTGACGTTCGCGGCCTGCATGCCGAGTTGGAGGACGCATCCGCCGACGACGTGGTCGACCTCGGCACCGGTGAGGCCGTTTCGCTGGAGAAGCGCGGCGAGGACGTCGCCGAGCAGCTCGTTCGAGTGCTTGCGGGCCAGCCCGCCGTTGCGCTTGCCGACAGCGGACCGGACCGCATCGACGATGACGACTTCGCGCATGTGAACTCATTTCTGCCTGACCTGGGGAGGACATACTACCACGTAGGTTTTTTCGTGCCCACACCCGAGCCCGGCGCCGGAGACACCCGTGCACCGAGCCCGCCCAGGTGGCGGCGCCGGGCCGAGCGGAAGGCCCCGGACCTATGTGACGTCAGACAGAACCGTGTCCGTCAGCTTTGAGGCCCGATCGGCGCCTTGACAGCGAAGACGCCCGAGGACCCCTGCCCCTCTCCGAACTCCCACCCCGCCACCGGCTCGTGGCCCGGCTGGTCGGCGATCCACCGCAGCTCCGGCGGATACTCGCCCGCACCGAGGAAGTAGGCGCCGTCGCCGCGCGCCCAGTGCGCCGTCAGGCACAGCATCCGCAGGTGATCGCGAAGCCTCGCGTCGGAGACCCCGGCCAGGGCCTCGTCCCGCTCCGGTTCCACCTCCGCTCCCGGGCTGAGGGAGGCGAGATGCTCGGGCCCGGCCATGGTCCACGTCGCGGTGCGCATCGCGTCGAACAGCGTGCCGTCGGTGCGGGCGCGCTGCAGCCACCGCCCCCGGAACGCCAGCTCGCCGGCCTCGATCCCTTCCAGCTCGCCGCCATGCGCGGCGAGCACGCGCGCGAAGTCGGCCCCTGAGACCGCCGACGCCCCGTCATGGACGGTGGAAACGCCGCGCAACTCCTCGCCGATCGCCGCGCCGAACAGCTCGAACGCGCCCTCGTCGAACAACCACAGCGACCGTCCGGGGTCGAGGTCCCACTGATCCCAGCCGAACGGCATCTCGCCGCCGCCCTCGCCGCCGCCCTCGCCTCCGGGCAGCTCGCCCCGCGCGATCGCCGCCAGGTCGAGGCTCCCTCCGAGGAAGCTCTCCATCATCATGGCCGACGTCTCGTCGTCCCAGCAGTAGACGGCGTACTCCGCCTCCGCCGGGTACGCGCCGAGGGGCCGTCCCAGCAACGCCTCGAACCCACCGGCCAGCTCGTTCTCCCACGCATTGGACATCACAGGTCGCTCCTCGCACACCTCAAGATCTCGGAGGCCCCTGTCTAGCCGGACGGGGACCGCCCGCGCCGACGAAACCGGAAGATCCACGATGGCCGGTCCCGGTCCGGCGCGTGGGAGCACCTCTTCCGGACCGATCCCACCGGGCGGCCGGGCGGGCGGACGCGCCGCCTCCCCCGGCCGTATCGGTCGTGCCAGGGGAAACGGCGGGGCTCGACCTCGAACCGTTGATCTGCGTCGGGGACCCTTACCGGGCGACCGTGAGCACGATCTTGCCCTGGATGTGCCCCAGGGCCGCGCGTTCGTGCGCCACCCGCGCGTCGGCCAGCGGGAACGTCCCGTCGATCGCGACGCGGACCTCGCCCGTGTCGAGCAGGCGCCCCAGCTCGGCGAGCTGCGCGCCGTTCGAGCGGACCTGGACGCCCGAGACCGTCACGCCCAGCTTCGCGTTCTCCTCGTCGTCGTACTCGCCGAAGAACACCGGGTACAGGGCCCCGCCGCGCCTGAGCGCGCGCAGGAGACGGCGGCTCTCACGGCCGCCGACGGTGTCGAGAACGAGATCGGCGCCGCTGACCAGTTCCTCGGGACGGCTCTTGGTGTAGTCGATGAACTCATCGACGCCGAGCTCGCGCAGGAACGACTCGTGCGCGCCCGACGCCACCGCGATGACATGGGCGCCCTTCCCTTTCGCCAGCTGGACCGCGAAGTGCCCCACGCCCCCCGCCGCACCGTTGACGAGCACCTTCGTCCCGGGCTCGATCGTCATCGGGCGGTGCCGCGCCGCCTGGAAGGGCGACGGGTGATCGTGCCCGACCTCGATCAGGAACTGCCAGGCGGTCAGCCCGGCCATGGGCGCACCGGCGGCGTGCACGTGATCGACGCCGGCCGGCTTGCGCGCGAGGTCCGACGCGGGCGCGGCCACGTACTCGGCGTACCCGCCGCCCCGGAAGCCGGGGAAGCGGATGAGGCCGAAGACCTCGTCGCCGACGGAGAAGTCGTCCACGTCCGCGGCGACGGCCTCGACGACGCCGGACACGTCCGTCCCCGGAATCACGGGCAGGTCGAGCTTCGGCCTCAGCTTCGCGGGCACGTTGGTCAGCCCGCCGCGCAGGTACCAGTCCGGGGGGTTGACGCCGGCCGCGTGAACACGAACGAGCACCTCCCCCGGCTTCGGCTCGGGAACCGGGACGTCGTCGTGGCGCAGCACCTCGGGGCCTCCGTGCTCGTGCAGCCGGATGGCCTTCATCGTCGTCGGCATCGTCGTCGCCTCTCAGCATGGGTGGATCATTATCGGAGCAGTGCTCCGAATATATCCGGAGCGGCGCTCCGATAGCCAACCCGGCCACGCACGCGAACCGGCGCCGCCACCGCCACCCCGAACGCCAACGACGACTACGCCGGGCGGCCTCCTCCACACAGCCCGCCCGGCGCATGTCTCTCGGAGTTCCCCGACCTTTCCGGTGATGCTCCCGGCACGGAAAAGGCAATTCCTCTCGATAAATCCAGGTGAGCAGGTCCCCGGGTCGGCCTGGCGGCTTCATCTCCGCATTGCCGATCGGCTTTGGGGACCGAGCTTAACGGGAGGTTAGGAAACCGGGCTCTGGGGTGGACGCTGGGCTGGGCGCGGGTGAGGCTCCGAGCTGTCGTGGCTCGTACGCAGGAGGTCACCCGTGACTACGTCTCCCGCCCGCATGCCGTGGAGGGCCGTGTTCGGCGGCTCCATCGGCAACATGGTCGAGTGGTATGACTGGTTTGTTTATGCCAGTTTCGCCCCCTATTTCGCGTCGGCGTTCTTTCCGAAGGGCGACGACACCGCGCGGCTGCTCAACACCGCGGGAATCTTCGCCGTGGGGTTCTTCATGCGCCCGGTCGGGGGCTGGATTCTCGGGCGGTACGCCGACCGGCGCGGGCGCAAGGCGGCGCTCACGCTCACGGTGTCGCTGATGTCCGGGAGCGCGCTGCTCATCGCGGTCGCGCCCACCTATGGGGCGGTGGGCTATCTCGGCGCGCTCGTCCTGCTGGCGGCGCGGCTCCTGCAGGGGCTGTCGGTCGGCGGCGAGTACGCGGCCGGCGCCACCTATCTGACCGAGGCGGCGCCGCCGGGCCGGCGCGGACTCGCCTCCAGCTTCCAGTACGTGTCGATGACGGCCGGGCAGCTGGCGGGCCTCGGGCTGCAGATCGTCCTGCAGCGGACGATGTCGGAGGAGGCGCTGACGTCCTACGGCTGGCGCGTCCCCTTCGCCGTGGGCGCCGCCGGCGCGGCGGTGATCTTCTATCTGCGGCGGCGCCTGCTGGAGACCTCGGCCTACGAGGAGCAGGACGGGCACGCCGGCGGCCGCGGCACGCTCCGCGAGCTGCTCGCGCACCGGCGGCAGGCCGTCCTCGTCATCGCGCTGACGATGGGCGGGACGATCGCCTACTACACCTACACCACGTACCTGACCAAGTACCTGTCCAACACCGCGGGCCTGCCCAAGAGCACGGCGTCCCTGGTGAGCTTCTGCGCGCTGACGGCGTTCATGCTGCTCCAGCCGCTCGCGGGCGCCCTGTCGGACCGGATCGGGCGGCGCCCGCCGCTCATCGCCTTCGGCATCGGCGCGACGGTCGGCACCGTGCCGCTCATGACGGCGCTCGGGAGCGTCACCGGGTTCGGCGGGGCGCTCGTGCCCGCGCTCGCCGGGCTGGTCATCGTCACCGGCTACACCTCGATCAACGCGGTGGTGAAGGCGGAGATGTTCCCCACCCGGGTCCGGGCGCTGGGCGTGGCGCTGCCGTACGCGATCGCCAACGCCGTGTTCGGCGGGACGGCCGAGTACGTGGCGCTGTGGTTCAAGAAGGCCGGCGCCGAGTCGGGCTTCTTCTGGTACGTGGCGGGGTGCGCGGCGGTGTCGCTCGCCGTTTACCTGGGCATGCGCGAGACGCGGGACGCGGCGCTGACCGACGGCGAGAGGACGGCGGCCGATGTCCCGGTGCGCGCCTAGGCTGGTCGTCATGCGGGTTCTCCTGGTCGAGGACGACGAGCGGCTCGCGGGCGCGCTGGCCACCGCGCTCACCCGGCACCGGCACCGGGTCGAGCGCGCGGCGCTGGCCGTGGACGCCCTCCGGCTGGCGGGCGGGGCCGACGTGGTGCTGCTCGACCTCGGGCTCCCCGACATGGACGGGCTGGAGGCGCTGCGCCGGGTGCGCCGGCGGTCCACCGTGCCGATCATCGTGCTGACCGCCCGGACCGGGGAGCGGGACGTGCTGCGGGGCCTGCGCTCGGGCGCCGACGACTACCTGGTCAAGCCGTTCCGGACCGCGGAGCTGATGGCCCGGATGGAGGCGGTGGTCCGCCGCGGCACCCGGCGGCTGCCCGACCGCGCCCCCGTCGTGGCGGCCGGCGACGTCCGCATCGACCTCGGCGCCCGGACGGTGACCGTCGCGGGGCGCGCCGTGCCGCTGACCCGCCGGGAGTTCGACGTCCTGGCCCTGCTGGCGCGGGAACCGGGCGTCGTGCGGGGACGGGAGGAGATCCTCGACGAGGTGTGGGGCGACTCGCTGCTGTCGGCGTCGCGGTCGCTGGACGTGCACGTGGCGGGCGTCCGGTCCAAGACGGGCCGGCCGGAACTCGTGGAGACGGTCCGCGGGACGGGCTACCGGCTCGGCGGCGGGCGCGGCGGGGCCGGCGGCGGATGAGGCGGCGGCTCGTCGCGACGTTCACGGTACTGATCGTCCTGGTGGTCGCGGCGCTGGCGGTGCCGCTGGGGCTCGCCTACGCCTCGCACCGCGCGACCCGGCTGCTGCTCGACCGGCGCGCGGACGCCACGCGCTTCGCCGAGCTGGCCGACCGGGCGGCGCGCGAGGGCGACCGGGCCGCGCTGCTCCCGGAGATCACCCGGTACGCCGAGCTGTACGGGGCGGCAGTGCGGATCCGCGACCGGGACGGGGCGCTGGTCGCCGAGGCGGGCCGCATGGACGTCGACGACGCCCCGGCCACCCGCACCGCCCTGTCGGGCCGCACGACCGAGGACCTGCCGCCGCTGGGTCCGCTCGGTCCCCGCGCGGTGCTGGTCGCCGAGCCGTCCGGCCGGGACGCGCAGGTGTCGGGGGCGGTGCTGCTGCTCGCCCCGACCGGCCGCGCCCGCCGCGACATCGGCCTGGTCTGGGCGGCGCTGGCGCTCGGCGGGCTCGCCGTCCTCGGCTGCTCCACGCTCGCCGCGCGGGGGCTGGCCCGCTGGATCCTGCGGCCGGTCACCGAGCTCGACCGCGCCACCCGAGCGATCGCGGGCGGCCGCCTGGACGCGCGCGTCGGCGCCGGCGCCGGGCCCGCCGAGCTGCGCCGGCTGCGCGCCCGCTTCGACGCGATGGCCGAGGCGGTGTCGGCGGCCCTGGAGCGGCAGCGCGCCTTCGCCGCCGACGCCTCCCACGAGCTGCGCACACCGCTGGCCGTCCTGTCGCTGCGGCTGGAGAACCTGCGGCCGCACCTGGACGCGGGCGGCGCCGCCGAGCACGCGGAGGCGATGGCGGAGATCGACCGCCTCGGCGCGCTGGTGGACGGGATGCTCACGCTCGCGCGCGTGGACTCCGGCCTCGCCGCCCGTGACGTGGACGCGGCCGCCGAGCTGCGGCCCCGGCTGGCGGGCTGGCTGGAGGTGTTCGGCGCGATGGGCCTGACCCTGCGGGTGCGCCTGCCGGAGGCCGCCCGCGTCCACGCCGTGCCCGGCGCCGTCGCCCGCGTCGCCGACACCGCCCTCGACAACGCGCACAAGTTCGTCCCCGCGGGCGGGACGGTCACGGTGCGGCTGGACGGATGCGTGCTGCGCGTCGCCGACGACGGGCCGGGCCTTCCCGAGGCGGGGCGCGCGGCCGCCCTCCGCCGGTTCTGGCGCGGCCCCGGGCACGCGAACGTCCCGGGCAGCGGGCTCGGCCTGGCGATCGCCGCCGACCTCGCCCGCGCGTGCGGCGGCTCCCTGCGGCTGCTGCCGAACGTCCCGGCGGGCCTCGTCGTCGAGCTGCGGCTGCGGCCGCCCTCCGGCGACGGGGCGGACGCGGGTCAGCCGTAGGCGGAGCGGTAGTAGCGGGCGGCGCCGGGGTGCAGCGGGACGGCGCCGGTGCCGATCGCGTAGCGCCGGTCGAGGCGGCCGCCGGGCGCGTCGGGGGCCTCGAGCCGGTCCCGGCGGGCGAACAGGATCCGCGTGACGGCGAACGCCGCGGCGGCGGGCAGCGACGCGGCGCACACCAGGTGGCTCGGCGTGCCGACCGTGGGGACCGGGCCGGTGCTCCCGTACTCGCCCGCCGGGACGGCCGCGACCTCGTACACCGGGCCGTGCGCGCGGCGCAGCGCCGGGACGAGGCCGTCCAGGGCGAGGAGGCGGACCGGCGTCGACCGCGCGAAGGCGGCCAGGGCCGGGGTCGGCACGCCGCCCGACCAGAAGAACGCCGCGATCTCCCCCGCGAGCAGGGCCCGCAGGGACGCCTCCAGGCCGAGCGCGACCGTGCGGGCGGGCACGGCGAGCCGGGCCGCGGCCAGGACCCGCCCGGCGGTCACGGCGGTGCCCGACGACACCGCCCCCGTCGACACCCGCCGTCCGGCCAGCCCGGCGGGCGCGCGGACCGGGGACCCCGCGGGCACGACGAGGTGAACGTAGTTCATGTACATCCGCGCCAGCGCCGCCACCGGCCGGTGCTCGGCCCGCACGGCGAGGTCGGCGCTGTCGGCCAGCGCGAACCCGAGCTCGGCGCGTCCGCCGGCGAGCAGCGCGAGGTTCTGCACGCTGCCCGCGGTCGGCAGCGCCCGCGCGTCGAGGCCGCGGCGGCGCAGCTCGGCCGCCAAGCGCCGGCCGAGCACCGCGTAGGCTCCGCCGGCCTCGCC
>NZ_CAACVB010000043.1 GCF_900659635.1 Actinomadura roseirufa | reverse complement strand
GTCCGCGGCGCGCGCGGCGAGGTGGTAGCCGCCGAGGCCCTTGACCGCGACGATCGCGCCGTCGGCGAGCATCGCCCGCGCCGCCGGCAGGGGGTCGCCGGCGGCCGGGCGCAGCGCGAGCGACGGCCCGCAGGCGGGGCAGCACACGGGCTGGGCGTGGAACCTGCGGTCGGAGGGGTCGGCGTACTCGGCGGCGCATCGCTCGCACATCGCGAACCCCGCCATCGTGGTGTTGGGCCGGTCGTAGGGGACGCCGGTGACGATGGTGAAGCGCGGCCCGCAGGCGGTGCAGTTGATGAAGGCGTACCCGTAACGCCGGTCGGACGGGTCCCGCAGCTCGCGCAGGCAGTCGTCGCAGGTCGCCGAGTCCGCGGACACGAGTGCGCGCCGAGGTCCCGCCACGGCGCCCTCGCCGCTCGCGCCGCCGCCGTTCGAGCCGTCCCCGTTCGGGCCTCCACCGTTCCGGTGGCCTCCGGCCCCGCCGCCGCCTGCGAGAGCGTCCGCGACGCTGCTCACGATGGCGAATCCGCCGCGTCCTCCGGCGGGACCCTCGGCGGCCAGCTCGCGGGTGGTGACCCGCTCGACGACGGCGAGCCGGGGCGGGTGCGCGCGCAGCCCGTCCAGGAACCGCCCGACCCTGTCGGGGGCGCCCTCGACCTCGATGAACACGCCGCCCGCGTCGTTGCCGACCAGCCCGGACAGCCCGAGGCCGGTCGCGAGGCCGTGCACGAACGGCCGGAAACCGACCCCCTGCACGACGCCCTCGACCCGGACGCCGACCCGGACGTCCATGATCCCATTCTCCCCGGTCACGGCGCCGAGGCCAGGACCGCCGCCCGGGGCGTGTCCCGGCCATGGCAGCGGCTCCTACGCGCCGCCGAGCAGTCGTTCCGCCAGATCGCGAAGCTCCTGGTCGTCGGTGAACGCCCGCCATCCGTTGCCGGTGCGGTGCCGGACGTCGGAATCGAGGAGCTCCCGCAGCACCCAGGGGCGGTTGGACGACGCGGACCCGATCCGGGTCAGGTGGCGCAGTGCCGCCCAGCCGACCGGGCGGCAGGTTCCTCGGGCCAGTTCGTGGACCTCCGGCCAGAGCTGTTGGGATGCGACGTCGCCGTCCCCACTGAGGCGGTAGTAGGCGTAAGCGGCCTTGACCCGCGTCCAGGGGGATTGGGAATCCATCAGCGTTCGCATGCGCGGGGCATGGTGGGCGGCGAGCGGCCCGAGGTCGGCGACGAGTTCGAGCGGTCCGGAGGTGTCGCCGCGCTCGAAGGCCCCGTCCAGGGCGGCGAGGAGCGCAGCGTGGTCGCCGGTGACCTTCCAGACGGCCCACCGCCGGACGAGGTTCGGTCGCCGCGACGTCCCCTCGGCCAAGGGTCCGGCGGGTCGTAGCAACGCGGGCACCGCGTCCCCGGCGGCGGGGCCGATCGCGGCGATCGCCCGCGCGGCGTGTCCGGCGAGCGCGGTGCCGAGCAGGTGAACGAGTTCGGGGACGGCGGGCGCCGCGGCGGGCCCCCACTCCTCCAGCGCCTCCACCAGGCCCCGGGAGTCGTCCGGGTCGGCGAGCCGTGCGCGGACGGCCGGGAGCAGCACGTCCGCGTGCGCGGCGAGAGGGGCGAGCACGTGGCGCAACGGCGGCGGCGCCGGCGTGAACGGAGCGGATCTGCCGGACGAGATGTCGATCAGGTCGATCCTGCCTCCGAGCCGCTCGACGAGGCGGGGCAGGCAGCGGGGGTCACCCCGCCGGGCGAGCCCCCAGGCGGCGATGTCGGAGATCCGCGCGTCGTCCTCGTGGAAGAGTCTCGCGCGATCGTCCAGCCGGGCCGCCAGCAGGTCGGCCCGCGAACGCCCGGACACGGGATCGTCGAGAGGCCCCTCTTCCAGGGCGGCGAGCAGATGGGTCGCGCGGGCGCGGGCCGCGGGAGACGGGTCGTCCGACAGTTCGGCCAGGCCGGGCAGCAGCCGCTCCGCCGGTGAGCGCCATCGGCTGAGCAGGTCCGCGGCGATCCGCGCCGCTCCGACCCTCCGGTCGGGGTCGCGGTCGCCCAGGAACGCGGCGGCCAGCCCGGTGCGCGCCACCACGTCCTCCCGGAGGCGGCCGGCGATCCAGCCGAGCAGGTGGGACGCACCGGCGCCGTGGAACTCGACGAGATCGGCGCTCACGCCGCCCACCCAGGGGGCGTCCTCCCACGCCGCGATGTCGCCGCGCACCGCGTCGACGAGCATTCCGAGGTCGGGCCGCTGGGCGCCGACGGCCTGCGCCAGCGCCAGGTCGGCGGCCATCCTGATCTGCGCGTGCTCGTCCTCGCGCAGGTCGCGCAGCCAGGCGAGCGCCTCCGGCAGCACCGCCGCCGTGCAGCCTCGCGCGAGATCACCGGCGGCGAGGACGATCCCGAGCCGCACGGCGCGGTCGTCCTCGCCGGCCCAGCGCCCGCGCAGCGCGGTGACGACGGCGTCCCCGTCCGCCACAGCCGCCGCCAGCGTGATCGTCAACTCCCGGCGGACGTGGACGGCGGGGTCGCGCAGCAGGCCGGTGAGGCGCGGCAGGGCGGCGGCCCAGGCGTCCGGCCAGCCCGCGTCGATCCGCGGCAGCCGGTTCGCCTCGCCCGCGAGCAGCATGATGATCTCCAGAACGCCCGGACGGTCGGCGACGTCCGGCGCCTCCGCCAGCCCGACCAGGTAAGGCAGGGCGGCCGTCGCGGCGGAGCACACGACTCCGCCCTGGTGGTAGAGCACGTTCTGCAGCGGCACCACGGCCCCGGCGGGCTCGTCCTCGGCGGCGACGGCCCGCAGCAGCCCGGGGACGTCCTCGGCGGAACCGTAGAGGTGCCGGAGGGCGGACCAGTCGATCTCGTCCAGACCGGGGAAGGAGATCACGGAACGGAGATCATTCCACGGTTCCGGTGTAGGCGGCGATCGTCCGGGCGGCGCAGGAGGCCGCCACGTCCTCCGCGACGCCGGCGGCAGCGTGGGCGGCGCGCCAGCGCTCGCCGCTGAGCGCGATGAACGCCCGGCCCTCGTCCGACGCGGGCCATTCCGGCCCGATCCGCGGCCTGCCGAGCCGTCCCGCCGGAAGGTACTGGGACAAGGCGAGCATGCCCAGTTCCCAGCCGATGCCGACCGCGCCGGGACCGAACTCGTCCCAGTGATCATCGGCGTGCGCGACGTGCTCCAGCGCGAAGCGGGTCCGGCCGCCGGGCTCGGCGGTCAGGCGCAGCTCGATCCAGCTCACCTGGCCGGCGAACTCCCAGGTCGCGTCCAGCGCGCGGGGCGGGTCGCAGCGCTGGATCGTGCCGCCCGCGTTGCCCTCGAGCTGGTAGCGGCCCCCGGGCCGCAGGTCCCCGGAGATCGGCAGGAACCAGCGCGGGATCCGCTCGGGGTCGGTACAGGCGTCCCACACGTCCTCAACGGGGGCGTCATACGTCCTGGCGATGGTGACCGTCCGGGCGGCGCCCGCCTCGAGGACCCGCTCGCCGACCCGGCGGCGCACGGCGTTGATCTCCCCGGTCACTTCGGTCATGGTCCGCTCCCTGGTTCGCGCTGATCACGGCGTCGTGCGCGCCGCCCCCGGGCCAGTTCGGTGGCGAGAGCGTCCAGGCGCGGCTCCCAGAACCGGCGGAACGGGGCGAGCCAGGCGTCGACCTCGCGCAGCGGCGCGAGGTCGACCGAGTACAGCCGGCGCGTCCCCTCGGCCCGGACCGCCGCGAACCCGGCGTCCCGGAGAACCCGCAGGTGCTGCGACACGGCCGGCTGCGAGATCCCGAACTCCTCCTGGACGACGGCCGACAGGGCTCCGGAGGACCGCTCGCCGTCGGCGAGCAGTTCCAGGATCCGGCGCCGGACGGGGTCGCCCAGGACATCGAAGGCGTGCACGGCGGTAAGCTACAGGCTCGGCTTATATAAGTCGAGTCTGAAATAGTGGTCAGCGCCCGGCGGCCAGGAGGTTCTCGAAGGGAACCGGGTTCTCGAACCCGTCCTCGCGCGCGGCGGCCGGGCGGCCCTCGACCATCGCCGCCAGCTCCCCGCCCGCGCGGGCGATCCGGTCGGCGAGGTCGCCGTCGGCGCTCCCCCAGTCCTCCGACGCCGCGTAGACGGCGGTCGGGACGGCGGCGGCGCGCAGGTAGGCCATCAGCGGCCGCATCGCGTAGTCGACCGCGAGCGAGTGCCGGGCGGTGCCCCCGGTCGCGCCGAGCAGCACCGGCGCGCCCTCCAGCGCGCCGCGCTCCAGGACGTCGAAGAAGGTCTTGAACAGGCCGCTGTAGGAGGCGTTGAAGACGGGGGTCACGGCGATGATCCCGTCCGCGCCGGTGACGGTCTCCACGGCGGCGCGGAACGCGCCGGAGGGGAAGCCGGTCAGCGCCGCGTCGACCATCGCGTGCGCGTGGTCGCGCAGTTCGACCGTCTCGACGGTGACGGCGGAGCCCCGCGCGCGCAGGGCGTCCGCCGCGGCCGCCGCGAGCCGGTCGGCGAGCAGGCGGGTGGACGAGGGCCGCCCGAGCCCCGCCGACACCACGGCGATCGCGCTCATCGGGCCACCTCCTCACCGGCCGCCGCGGCCGCCTTGGCGGCGACGAGGGCGGCGTGGTCGGGCGCGCTGTCGGGGACGTGGGCCGGGCGGAGCGCGGCGAACTCGCGGCGCAGCACCGGGACGACCTCCTCGCCCAGCATGTCGATCTGCTCCAGGACGGTCTTCAGCGGCAGTCCCGCGTGGTCGACCAGGAACAGCTGGCGCTGGTAGTCGCCGAAGCTGTCGCGGAAGGTCAGCGTCTTCTCGATCACCTGCTCGGGGCTGCCGACGGTCAGGGGCGTCTCGGCGGTGAACTCCTCCAGCGACGGGCCGTGCCCGTACACGGGCGCGTTGTCGAAGTAGGGGCGGAACTCGCGGACGGCGTCCTGCGAGTTCTTCCGCATGAACACCTGCCCGCCGAGGCCGACGATCGCCTGGTCGGCGGATCCGTGGCCGTAGTGCTCGTAGCGGCGCCGGTACAGGCCGATGAGCCGCTGGAAGTGCTCAGCCGGCCAGAAGATGTTGTTGGCGAAGAACCCGTCGCCGTAGTAGGCGGCCTGCTCGGCGATCTCGGGGCTGCGGATGGAGCCGTGCCAGACGAACGGGGGCACGCCGTCCAGCGGCCGCGGGGTCGAGGTGAACGACTGGAGCGGCGTGCGGTACTTGCCCTCCCATTCGACGATGTCCTCGCGCCAGAGCCGGTGCAGCAGGTGGTAGTTCTCGATCGCGAGCGGGATGCCGTCGCGGATGTCCTTGCCGAACCAGGGGTAGACCGGCCCGGTGTTGCCGCGGCCCATCATGAGGTCGACGCGCCCGCCGGCCAGGTGCTGGAGCATCGCGAAGTCCTCGGCGATCTTCACCGGGTCGTTGGTGGTGATCAGCGTGGTCGCGGTGGACAGCACGAGCCGCTCGGTGCGCGCCGCGACGTACCCGAGCATGGTCGTCGGGGAGGACGGCACGAACGGCGGGTTGTGGTGCTCACCGGTCGCGAAGACGTCCAGCCCGGCCTGCTCGGCGTGCTCCGCGATCGTGACCATGGCCCGGATCCGCTCCGCCTCGGACGGGGTGCGGCCGTCGGTCGGGTCCGTGGTGACGTCGCCGACCGAGAAGATCCCGAACTGCATGCCGGCCTCCCAAATAGTAGAAGTTTCAATTACCTTACCCGCAACCACGGGGGACGGGGGTCTATTCCGTCCTCCCCGGCCGCGGCGCCGGCATGCCCCGGGTCAGCCGGCCGAGCGTCCCAGCGCGTCGACCAGCCAGATGTGCGCGGCGCCGCCCGTGACCCGTTCGCCGGTGACCACGCCGAACAGGTCCCAGTAGCGGCGCAGGCGCGGGTCGCCGTCGGCGACGACGCGGGGCAGCAGCGCGCGCCGGAAGCCCGGGGTGTCGCGCCTGCCCCGGACCACGGCGTGGGCCTCGACGAAACGGTCGAGAGGTTCCCCGGGGCCCGGCTCCTCCCCCGCGAGCACCCGAGGCAGGGCCATCACGATGGCCTCGCCGAGCCCGGTCAGCAGGGTCTTCTCCTCGCGGACCTCCTCGACGTTCGCGCGCCCGCGCGCCAGCAGGCGCCGGGTCAGCGTCCGGTCGCCCACCAGGGCGACCATCTCGGCGTAGGCGAGGACCTGCTCGGGGGTCGGGTCGGCGGGCGGCTCCGGGACGCCCATGCTCACGAACGTCAGCGCGAGGTCGGCCGGTGCCGGGACGAGGACGAGCCGCCGCCAGAACGCCGCGAGCGCGTCCCGCGCCGCGGCGCCGTCCTCGGCCACGGCGAGCAGCTCCAGCCGCGCGGCCCGCTCCGCCGGGCCCGCGTCCTCGACCGCCCGCAGCGAGGCGCGCCGCCAGGAGAGCGCGGCCAGCTCGACGTCGAGCGCCGCCCGCTGGGCGGCGACCGCCTCCCCGAGCGACCGGTCGCCGGTGAGGACGGCGGCGATCGCGGGCAGCCCGAGGCCGAGGCCGCGCAGCCGCCGGACGAGCCGGAGCCGGTCGACGGCCGACCGGTCGAACCGCCGGTGGCCGCCCGCGCTGCGCCCCGGCTCGAGGATCCCCTCGTCGCAGTAGAAGCGGATCGTCCGCACCGGGACGCCGGTCAGGCCCGCGAGATCACCGATCCCGAGCGCCGCGTCCGGTGTGCCGTCGGTCACGTCCACTTGAACCTCCACCCGGCTGGAGCTCCTACGGTACGGGCACATCGGACGAGAGGACGAGCGAGATGAGCACTCCGGAACCGGCGCGCCTCGCCGAGGGGCTGCGCGAGCACACCGCCGGGATGGCCGCCGCCGTGGCCGGCCGCGACCCGGCCGGCCCGGTCCCGACCTGCCCGCAGTGGCGGCTGCGGGACCTGGTCGTGCACGTCGGGGAGGCGCACCGCTGGGCGGCGGACATGGTGCGGACCGGCACCGCGCGGGAGACGCCCGACGCCGCAGCCGCTGAGCCGGGCGCGCCGGACGAGTGGCCCGCCTGGCTGGAGGCGGGCGCGCGTGAGCTGACCGACGCGGTCGGCGCCGAGGGCCCGGAGAAGCTCGTGAACATGGTGTTCCTGGGCCCGCGGCCCGCGGCGTTCTGGCTGCGGCGGATGCTGCACGACACGTCCGTCCACCACGCGGACGCGGCGCTCGCGGCGGGGCTCCCCTTCGAGATCGCGGCGGACCTCGCGGCGGACGGGATCGGCGAATGGCTGGAGCTGATGACGGCGCCGGCCGCGCTGAAGATCAAGCCCGAGCTGGCCGAGCTGCGCGGCGGCGGCGAGACGCTGGCGCTGCGGCCCGAGGAGCGGACGGTGCCGGGCTGGCTGATCACGATGACCCCCGAGGGGCCGAGGGCGAGCCGCGCGACGGACTCGACAACGGATGACAGCGCCACGGGCGGCACTGACAGAGGCAGCGCTGACACGGGCGGCACTGACACGGGCGGGGCGTCCGCGGTCGTGCGCGCTCCGGTCCGCGAACTGCTGCTGGTGCTCTCCCGGCGCCTCTCTCCCGAGAAGGCGGGCGCGAAGGTCACCGGCGAGCGGGCCGTCCTGGACCACTGGCTCACCCACACCGCCTTCTGACGCACCGCCTTCTGACGTCCCGGCCGCGGGATCCGCCGCCGGAGCGGGGGCCCGGCGGGGTTTGGCGGCGGGTCGCGGAAGAATGGCCGGATGGCGGTGCGGGGGGCGGGTGAGGCGGGAGTCGTGTGGAGCGCCGATCCCCGGCGGGACGGGCTGGACGCGTTCGCCGGTGTCGAGGACGACCGCGCGGGCTCGCACCCGGGGGTACGGCACATCCGCGCGCTCGGGTCGGTGTACCGCTTCGACGTCCATTATCCCGGAGACGTCGACACCTACCCGGACCGGCAGCGCCAGGAGGTGCGCGGGATGCGGGCGGGCGGCCGGGAGCTGCGCGCGGCCGAGGGCGAGACGTGGCGTTTCGGCTGGTCCTGGTACCTGACGCGGGCACTGCGGGCGACGACGAGCTTCACCCACGTCCACCAGTTCTTCGCGCCGGGGCCGGGCGGCGGGCCGGTGCTGACGACGTCCCTGCGGCGGCGCGGCGGGCGGGACGCGCTGGAGCTGAACGCGCTGCACGCGGGGGTCGTCGTCGGCGCCACCGACCTCGCGCCGCTGCGGAGCCGGTGGATCGGCGTGGAGCTGGAGGTCCGCTTCGCCGCCGCGCCGCTCGGCCGGGTCCGCTGGCGGGTGGCGGCCGAGGACGGCACGGCGGCGGTGGAGGTCGCGCGGGACGGTCTCGGACTGTGGTGCGGGACCGCCGGAATCCTTCCAAAATGGGGGATCTATCGGTCTCTACGGGACTCGACCCGGCTCTGTGACGCCCATCTGCTCGTCAGGGACCTGCGCGCGACCGGGATAGGGTCGCGATCATGGTGACACCCGTGAAGCCCCCGCCCGAACCACCGATCTCGCTCACCGACCCGCGCGCGCTGCTGACCGGCTACCTGGACTTCTACCGCGAGGCGCTGCTGCGCAAGCTGGACGGGCTGCCCGACGAGCGGCTGCGCGAAAGCGTCCTGCCGTCCGGATGGACGCCGCTGGAGCTGTTCAAGCACCTGACCCATGTCGAGATCCGCTGGCTGCGCTGGGGCTTCGCGGCGGAGCCGGTGGACGAGCCGTGGGGCGACCGCGGGCCGCTGGACCGCTGGTACGTCGCCCCGGACGAGACGTTCGCGGAACTGAAGGCCGCCTTCCTGGACGTCTGCGCGCGGTCCCGGCGGATCGTCGCGGAGGCCGGCCTGGACGACCGGGCCGCCACCGGCGGCCGGTTCGGCGACCAGGACGAGGCGCCGACGCTGGTCTGGATCCTGTTCCACCTCCTTCAGGAGTACGCACGGCACCTCGGCCACCTGGACGTCGTGCGCGAGCTGGCGGACGGCGCCACCGGCGAATAGTCGGCGAGCAGTTTCCGACCAGTCGCCGAGCCGTCGGTGGGGCGCACCTCTATCCGCCGGACAGGCGCTCGATGATCTTGTTGAGGCGGTAGCGGACCGTCTCGTCGTCCTCGGCCGCGAGGAGGGCCTCAAGGTCGGCACGGCACGCGCCGGAGCACACGTCCCGCAGGCTCCGCGCCGCCGCCCCCCGCAGGCCCAGGTCGGCGTGGCGCAGGGTGTCGTGGAGGATCGCGTGCACGGGGCCGCCGGGGTCAGGCTCGATGTCGCGGGTGAGCGCCAGCGCGCGGCGGCGCGTCGTCCGGGCCGGGGACGTCAGCAGCGTCGCCCACGCCTCCTCGGCGGGCGGCCGCCCGGCGAGGACGAGCGCCTCCAGCGCCGCCCTCGCCGTCTCCGGATCGGGATCGCGGACGGCGGGCCGCACGGCGAAGTCCCAGTAGCGCGCGGGGATCCTGTTGTCGCGGTACGAGCCGCGGCCGAGCCGCACCAAGGTCTGGTGCCTGATCAGGAAGTCCGGGTCGTCCAGCAGCGCCGGGACTAGCGAGATCAGCGCGGACCGCCCGCCGTAACGCAGCAGCCGCCGCGCGGCCTCCCGCCGCACGGTCACGGCGGGATCGGTGAGCGCGGCGGCGGCGAGCATCGCCCGGCCCCAGGGGATCTCGGCGGCGTCCAGGGCGACCACGGCGCGGGCGCGGACGTCCTCCCCGGGGTCGCGCAGCAGCGCCCGAGCGGCCGTCGTCAGCGGGCCCCGCCGGTGTTCCGGCGCCCGGTACATCACGGACGGGAACCCGCCGAGCCCCGCGAGGCGGGCGCGCGGGTCGGGATCGAGGAGCAGCGCGCGCAGCACCGCCTCGGCATGCCCGTCCCGGCCGGTCAGGACGGGCGCCACCGCAGCGCGGATCACGGGGTCGGGATCGTCCAGGAGGGGCCGGAGCGCCGCGCGCACGGCCTCCTCCCCCACGGCCCCCGACCACCGGACGGCCATGATCGCCTCGCGTCTGACCTCCGGGTCGGGGGCCTCCAGCAGCGGCAGCGCGAACGGGCCGGCGTCGCGGCGGACGTGGTGCAGGGCCCAGGCCGCGGCGGCGCGGGCACGGGGCGAGGAGGCGCCCGTCGCGGCCTCCACCAGCGTTTCGCACATCTCCGGCGTCGCCTCGGGCCAGTCCCAGCGGCCGACGCGCGCGGCGAGCATGCGGGCCGCCCAGACGGCCTCCTCGGGGTCGGGGTGGTCCCGGACGGTCGCCGCCGACCAGCCGGGTCTGCCGAAGTCGGACGCGCGGCTGGACGCGCCCACGGCCCGGTCGTCCAGCCACTCCTCGTACCAGGCGAGGAAGTCGCGCGCCGGATGGAAGACGGGCGGGAAGTACTCGCGGCGGTCATCGACCATGACCACACGACCGCGCGCCGGGCCGGACACCACCAGCAGCGACACCGGTTCGGCGGTCTCGTGGTAGGCCCACTCGACACTTTTGTGGCGGGCGAGCGGGATCGTCCCCCGGTAGTAGTTCCAGTACGACCAGCCAGACATTTCTATGGTGAACGCACCCGTGAGATCGTCCGGGCCATAGGGGAAGGCACCTGTGAGCTGCCGGTCGCGCAGGTACGGGTCTAGGGCCTCCAACCCCTTGTAGGGCCCCGGTCCGCCGTTCCCGACCGTCGTCAGGAAGAGGCGGTACCCCTCCGGCAGCCGGATCCCGTTGTCCTCCTCGAAGGCCGCGACCAGCGCTTCGGGCAGGACCGGGCCGGTGGCCTCCACCAGGGACTTCTCCCGCAGCGCGGCCAGCTTCGCCGCCATCCGCGTCAGCCGTGCCGCGTCCGTCCCGCACTCGCTCATACACGTCGGACGCGACGGCGCCGGTACCGGTTTCGGGCCAACCGGAAAGCGCCGCCCGGGGTAGGAAGGCTCCGCGGCGGCAACTATCCGGACATGTCGAGCGTCTGACCCGGTATCGGACTTTGCCGGATCTTGACTCACCGGCGGGCGGCGAAACGGCGGCAGGGGACGGGGGCGCGGTGTTCATCGGGCTGGTGACGGCGGTGGCGGCCTCCGCCTGCTACGGGACGGGGTCGGTGCTGCAGGCGCTCGGGGCGCGGCGCTCCGCCGAGCGGGAGGCGGCCCGGTCCACGACCACCGGATACGGCGGCCCCAGCCTGTCGTCCACGGCCAAGGCCGTCGTGACGTGGGAGTTCATCGTCGGCACGGTCCTCGACGCGGTGGGCTTCGCGCTCGGCGCGCTGGCGGCCAGGCTGCTGCCGCTCTTCCTGTCCCAGACGGTCATCAGCGCGAACCTGGTGGTCACGGCCGTGCTCGGCATCTGGGTGCTCGGGGTGCGGCTCGTGCGGCCCGAGTGGGTGTCGGTGGGCGTGGTGTGCGTGGCGCTGGTCATGCTCGCGGGCGCCGCGGGGCACGAGGGCGACGGCCGCGTCGCGATGGCCGCGCACTGGGGCCTGCTCGCGGTGTCGGTGGTGCTGGTCGGGGCGGGGCTGCTGGCCGTCCGGATGCTCGGGCCGCGCGCGGCGATCCCGGCGGGGCTGCTGTCGGGGCTCGGGTTCGGCGCGGTCGGCGTCGGCGTCCGCATGCTGAACGGCGTCACCCCGTTCGGCCTCGGCGACCTGCTCGGCGACCCCGCCCTCTACGCGATCGCCCTCGCGGGCATCGGCGGCATGTACTTCCACACGGTCGCGCTGCAGATCGGCTCGATCAACGGCGCGACGGCGGCGCTGGTCGTCGGCGAGACGGTCGTCCCCGGCGCCCTCGGGGTGCTGTGGCTCGGCGACGCCTCCCGGCCCGGCTACGCGTGGCTGGCGGCCGGCGGGTTCGTCCTGGCCGTGGCGGGGGCCGTGGCGGTCGCCTGGTACGGCAACCTGACACCCCCCGAGGCCGAGCGGACCGGCGAGGAACTCGCGGCGTCCCGCAGCTAGGCGCCGCGGCGGGACGCGGATCCGCGAACACGCCGGGACGGCGCGGTGGCGGGGACGGGAGCCGGAGCGGGCACCCCGGGCGGCGCCGGCGGCAGGAACAGCCTGCCGCTCACCGCCCCGCGCAGGGTGTGGAACCCCGCGACCGCCCAGGCCGTGACCAGCAGCAGGTAGAGCAGCACCGCCACGCCGGTCAGCGCGTAGAGCCCGGTGACCCGCTCGAGGCCGGACGCGCCGGTCACGCACGTGCCGACCGGGAAGGTGAACCCCCACCACGTCATCGCGAAGCCCATCCCGCCGCGCAGCGCCCGCATGTTCGCCGTCGCCGCGACCGCCAGCCACAGCAGCGCGAACCCCATGATCGGCGCGCCGTACAGCACCGCGAACGCCCGCATCGCGGTGGCGTACTCCGGCGCCGCCTCCCGCGCCACCGCGGCGAGCCGCACGACCGCGGTCGTCGACTGGCCGAGCGGTCCGAGGACGAGGAACAGCGTCGGGGTGAGCGCGGCCGGCGACGGCGCGCCGCCGGCCAGCCTGCTCCAGATCCCCGGCAGCAGCACCAGCGTGGCGAGCAGGCTCACGCCGAACATGGCGTAGCAGCCGTACAGCAGTGTCTCCCTCGGCTGTCCGGGCGGCAGGTGCGGGACGAGGGCCGGGCCGAACGCCGCGGCGACCATCGGCGCGACGACCGGCAGCAGCCAGGTCGGGTCCGCAGCGTGCGGCTCCAGCCGGTACCGGGTGATCATGAGGCAGGGGACGCCGAACGCGACGAGCAGCGCGTAGAGCGTTCCAGCGGACCAGAGGACGGCGTCGAGCGTGACCGCCGCCCGCGTGCCGAGCACCTCCGGGCCCAGCTCGAGCGTCCCGTACCCGACCGAGAGCATCGCCATCGGCGGGCAGCCGTAGAAGACGGCCGTGGCGGGATTCTCCAGGAGTTGCGCGCTCCACACGTCCCGGTGCCGGGAGACGTGGACGGCGCGGGCCGCCATCAGCGCGCTCAGCATCCCGAGCGAGAGCGCCCACACGGCGAGCGCGAACGAGTGCAGCCCCGGGACGCTCAGCGGGAGCGCGTCGGCGCCGTTCGCCACGATCGCGGTGCCCATGACGGCCGCGTACCACTGGGGCCCGAGGTGGCGGAACAGGTCCGCCGGACGTTCGAGGGCGCCCAGGACGGTGCCTCGGCCGGGGACGGAGAGGAGACCCATGCCGCCCAGTGTCCGTCCCGCCCGGAGCCTCCGGAAGCGCCCATCTGGCTATGGACCCATAAGACGGCCTTATGACCGACATAGGATGGGCGACATGTCCGTCTCCAGACGCGTGCCCGAGCTCGGCGCCCTTGAACTGCTGCTCGCGATCGTCCGGCTGGGCAGCGTCGGGCGCGCCGCCGCCGAGCTCGGGGTCACCCAGCCGGCCGCGAGCGCGCGCGTCCGCTCCATGGAGCGGCTGGCCGGGGTCGCGCTGCTCGAACGGTCCCCGCGCGGCTCCCGGCCCACCGAGGCCGGGGCGCTGGTCGCCGAGTGGGCCCGCCAGGTGCTCGACGCCGCCGAGGCCCTCGACGCGGGCCTGGCCGCGCTGCGCGAGCGGCGCGACGGGCGGCTGCGCGTCGTGGCGAGCCTGACCGTCGCCGAGTACCTGATGCCGGGCTGGCTGGTCGCCCTGAAGGGCGTCCACCCGGACGTGGCGGTGACGCTTCGCACCGCCAACTCCACGGCCGTCGCCGAGCAGGTCCGCGACGGGGAGGCCGACCTCGGGTTCGTGGAGGGCGTCCGGACCCCGGCGGGCCTCCACGGGACGGTCGTCGCCGCCGACCGGCTGGTCGTCGTCGTGTCGCCCGCGCACCCGTGGGCGCGGCGGCGCTCGGGGGTGACCGCCGGCGAGCTGGCCGGGACCCCGCTCGTCCTCCGCGAGGAGGGATCGGGCACCCGCGAGGTCCTCGACCGCGCGCTGGCCGCCCACGGCGGGACGGCGGCGCCGCTCCTGCAACTGGCCTCCACCACCGCCCTCAAGGCCGCCGCCGTGTCCGGCGCCGGCCCCGTCGTCGTCAGCGACCTCGCCGTCACCGACGAGCTGGCCGGCGGGCGGCTCATCGCCGTCCCCGTCCCGGAGCTGGACCTGTCCCGCCCGCTGCGCGCCGTGTGGCCCGCCGGCCACCGTCCCGCCGGCCCCGCCCGCGAGCTGCTCGGGCTCACCCGCCAGGGCCGCCCCCTCGACTGACCCCGCGCCCCCCGCCGGACGCGTCCGGCCGCCGGTTCCGGGGAATGCTCCGGGGCATGATCGGAGAACACGTCCTGGCCGGATACGCCCCCGGCGCGGGCGGCCGGGAGGCCCTGGAGCTGGCCCGCGCCATCGCCGGGCTCACCGGGGGACGGCTGAGCGTGGCCACCGTGCACCCGCCGGACATGCCGGCCGCCGAGGGCGAGGCGCGCACGCTGCTCGAGCAGGCCGCCGCGTTCCTGGACGGCCGGCCCGCCGACCTGATCGTCCAGGAGGGGCGCAGCGTCGGCCGCGGGCTCACCCTGCTGGCCAGCCGGATCGGCGCCGACCTCATCGTCGTCGGCTCGCCCGACGGCGGCGCCCGCGGCCGTATCTCCGTCGGCGCCGCCGGCGACCACCTGCTGCACTCGGCGACCGAGGCCGTGATGCTCGCCCCCGCCGGGTACGTCCCGCCGGGCGACCTCGACCGGATCACCGTCATGTACGTCCGCCGCCCGCAGTGCGACGAGGCGGTGATCCGCGCCGCGCAGGCGGCCGAGCGGCTCGACGTGCCGCTGCGGCTGGTCACCCTCGCCGTCGGGGACGTCGCCGCCGAACGGCTCCGCGACGACCTCGCGCTGGCCCTCCGGCTGGCCCAGGACTCCGCCGACCTCGTCCCCGAGGAGGTCACCGCCGAGCTCGCCGAGGGCGACGACGTCGCCGGCGCGCTCACCGACGTGGACTGGGCCGACGGCGAGCTCCTCGTCTGCGCGTCCAGCGAGGACGCCGCCGCGCACCGGGTGTTCCTCGGCGAGGTCGCGCTGAAGGTCCTGCGGGCCGTGCCGTGCCCGGTCGCCGTCCTCCCCCGGGGCTACTTCTCATAGCCAGTTTTGACCGCTTTTCCGGTCCGGCTTGCCGCCTCCTCTTTACCTCGGCTAAATTCCGTCGAGATTGGAACGTGACCTAGTGGTTCCGGTCGACCGGTCGGGCGCCCCCTGCCCGAACGAGCCAGGCGGCAGGGAGTTTGATGGACCCCATCGGCAAGAAGCTGCTCGACGTGGCCAAGGCCCAGCTCGGCTACACCGAGAAGGGCGATGGCTACACCAAGTTCGGCGACTGGTACGCCACGAACATCGACGGCGACCACGACGACTACTTCAAGACGGCCCCCTGGTGCGACATGTTCCTGGCCTGGGCCGCCCAGAAGGCGGGCGTCACCGAGCAGGCCGGGCAGTTCGCCTCCACGATCGAGCACGCGAAGTGGTTCCGCGAGCACGACGCCTGGGGGACCACCCCCGAGCCGGGGGCCCTCGTCTTCTACGACTGGAGCGGCTCCGGCGACCCCGACCAGATCGACCACGTCGGCCTCGTCGAGTCGGTCGACGGCAAGACCCTGCACACCATCGAGGGCAACGCCGACGGCGACAAGCTGACCCGCAAGACCCGCGACCTGGACGCCGTGGTCGGCTTCGGCTACCCCGGCAAGATCAAGACGGCCGAGGTGAAGTACGCCCCCCGGCACGCCTCCCCCGCCCCCACCGTCGACAAGGTCGGCGCGCCCGCCACGACCGCGGCCGCGCCCGCCACCGGGCACGCCCGCGAGCAGGAGCACGCCGCCCCCGAGCACGTGCCCGCCCAGGAGGCCGTCCTCGGCGGCATCCTCGCGTTCGTCCTGTGCGGCACCGTCGCCCTCGCCGCCGGCCGCGCCGCGGCCGCCAAGGCCCCCACCGCGCCGCCCATCCGCGTCCGCAAGCGCGGCAAGCACCACCGTCCCGCCACCCCGGCGGCCCTGCCCGCGGACGTCACCCCCGCCGACCTCGACGCCGCCGACGCCGGGACCACGATCATGCCCGCGGTCTCCCTCGCCGCCGCCCACGCCGCCGAGGACCGCGAGTTCTGGGGACGCATCGCGCACCTGGAGGAGGACAGCGAGCTCGCCTTCTGGAACTCCCTGCACGCCGAGTCCACCGACGGCGAGCCCACCGGCTCCAAGGCGGCGGACTCCGAGCCGGCGGGCTCCGAACTGGAGGGCTCCGAGACCACCGGCTCCGATGCCGCGACCTACGCGAGCACTCAGGGTTTCCGCTAGAGTTATTGATGTGCCCCCGGGGCGGACCCCGGGAGGACACGCGGACGTGGCTCAGTTGGTAGAGCATCACCTTGCCAAGGTGAGGGTCGCGGGTTCGAATCCCGTCGTCCGCTCTGAGAGGCTCAGTGCCTCGCTCTGGTGGAGTGGCCGAGAGGCGAGGCAACGGCCTGCAAAGCCGTGAACACGGGTTCGAATCCCGTCTCCACCTCACGGTTCACGCGCCGGAACGCGCAAGGGCGATTAGCTCAGTGGGAGAGCGCTACCTTGACACGGTAGAGGCCACTGGTTCAATCCCAGTATCGCCCACCACCAGCACCCAAGTCAGGCTAGCGATGCCGACTCCCACTGCCGTCCATGGGCATGGCCACCCGGAAGCACGCTGCTTTCGCCCTCCAGGGCACCCACCACGATGGGGCCCTCCTCCGGTCAGAGGCACCGCTCCTGCTCGAACGCGCGACACAGCCCGATGCCGCCGAAAGGCCGCATCGGGCTGTCGATCACATCACTCCGGGCGGCTCGCCACGATGCCCCCGTAAGGCCACTTCTCCCGGTGCTGCGCATCGGGGAAGACCCGGAGACTCGGGAACCCGGCGTCGTGCAGGGACGCGGTCCACTCCTCCAGAGACAAATAGCCGACGTTGGTCCTCCGCGGCGGGTCGAGCTCGGCCCGGTGGTAGCTGTGCAAGGTGGTCTGTAGCAACTCGCAGGGGAAGAACAGCCCCGGCCGGTGCCTGCTCCCTACGGTGAACACGAGCCAGCCTCCCGGCTTGAGTATCCGGTGGCAGCTGGTGAGCACCTGGTGGAGATTCTCAACGTCGTGCAGCACGCTCTCAAAGATCACAAGGTCCGCCGCCGCGTCCTGCAGGTACGGAACGTCGTCGTAGTCGTCCAGCTGGTCGAGGTCGATCCGGTCGAAGCACGTCGAGCCCAGCATCTCGGGGGCCTTCTCTTGCAGCATCTCCCTGGCCCGTTGCATCAGCGGCCGGCTGATGTCGGTGAAGCCGTAGAGCTCGATGTTGCGGGTGCGTTCCCGGAAGCCGTCGATCTGAACGGCCTCGCGGAGAGTGGCGCCCAGTCCGGCCCCGCCTTCGAACACCACGGTCGGCACACCGGCGCGCAGCCGCTGGTCCAGAGTGCGCGCGACGAGGCTGTTGCACGCCTTCTTCGGCGGGGCGTCGACCATCAGGTACTGCCAGATGCGCCAGGTCTCTTCGGCTCCCAGCCTTTCCTCCAGCAGGACCAGGCCGTCCTTGCCTTCCAGGATGCCGCCCGCGATGCTCTCGATGCTCTTGAGCGCACGCAGCGTCGGGCTCTGGGCGGCGGTACCGAAGTAGTCCTCTTCCCGTGCCGACGCACGCTGGACCAGCTCGTCCGTCGGGCGGTAGAGATTCCCCTCACGGTGCAGCTCGCCGCGGTCGTCAAGGTATTCGATCAGGCGCTTGCGAAAGAAGAACGGCTGACGCGCCGTGACCCCCTCAGGCGCCGCCAACTGCGGGTCATGAACGGCTTCGCCGTCCGCGAAGACGTGCTTCATCGCGATGCGCGCCAGGACAAGAGCGGCCTCGTGCCGGATCTGCTCGATATGAGCGGTGTACTCCGGCGAGTACACATCTGACATGTCGATCGCGTCCAGGCCGAAATTCTGCAGAACGTTGCTCTCAGTCACGCTTCTCGACTTCCTTCTTGGTATTCCTTGGCCAGCCATTGGGTCAGGGAGTCCACCACGGCCTGCGGCCGGACGACCCAACGGAAATGGTGCGTCTCCTTGAATCCGAAGCGCTCCGGGGGGATCTCCACGCGCTCGACGGCGGCCGATCCGAGTTTGGCGATCAGATGCTGGGCGCAGCCCTCCGGAACGTAGGAGTCCCGCGGGAACGTGACGAAGAGGGCCGGTGTCGTGGACTGGGCGAGGGCCGCCTCGTAGTCCGTCGAGCCGCGCGCGACACGGTAACGACCCGTCATGGCCTCGTATCCCCAGTCGATCACGATTCCGCGGGCCTCCGTCCCGGCGAACGGGAACCACTTCGGCAGATGACCCCAGAGCGCGGTCGTCGCGAAGATGAGCTGCAGCCCGAGGAACCGGCTGATGGAGCGCGCTCCCGGCATCGGGCGATACCAGGCCGAACCGCTGGCCACGGCAATGGTGTGGCTGACCCGGTCGGAGGTCGCGGCGAAGAGCAGCCCCATCTGCCCGCCCAGGCTGTGCCCGAGCACGATGACCTTTTCCCGGTCGAACATCGCGCAGATCGAGTCCACGATGTGCGGAAGCTCCAGCTCCAGGATTTCGGCGTAGCCGAACGAGACGCGCCGGGAGGCTCTGACCGAGCTCTCGCCTCCACCGCGCAGGTCGGCCAGGACCGCGTGGAAGCCGGACTCCGCCAGCACGTCGGCGAGCACCTCGTAGTAGCTGGACCGGACGCCCATGGCCGGCAGGCACAGCACCACCGGGGCCGACGGGTCGTCCGCCCGTACGATCGTCAGCTCAGTCGCGCTTCCGTCGGCGAAGGACAGTGCCAGCTGGTCCGCCGGAGCGGCGTCATCATTCACTACGGCTCACCTCCGGGTGATGTCTGCGAAGAACTGGTGCTCGTCGTGGACCTGCTCAAGGTGCCTGAGCGCCGCGTGGTGGGAAGCGTCGAGATCGTCCCGTGGCCTCCCCAGCCGTTCGGTGATCCGCACCAGGCACAGCCGGAGCCAGGTTCCGCCGGTGAGGAACTCGCCGGCGGAGGGGTGACCGCGCCAGGCGAGCCATTTCCACGCGCAGGCGCCGGCGGCATGCAGAAGGCTGTAGCGGGCCGCCAGGTCGTAAGCCGCGCCACTGCGGGGCCAGCCGGGACGTCCCCTCTCTTCGGCGACCTCCGCGTCCAGCCGCGCCGTCTCGGCCTCGCACCATCGCAGCAGCTCGCCGAGCGCCTCGTCGCACTCCGTCCCGCCTTCGGCGCCGACGACCCGGCGCGCCGCCGAGACGCCGCGCAGGATGCCATCGGCGTCGGTGGCCAGCTCGAACTCGATCTCCGTCAGCCAGGCGGCGGGCGGGGGCTCCGGGGTGAAGATCTCCAGGAGTTCGGCGTCCCGGTCGGCGCCGTCGCGCGCGGACGCCAGCCCCGGCAGCTGCTCGGCGATGATGTTGAGGTTCACGGGCGCGGAACCATCGAACAGCCCCGTGACCGCGCAGTCCCGGCGCATCTTCTCGAAGATGCCGTGCCAGTGTTCCTCCGCCAGGTACGAGCGGGCGCCGAGCACGACCGCGAGGGAGTCCATGCTCTCGGCGGCCAGCTGCGGCACCAGGTACTTGGCGCAGGCGGACGTCAGGGGGAGCTGGTCGGGTGCGGCCTGCACCGCGCGGCAGGCGCCCAGGCCGAGGGCCTCCCCGATGAGCAGATCCGCGTAGGCGTCGGCCAGGCGGACCGCGACCGCGTCCAGCGCCAGGATCGGCCGGCCGTAGAGCGTGCGCTCCCGGGCGAAGGCCAGCACCGCGTGCAGGCAGGTGTCGAGCGCGCCCAGCGCGAAACCGCCGACCAGCACCCTTGTGATCTGCAACGTCTCCATCAGGATGGCGAGCCCTTGGCCTGGCCGGCCGATGATGTCGGCGTCGGCGGCCGGGAGTCCGGTGAAGGTGATGCCGCCGAACGCGGAGCCCCGCAGCCCGTGGGTGCGGATCTTCGGCAACGGCGTCCACCGTCCGTCGTCGGCGGAGGGCCGGCTCAGGGAGAACAGGGTGAGAGCGCGGATGCCGTCGCCGGTCCGGGCCGCGACGGTCGCGCCGTGGGCGTGCCCGGCATTGTTGATCAGCCATTTGGTGCCGTCGACCAGCCAGCCGTCCGGGGTCTCACGGGCGGTGACCTCGCCGGCGGTGATGTCGGCTCCATGCTCGCGCTCGCTCAACGCGAAGGCGAGGAACCCGTGCTCCCGTATCCGCGCGGCGGCCGCCCGCCGTTGCCGGGCGCTGCCGCGCAGCCAGACCGGCAGGCTCGCCAGCACGGTCGCGCCGATGGCCACGGCCGCGGTCAGATCCCGGCGAGAAAGGACGCGGGCGAGTTCGAAACAGTCCTCGATCGCGCGGAACTCTCCCCCTTCCTGTTCGGGGAGAAGGTATTCCGCGAGGCCCCATTCGAAGACGGCGTCGCACAGTTCCCGCGGGAACCGTTCCGCGCGGTCGGCCTCCACACTGTGCCGAAAACCGGCGATGTTGTCCTTGTCCAGCGGATCGCCTAGCGCCCGCTCAAGGGAAGCGGACACGGCGGCGGCCGCCGGCCGGGCCGAAGCTACCATGCGGGAGTTTCCTTTGCTGCGACGCGTGGTGACGGGAACGACGGCTGGTGAGAGAACTGCCTCGTCAACTCGCCGAAAAGGGCCGCGGACACGGGCTGTGGCATGCGGACGTGGGGTCGCAGCAGAGCGAGGAGTCCGGCGGCGGCCCATTCCGGCGGGACGCGTGCCGAGTCGGCGAGCCAGGACTTCGCCCAGCAGACCGCCGCGAAGACCCGCGCGTACCGTTCTCCCAGCCGCTGTCCCGCCTGCGAGCGCGGATCGACCGACCGCTGCGCCCCCTCGAACAGATCCGCACCCGCCTCCCGCAATGCGCCGGCCGCGTCCCGCAAGGCATCGCCACGGCGTGATCTCTCGTCCAGCGCGTCACAGACCGCCAAGAGATCCGTGGTGACGGGGTCGTCGTCCGCCACCGCGTCGAAGACGCCGGGAGCGATGGCATTGCCGACGGTGGCGTGGCCTGGGCGGAACACGTCGTCCGCCCGGCGGGGATCGACGTCTCGCTCGGCCAGACAGGAGACCTGGGCCGCGAGTGCGCTGAGGACCACGGGTTCACTGCCGTCGAAAAGGCCGAACAGACGGACGTCCCGGAGCAGCTTTTCGAAAATGCCGGACCAGTGGCCCTCCCTGAGGAAGTAGCGGGCGCCGAGCACCCGGGCCAGCCGCCCCATCGCCTTCTCCGCCATATGAGGGACGAGGTACTTGGCGACCGCGGACGAGACCGGTGACAACTCCGGGAGGAAGTGCAGAATCCTGACGCAGGACCGTGACACCGCCTCGGCCACCATCGCATCGAGGAACACGGCGGCCAGTTCGTCCTGCACGTACGGGATCTCTTCGACGGCCTTCCCGTAGAGGTGACGCCGGCGGACGAAGTCGGCGGTGCAGCGCAGCCCGGTGTCCAAGGCACCCAGGCTCAGCCCTGGGATCAGAGTCCGGGTGACCAGGAGGGACTGGGCTGTGATCTCCAGCCCGCGCCCGGGACGGCCGATGCGCGCCGAAGCCGGAACAAGGGCGTTCCTGAAGGTGATGCCGGCGATGTCGGCCCCGCGCACCCCGTGCGTGTGAATCCTTGGAAGCAGCTCGTACGTCGCCGGGTCAAGGGTGTCGAGGTCGACCAGGAGCAGCGAGAGCGAGCGAAGCCCCTCCCGCTCCGGTTCGCGGAGCAGGAGGCACAGGTACTGGGCAGGCCGGACATTGTTGATGAGCCATTTCGTGCCGTTGAGCCGGTAGCCCTCGGATTCGAGGGAGCCGGTCACCTCACTGGCGAGCAGGTCCGCCCCATGGTCCGGTTCGGTGAGGCCCAGGGCCACGCGCCGCCCGCCGAGCACCGAGTCGGCGACCGCCTTCCGCTGCTCCGCGTCACCGGCGAGCCAGACGGGCATGGCCGCCGCCAGCGCCGAATTCGCGATGACGGCGACCGCCGGATCGCGCCGGGCCACGACCCGGCCAAGGGACATCAGTTCTTCCAGGGATGACAGCCGCCCGCCCACGGACTCGGGGACTTGGTAACGCTGGTAGCCCCAGTCCCGCAAAGCGCGCAGAGACAGCTCGGGAACCTGCTCGTCCTGGTCGTCGGCAACGGCCTGGGCGAAGGTGAGCGGGCCCGAAGGCCGTAGCGGGTCCCCCAGCGCCAAGTCCAACTCGGCGGCCACGGTGGACACGGTCAGAGCAGAGATGGCTCGCTCCTTTGCGTCACCGTTTCATGCGCCCCCACATGAACGAGGACCCGATTCAGGGTTCCCTCAAGCAGCCGCTGACGCATCAGCAGCCGCTTGTACTTGCCACTGGTGGTCCGGAGCAGGGCGTTACGGCGCAGCAGCACCACATCGGCAAGGGCGCCACCGAGCGTCTCCGCCGCGGCGGCGCGCAGCGCCGACACCAGTTCGTCGTGGGGTGCGGCGGCGGACTCGGCCTCCGCGAGGACCCCGATCCGCTCCGCTCGGCCGGTCTCCGGGTCGGCGGGCAGCACGACGGCGACGGCATTGCCCTTGTGAACGCCCGGCACATCGCGAACGGCGTCCTCGACGTCCTGCGGATAGTAGTTCTGCCCGCCGAGGATCATCATCTCCTTCTTGCGGCCCGTCACATAGAGTTCGGAGTCGGCCAGGTACCCGAGGTCACCGGTGGCGCACCAGCCGTCGTGGTTCGCCGCCGGCTCCGACCGCCGGTAGTAACCGCGCATCACGGTCTCGCCCCGGATCTCGATCTCCCCGACGGCGCGCTCGGGAAGCAGCCGACCGTCCTCCGAGCTGATCCTGATCTCCATACCCGGCACCGGGACACCGCAGCTGACCACTCCACGAGCCTGTTGTGCGGCGGGATCGACGGTCTTGGCGAGCCAGGAGTTGTTCAGGACGTCGCGGTCCACCCAGTCGACACGCGCCGGGCTTCCCAGTGCCGTGAAGCTGACGGCGAGAGTCGCCTCCGCCAAGCCATAGCTCGGAGTCATCACGCCGACTCCGAGACCGCTCACCGAGAAATGTTCCTCGAACCTGAGCACCAACTCCGGGGCTATGGGTTCGGCTCCATTAATCATCACCCGCACAGCTGACAGGTCGAATTCCTCGGCCTCGTCCCGGGGAACGGCCTCCATCAGGTACTCGTAGAAGAAACTTGGCCCGGCCATGACCGTGACACCGGCCGCACAAATGCTCTGCAACCACTCCTCGGGATGTTTGACGAAATCCTGAGGACGCGAGAGGCGCGCATCCACTCCTGATGCGATCGCACTCAGAGTCGAGAACAGCCCCATGTCGTGAGACAGCGGCAACCAATGGCCGAGGACATCGCCTGGTCGGACATCGACGCCGCGCTGGATGTTCCGGATTCCTTCCAGAATATTGCGGTGGTCGAGTGCCACGCCGCGGGGCTCCGACGTGCTGCCTGACGTGTACTGGATGAGCGCCAGGTCCGACACGCTCACCGGCGGTCTTGGAATCCGCTTCCCCTTCTCCAGCAGAGTGGCCAGGTCCAGAGGAGTGATGTCCGGCAGACGGTCCCCGAACTGCTCCGCGAAGTCGCCATCGGTGAGGGCGAAGCGAACACCACAGTCCGCGATCACGTGCTCGAGCCGCTCCAGGTAGGAGCGGCTGACGCTCAGCGGCACCGAGAGGGGTACCACCACCGCGCCCGCCGCGGCCAGCCCGCAGATGGCCCGCACCATGTCCAGGTTGGAGCCGATCAGGACGGCGACCGGCTCCCCGGGGGCGACTCCCGAATCGATCAGGCCGCCGGCGATCCGCCGCCCGTCCTCGGCGAGTTGCGCATAGGTAAGGACATCTTCGGCGAAAACTGATCGTATCGCCCCGGCAGGATGGTGTTCGGCGACGAACTCGAACATGTCGCCGAGCGTGTGGACCTCGCTCGCCAGAACGATGCTCAAGACGCCTTCTCCTCGCCCTGCAGCATGAACACCTCGTTGACGAGGTCGCCGACCCTGCCCTTGCGGAAGAGCTGCTCGTTGTTGAGTTCGATGTCGAACCGGCGCTCCAGCTTCCCGGCAATGCGTAGCAGTTTGATGGACTCGACATGAGCCAGGTCCGTCAGCGCGGAGTCCACGGTGATCTTCTCCGCCGGGACCTTGAGGATGGCTGAAATGATCTCCTGAACGGCGTTGAAAATCTCATCATGCGAATGCGACTCGGACATGACTGGTCCTCCCCTGAGGTTTCGAGCGATGACGATAAAGAATACGTTCGACAACAGAATATGAGTTCTAGGTCAGGGCAGCGACGTCAGACCCACTCAGTTGAAAGATCCGATGGGTGCCCCGAAACGACCTGGTGTGCAGGCTTCAGGAATTGGGAGCGATATCGGCGGTTTCCGTAGCGCTCCCCCCTTCTGTTTCCCGCACCGCCGCGACGGCGACGACCGGCTTCCGAAGAAGGACGAGGGTGAGCACACCGCCGAGCAGAGCTCCGGCGGCGGCGACCGTCATGGCGAGGTGCATGCCTTCCGCATAGACGGATCCGACGGCGTTCAGCACGGCCTGCCGCAGCGAGGGCGGTAACTGGGACACCTTCGAGAGTTCGCCCTTCTCAACCGCGTCCGCCACCTCGGCGCGCAGCGTCGATGGCATGGGGACCGCAGAAAGGGCGTCGGGCACCCCGCTACGGAGCCGTTGCAGGAGCAGGGCACCGGACAAGGCCACCCCGAAGACAGCGCCGACCTGCCGGAAGGTGTTCAGGATCCCCGCCGCCATGCCGCTCTGCTCGGTGGAGACGACTCCGAGCATGGCGACGGTCGCCGGGGCGCCGGTCAACGCGACCCCGACGCCGAGCAATGCCAGTCCCCACCAGTACGCCCCGAACCCCGTACCGACCTCCAGTCGCGTCAGGCTGAGCAGACCGCCCGCACAGAACACGGAGCCGACGACGATCGGCCAACGAGGACCGACCCGGGCGGCCAGCACGCTGGCCACGAAGGAGGCGATCATGATCGGGATGGTGAGCGCGAGGAAACGGAGACCTGTCTGGACGGTGCTCAGCCCATTGACATTCTGCAGATAAAGGGTCAACAGAAAGATCGCGGCGAACAGACCGAACAGGCCCAAGAAGTTCACCGTCCCGGCCACCATCACGACCGGGTTCCGGAACAGGCTGGGTGGAAGCAGCGGCGCCGTCGTGAACCGCTCCCAGGCCACGAAACCCGCCAGGAGGAGCACAGAACACGCGAACGCACCAATGATGAGAGCGGAAGTCCAGCCCGCGGCGCTGCCCTGAATCAGGCCGAAGGCCAGCGCCGCGATGCCGGCGATGAAGAGAGACTGCCCGACCGGGTCGAGCCGCCCGGCATCGGGCGCTCGAGACTCAGTGAGAATCAGGAAAAGCGCCACCGTGGCGACGACACCGATCGGAATATTGACCCAGAAGATACTGCGCCAGCCCGACCAGTCCACCAACAGGCCGCCCAGCACCGGCCCCACCGAAAGAGCCAGTCCGCCCATACCCGACCAGATGCCGATCGCCTTGGCTCGGGCAGCGGGATCCTTGTAGGTGACCGAGATGAGCGAGAGCGACACCGGAATCATGACCGCACCCGCCGTGCCCTGCAGCGCACGCGCGATCAGCAGCATCTCCACAGAGGTCGAGAGTGCGCAGAGCATCGAGGTCAGCGTAAAGGTGATCAGCCCGCACAAGAAGAGTTTCTTACGCCCCAGGCGATCCCCGACCGTGCCCGAGGTCAGCAGCAGACAAGCAAAGGTCAACGTGTAGGTATCAATGATCCATTGCAGCTCGGACACCGAGGTGGACAAGTCCTCCTGCATATCCGGCAGCGCCACGTTCACAATCGTGGCGTCCAGATACACCATGAACAGACCCAAGCAAAGAAAGGTCAGCGATATCCGTTCGGAGCCACCCGTCCGAGGACGCACAGCCATCGATCCCCCAAATACCTAAAGACCAGCAAAGCGGTATGCGAAAGGAAAAAACCATCGCATCAACGGAATGACGAGCACCGAACTCGCGGACGAGTCCCACGAGAATACCGACGATCAATCTCCCCCATGATCATCGGAAATGAACAGTGGATGAGCGCCACCCGACACTGGCGTGCGCCTGATCAATCAGGCACCAAGTCCCGCACATAACAACATTAACTCTTTCCCTTGACACATCGTTCCCGACCACAGTGTGACGTAAATCACTCTGACGTTCCGGACATGTCTTAGTGATCAACACTACATGGACAGAATTCGAATCGACCCACAGTTATTGACCGTATTCGTTGACCGAGCGTCACTGACCGAATCCATTCGCGCCTGTGCACGACCGGCTACGCTCTCCCCTTTTTCGACATGCGGAACCATCGCCGCGACCCTCACGTCCGAGCCAGGGGTTTCTGGACGCCGGTCTGCCGTTCCGCTCTACCGTGCCGCCGATGATTCGCCGCGTTCGACCCCGGACGACGTTGCCGGGGGCATCCGGCGGCACCGCGGGCGATCGGGTCGTCCGGCGGCTCCGCTCCCCCCGTAAGCGGGCTCTGCCGGCCGCGCGCTCACCGCAGCTGACCGAGTACGTCCATTGAAACGAGCATCGGAATCCGCGTCCTCAGCGAGTTCCAGCAGATCAGCACGGCCTAGGGTGTCCCAGCCAGGAGCACGCTCCACACGGAGGTTGCTCCAGCCGTCCTTCTGGGGGCCATGTGTCGATCGCCGCCCACCGTGTCCCGCGACCCCCGCCGCACGTGCGCGTCCGGCAGCGCCCCGATGGGATGCCCCCGAGAGAGACCGACGCACACTTGTGGCACCCCTAACGCATCCCGTACCAGATCTCACGGAAGAGCGCCAGCATGGGCATCCGCCCCCGTCCAGCCGGACGCCTCCCATGGGAGACGCCCACCATGGCCCGCACCCGCCGCCAAGCCGGCCACACCCAGGAGAGCCTCGCCGCTCATCTCGGTGTCGAGCGCTCCACGATGGCCCGCTGGGGCGAGCCCAAGCCGCTCTCGTCTTCACCAGATTCGCGAACTGGATGGCACTATGGCCTCGATACAAAGAGGCATGCCAACACACCATAGAATCCTGCACGGATCCAGGGTCGCGGGACCGGCTGACAACGGAACTGAACTCCTTCGCCGAACTCAGACAGATCGGAAATGAATAGACCGGCACTCGAATACACGAGCGCGTGACGGGTGCATGAGATGCCTCGCGGCGGAAGGCGAGGTGTGGTGAGCGGGACGGGATTGTTCGTTGACGCCTTCTGATTCGGTCAGTCGCGGTCGGACCAGTAGACGGGGGACGGGATCGCGCCGGACGGGCCGTTGATCATCAGTTTGCGTTCTCCGTGCAGGCCGTGCCTGCGCAGGGCGCCCGCGAACTCGCCGTCGAGCACGAACGCGCCGTAGACGGCGGGGGCGTCCATCACGGTGTACCTCCCCTCGGCGTCGAGGTAGGCGACCCGCTCGTGGTCGGGCCGCACCAGCTCCTGGAGCAGCCAGGGGACGCCGTCGTCCGCCAGTGCCTCGTCGATCTCGGCCGCCCACTCCGCGGGCCCGGTCTCCCGGCCGATCAGAACGCCCTTCCCGCGCCCGCCGAGCGCCGGTTTCAGCACGAGGTCCTCCCGCTTCTCCAGCGCCCAGCGGGGCAGGTCCACGCTGTCGCCGCGCCACACCGTTCGACGCTCCTCCAGGACGCGCGTCCAGGGGATCGCCCGGCCGAGCCGCGCGGCGAGACCCGGCGGCAGCCCGTCGGTGAAGCGCTCGTCGGACAGGGCGGCCAGGGTCGCCTTCGTGCCGAGGTACTCCCCCCACGGGCTGGTCAGGAACGTCACGCCCCGCCGCCGGGTCGCCGCGACGATCCTGAAGTACTCGGCGACCTCGTCCGGCCGGCCGACGTCGGGCAGGAAGATCCGCAGGACGAGGCCCACCCTGCGGCCGTGGGCGACGATGCCGTCCGCCGTCTCCTCCAGGTCCTCGGCGTGGACCAGGTCGGCGGTGAGCCCCAGCCGGCCGAGTTCGCGCGCGAGGGCCGTGTAGTACCAGAGGCCGGAGTCGGGATGGTCCGGCTGCTCGCTCTCCCACGCGTAGAACGAGATCGCGATCAGGTCGTCCTCGCGGGTCAGGTAGCGGCGCAGGAGGTCGGCGTAGCGGCCCATGACGAACCTGGGGCGCTCGGCCGCCGCGAAGCACGGCAGCAGCCGCGGGTCCCGGTGCGTCCGCAGGAGCAGGTCGTTCACGGCGAACAGGCCCGCGGTGGACCCGGCGTTGACGTCGACGATCTTCGGTGCGCCCCGGTCGACGATGACGTCGGGCCTGGCGATCAGCGCCCACTGCTGTTCGGGCGCCGCCTCCCACAGCGGGACGAGGTGCTCGGGGAGCCGGAGCGCCTCGGCCATCCGGGGGACCGAGCGGCCCAGCCCGGCGACGAACGCGTCCACGCCCTCGGCGAAGGCCCGCCAGGTCCCGGCCATCGCCCGGCGGGCCGCCCCGGTCATGCGCGCCTGCGACAGCGCGAAGGCGTACGGGAGCGGGAATCGGTCGAGCTCCGCCGTCGCCAGCGCGAGTTCGCCGGCGCCGATCGGCTGTTCTGGAAGGGCGGTCGTCATCGGGCGCTCGTCTCCCTCGATCATGGGCCTGCCGGTCATGGGCGCGCCGCTCCGGCTCCGGTGAGCGGGGCGGCGGATCCGCGCGGGTGCGGGTAGTGCGGCGAGCGGTCCTGGAAGGCCAGGATGGCCGGGTTCTGGACGACGCCGTCGCGGACGTCGACGGCGGGGCCGATGACCGGGTCGGCGTCCCATGCCGACGGCCCGGCGAGGACCGTGCCGAGGTGCGGCAGCAGCGCCCGGCTGATCTCCCGGGTGGCGGAGTCCCACAGGTAGGACGCGCTGTGGTCGACGCCGTAGTAGCGGACGCCGTCGCCGACCGTGAACATCGGCTCGGTGAACGTGGTCGGCGCCGCCCAGTCGAACCCCATCCCGGTGTCGAGCGAGACGTCGACGACGAGCGTGCCGGGCGCGAAGGCGGGCAGGTCGCGCGCGGTGGCGAACATCAGCGGCGCGCCGGTGTCCTGCAGGACGCAGTTGACGACGATGTCGTGCCGCGCGAGGAAGGCCGCCATCGGCTCCGGGTCTCCGCCGGCGAACACCCGGGCCCGGTCCGGCCGGTCCGGGTCGCGGTCGAAGTGGACGATGCGCGCCGAGTGGATCGGCGCGGCGACCGCGGTGACCTCTCGGCGGGTCAGGACGTCGATGTCGTGGACGCCGTGCGCGTTGAGCGCCGTGATCGCGCCGCGCGCGGTGGCGCCGAAGCTGATCACGGCGGCTCGCAGCCGGCGGCCGTAGACGCCGGTGACGCCGGTGAGCGACAGGGCGTGCAGCACCGAGCAGAAGCCCGCCAGCTCGTTGTTCTTGTGGAAGACGTGCGTGCCGGGGCCGCCCCCGGCGGGCCGGTGGTGCATCGCCTCGAAGGCGATCAGCGTGAGCCGGCGGTCCACGGCGTGCTGGACGATCTCGGGGTTCTGGACGCTGTGCGGCCACCCCCACAGGATCTGCCCCTTCCGCAGCTCCGCCAGGTCCGGCGCCGTCGGCTTGGGGTTGAGGACGACGTCGCATTCGGCGATGAGCCGCTCGCGGGGCAGCACCCCGGCGACGTGCGGCGCCAGCCGCTCGTCCGGGACGCCGAAGTGCTCCCCGTACCCGCGTTCGAGGAAGATCCGCGATCGCGTCGCGGCCTCGATCCGGTCCAGGTGCAGCGGGTGGATCGGCAGCCGCCGCTCGTTCTCCTTGCGCGAGCGCGCGATCACGCCGACCGTGAGGCGTTCCATGGGTTCTCCTCCCGTCGGGCTCGGTTGAGGTCGGTGAGTCCCGCGGCGGCCACCACGGGTTCGGTCTCGGCGAGGAGCGGGCCGGCGGGACGGTCCGGGGCCCGGGTCAGCTCGCGCAGGGACGCGATGTAGCCGGCCAGGAGCCCGCGGGCCGTTTCCGGCGGCAGGACGCCCGCCTGGCAGGTCATCCACCCGCTGAAAGGCCCTTCGTCCGGTTCGACGATGTCCAGGCAGAACTGGAAGCGCGTGCGGGCGGTCGGGAAGCCGGTGAGCCGGAACGACACGTCGCCGGGCTCGGTGGCCGGCGCGTCGCACAGCGAGCGCGGGATGATCTGCACGGCGGTCTGCGTCGTGCTGGCCGCGTCGCCGGGGAAGACCTCGTCCTCGATCAGCTGGAACGGCGTTTCCGCGTGCTCCAGCGCGTCGAGGAGCGCCTCGTGCGCCCGGTCGGCGAGATCCTCCAGCGTCGCCGCGGGGCCGGCCGGCACGCGGAGCAGGAGGCGGTTGTTGAACAGCCCGACGAGGGGCTCGTGCGCGGGCTTGTGGCGTCCCGCGTAGGGGACGGTGACGAGCAGTTCGGGCACGCCGGTCAGCCGCGCGAGGAAGGCCGCCGCCGCCGCGAGCGCGACGCAGGTGGTCCCGGTTCCGAGCGCGGCGGCCGTCCGCCGCAGGTCATCGCTCACCGAGGCGGGGAGGGTGAACGGGATGGTCAGGCCCGTCGTGTCCGGTGACGGCGGGCCGAGCTCCAGCCGGCAGGACGCGCCGCCGAGCCGGGCCCGCCACCAGCCGAGGCCGCCGCCGGGATCGGGGTTCTCGTGACAGTCGTCGACGTGCGCGGCCCACACGGCGTCCCACTGGTCGCGCGGCGGGGTGACGCCGCGCGAGAGCATCCGGTAGCGGTCCCGCAGCTCGGTGACGAGCACGCCCAGGCTCCACCCGTCGGCGACGACATGGCTCAGGGTGAGGTACAGGTCGTGGCCCTCCGGTCCCAGGGCCACGAGGACGGCGCGCAGCGGCCAGTCGGTCGCGAGGTCGACCGGGGCGGCCAGTTCCCGCGCGGCGATGAGGGCGCGCCGGTCCGCCCGCTCTCCGGCGGGCAGGCCGGTCAGGTCGACGACCTCCAGCGGGTAGGGGTCGGGCACCGTCCGGAGGGTCGCCAGCGGGGCGCCGTCCGGGCCGGGCGTGATGCGGGTGCGCAGCGGAGCGTGCCGGTGGACCGCGCCGGACAGGGCGCGGGCGAGCAGGCCCGGGTCGGTTCCGGCGGGCACCCGGTAGATCGGTGACATGAAGCCGCTGCGCCAGCCGTCCGCGCGGGCGGCGGCCCAGCGGCGCTCCTGGCCGGGCGTCAGCCGGAGCGCCGGCTCGCCGCCGGGCGGGCGGGCGGCGGGCGCGGGCGCCGCGGGCACGGTGGGCACTTCGGCCGGGATGGGCACCGTGGGCATGGGACGGTTCATGAGGCCGCCTCCCGCCCCGCGTCGTCGATGACCGCCGGCCGGCAGCGTTCGACGATGCCGGCGAAGGTCGGCGAGCCGAGGATCTGGCGCAGTGTCAGGCGCCGGCCGAGGGCGTGCTCCAGCCGGTTGACGAGCCGGACGGCGAGGAGCGAGTGCCCGGCGGACTCGAAGAAGTTGTCGGCCCGGTCCGCCGGTGCCGCGCCGAGGAGGTCCGCCCACACGCGGGCGACCGTGGCCTCGACGGGGTCGGCGGGGGTGAAGCCCCGCCGGGTCTCCTGCCGGACGCTCGCCAGCCGGGCACCGAGCGAGGTGCGGTCCAGCTTGCCGTTGGGGCCGAGCGGAAGGTCCGGGAGGACGGTCACCCTGGCGGGGACCATGTAGTCGGGCAGCCGGTCCCGGGCGAAGGCGCGCAGGGCCGCCGGGTCGATCTCGCCGTCCGCCGTCACGCCCGCCGTCAGACGGGGGTCGTCCGGTCCTCCGGTGAGACAGGCCCCGGCGCCGGTGACGCCGGGGGCGGCCCGCAGGGTGGCCTCGATCTCCTCCAGCTCGACCCGGTAGCCGCGGACCTTCACCTGGTTGTCCATCCGGCCGACGATCTCCAGGTCGCCGGTCGGCAGGACCCGCCCACGGTCGCCGGTGCGGTACGCGGGCGTCCCGTCGGCGGCGGCCGTGAAGCCGCCCGCTTCCCCGGCGCCGACGTAGCCCAGCGCCAGCGGCGGTCCCGAGATCCACACCTCACCGGCCGCGCCGGGCGGGAGCCTGCGGCCGAACCGGTCGAGCACGGTGATCGACGCGCCGGCCACCGGCGTCCCGACCGGGACCCGCCGGGCGCCCGGATCCAGCGCGGCGGTGTCGTAGGCCGCGACGTTCGACGACGTCTCGGTCATGCCGTACAGGTTCAGGAGCGTGGTCGCGGGGAAGGCGCGCCGGAACCGCAGCACGGTCTCCACCTGGAGCGCGTCGGCTCCGTTGGTGACGAGGACGGGCTGATGGGCCAGGCGCCCGCGCCGTTCCACCTCGTCGAGGAGCCCGCCGATGATGTGCGGGGTGAGGAACAGGTGGGTGATGCGTTGGCGTTCGATCGCGTCGGCGAACAGGGCGGGGTCCAAGACCTCGTCCCGGTCCAGGACGACCGTCGGGACCCCCTTGAGGAGGCCGCCCAGCATCTCCCAGGGCGCGGCGACCAGGGAGACGGACTTGTGCGAGGCCATCACCGCGCCCTGCGGGAAGGGGTGGTCGCGCCACATCCATTCCAGCCGGTTCAGGACGGACGCGTAACCGACCCGCACCCCTTTGGGGGCACCCGTCGTACCCGAGGTGTAGACGACCTGGAAGACCCGGGACGCGTCCGCCGCGTCCACCTCGTCCGCCGGACCGTCGATGGCGGGAGCGTCCGCCACCGGCCCGTCCGGGACGGGACCGAGCCGTACCCGAGGCGCGTCCAGTGTCGGGAACCGGTCGAGGCCGGGCTCGGCCAGGACGCAGTCCGGCGCGGTCTCCTGGATCATCCGGCGCTGGCGGCGGGACGGGACGGCCGGGTCGAGGCCGAGGAACCCGGCGCCCGCCTTCAGCACGGCCAGCACACCCGCGATCGCGGCCGGGCCCCGGTCGGCGGCCAGCGCGACGAGGCCCCCTGGGCGGACGCCCCGGTCCATGAGGAGGGCGGCGAGGCGTCCGCTCCACAGGTCCAGTTCCTTGTAGGTCGTGACCTGGTCGCCGTGGATCAGGGCCGGGGCCCCGGGCCCCGCGGCCACCCGCGCGGCGAACAGGGTGAGGAAGGGCGACTCCGGGCGGGTCGTGCCCTCGGTCGAAGTTCCGGTGGTCGCTTTACTGGTGCTCGCTGTACTGGTGGTGGTGGTGATGGGCGGCATCGGTCTCATGCTCCGATCGTTGTCTCGGCCTGGGCCCGCGACTCGGACGACGGTCCGGGCAGCAGGTCCAGGGCGCGGATGTGGGTCTCGGGCGAGTCGACCAGGGCGCGCAGGGCCAGCAGGGTGCTGTCCAGGACGTTGCGCGCGGTGGCGGTGTCCAGGAGTTCCCGCTGGTGGCTGAACTGGACGAGCAGGGCGTCCGGGCCGTGAGGCTGGACGTAGAGGGCGCAGTCGTACTTGGTGAAGCCGGTGTCGAGCTCGACGAAGCGGAAGGAGACACCGTCCGCGGCCGCGTCCCGCGCCGGGTAGGCGAGCATGTTGATCATGGTTTGGAAGACCGGGGTCACGGCCTCGCTGCGCGAGGCGGCCGTGAGGTGGCGCAGCGTCCATCCGAAGGGGTGGTCGGCCGCGGCGCAGGCGTCCAGGACGAGGTCGCGGACCGTCCCGGTGAAGGACGCGAGCGTCGCGCCGTCGTCGATCCGCACCCGCAGCGGCAGCATCGCGAGCATGAAGGCCGGCACGCCGGCCTGCTCGGGCCGCTCCCGGTTGGCCATCGGCGCGCCGATCACGACCTCGTCGGCGTCGGCGTAGTAGGTCAGGGCCAGCGCGTACGCGGCGAGCAGCAGCACGAACGGGGTGCATCCGGCGCGCGCGGCGGCGGCGCGGAGCCGCCCGGACGCGTCGGCGCCGACGACGGCCTCGACGATCCCGCCCCGGTACGTCGGCCGTGCTGGGCGCGGGTTCCCGGCGATGTCGAGGACCGGGAGCTCTCCGGCCAGGCGCCGCCGCCAGTAGGCGCCGGCCTCGGCGACCTCGGGCGTCCGCAGCAGGTCCGCGTGCCAGTCGAGGTACCGGTCGTAGCGCCCGGCCCGTTCGGGGTCGGGGGCGGCGCCGGGACGGGCGGTCCGCTCGTACAGGTCGGCGAGGCGCTGGAAGAGCACGGTCGCGCCCCAGCCGTCCAGCAGGATCTCGTGCATGGTCACCAGCAGCCGGTGCTCTCCCCCGCCGAAGGCGAACAGCCGGGCCCGTAGCGACGGTCCCCCGGTGAGGTCGAACGGCCGCGCCGCCTCGGCGGTGGCATGGTCGCGGTGGACGCGGGCGCGCTCGCCGGGCGGGAGGCCGCTCAGGTCTTCGGCCGCCGGGAACGGGACGTCCCAGTGCGGGTACTGGTGGGCCGGCTCGCCGTCCTCCTCCGTGAAGCGGGCGAGCAGCAGCGGGTTCTCCTGGAGCAGCAGGTCCCAGGCCCGCGCCAGCCTGCCGAGGTCCAGCGGCCCGTCCATGACGAGGCTTCCCTGGTAGCTGTAGTACGGGCTGTCCGGGTCGAGGCGCCCGGCGGGCACTCGGGCGACTACGCCGCCGTCCGGCCGGTGCCCACGCCCGCGACGACCGCGGGCCCGCCGCCCCGGCTGCTCGGCCGCAAACGCCGTCAGGTCGACCGCTGATCTCCGCCTGACCGATCGCCAGGGCCACGCGACCAGCTCACAGGGGCACCAGACCGGCTCACATCGGGAGCAATCGGCCCGCCGCCACGGCCTGGAGCTTGTCGGGGTTGGCGACCAGGTGGATCTCGCCGATCCGGCCGTCCTCGTCCACGGACACGGTGACCGTGCTGATCGGGCCGTTCGGACCGTCCACGATCAGGGCGGGCTCGCCGTTGAGGTGGACGGCGCGCAGGCGCATGTCCTGGGGTTCGACGCCCGCGTAGGGGGTGTTCGCGACCGCGGCGAACCAGCGGCCGACCTTGTCGGCGCCGAGGATCCCGCGCCGGGCGGCGCGGACCTTGCCGCCGCCGTCCGTCCACAGGGTCACGTCCGGGGCCAGGACCTCCATGAGCCGGTTGATGTCGCCGCCGAGCACCGCGTCCAGGAACCGCTCGGTGACGGCCCGGCGCTCGGCGCCGCCCGCCGCGAACCGGGACCGCCGCGACCGCACGTGCCGGCGGGCGCGGGTACCGAGCTGGCGGACCGACGCCTCGGTGCGGTCGAGGGCCCGGCCGATCTCCGCGTACGGGTAGCCGAAGACGTCCTTGAGGACGAACACGACGCGTTCCAGCGGGCTCAGGGTCTCCAGCACGACGAGCATCGCCATCGACACCGACTCCGACAGCTCGGCGTCCTCGGCCACGTCCGGTGAGGTGAGCATGGGCTCGGGCAGCCACGGGCCGACGTAGGTCTCGCGCTGCGCCCGCGCCGAGCGGAGCCGGTCCAGCGCGACGTTGGTGGTGATCCGGACGAGGTAGGCCTTGGGGTCGGCGACGTCCGAGCGGTCCGCGGCGGACCAGCGCAGCCAGGTGTCCTGGACGGCGTCCTCGGCGTCGGCGGCGGTGCCGAGCATGCGGTACGCCACGGCGAACAGCAGGCCGCGATGCTCCTCGTAGGGCCCGGCGAGGGCGGCGCCGGAGGTGCGCCCGGACGGCTCGCTCATGTCCGTCAGCCTTTCACGGCGGTTCGCGGAAGCCCGCCCCACCCTCGTGGACGCGGCGTCCCGGGGCGGCGGGACACCCGCCCGTCACGTCCGGTATGTGACGTTCGCCGCACCCGCCGCGGCCCGGATGAGCTGCATGATCACGGGTAGTGTCCCCTGCATGAGCGGACCTCCGACGCGGGTGTTCATCGCCCGCCTGGCCGGGATCGCGGTGTTCGACCCCGCCGGTGACCAGGTCGGCAGGGTCCGCGACGTCGTGGTCGCGCTGCGCCTGGCCGGCCGCCCCCCGCGCGTGCTCGGCCTGGTGGTGGAGGTCGCGCCGCGCCGGCCGGTGTTCCTGCCGATCACCCGGGTGACCGTGATCGAGGCGGACGCGATCATCTTCGACGGGCGGCTGAACGTGCGCCGGTTCAGCAAGCGCGAGTCGGAGACGCTCGTGATCGCCGAGATGCTCGACCGGACCGTCCGGCTCCGCGACGGCGGCGACGCGGTGTCGGTGGTGGACGTGGCGATGGAGCGGACCCGCACGCGCGACTGGCTGGTCGGCAAGGTCGCCGTCCGCCGCGGCACCGGGCGCGGGCTGCGCCGCCGCGGCGAGAGCCTCGTCGTCGACTGGGACGCGGTGGAGGGGTTCTCCGCCGTCGAGCACGGGCAGGGCGCCGCCGGGCTGATCGCCGCGTTCGAGCGGATGAAGCCCGCCGACCTCGCCAACATCGTCCACGAGCTGCCGGAGAAGCGGCGCACCGAGGTCGCGGTGGCGCTGGACGACGAGCGCCTCGCCGACGTCCTGGAGGAGCTCCCCGAGGACGACCAGATCGAGATCCTCGGCAACCTGGAGGTGGACCGCGCCGCCGACGTGCTGGAGGCCATGGGCCCCGACGACGCCGCCGACCTGCTCGGCGAGCTGCCCCCCGAGCAGCGCGAGCGGCTGCTGACGCTGATGGAGCCGCAGGACGCGGCGCCGGTGCGGCGGCTGCTGAGCTACGCCGACCGGACGGCGGGCGGGCTGATGACCACCGATCCCGTCATCGTCCCGCCGGACGCGACCGTCGCCGAGACGCTCGCCCAGATCCGCAACCCCGACCTGAACCCGGCGCTGGCCGCGCAGGTGTACGTGTGCCGCCCGCCGACCGCGACCCCGACCGGCCGCTACCTCGGCACGGTGCACTTCCAGCGGCTGCTGCGCGAGCCGCCGCCGGCGCTGGTCAGCGGCATCGTGGACGCCGAGCTGGACCCGCTGCGCCCGACGATGTCGCTGGAGGCCGTCGCGATGTTCCTGGCGACCTACAACCTGGTCGCCGGCGCCGTCGTGGACGACGACGGCCACCTGCTGGGATCGGTGACCATCGACGACGTCCTCGACCACCTGCTGCCCGAGGACTGGCGGGAGAGCGTGATGGAGGCCGCCGCCGAGGTGTCCTCCGATCCCGAGGAAGAGGCCCTGCGGGGCTCCGAGGGGACGACATGACCACACGCCTGGACCAGCCGCGCGAGATCCGCCGCACGTTCGTGCCGCGGCCGTCCTACGACCCGGAGTCGTTCGGGCGCCTGTCGGAGCGCATCGCCCGGTTCCTGGGCACCGCCCGGTTCCTCGTCTACATGACGGTGTTCGTGGCCGTGTGGATCCTGTGGAACCTGCTGGCCCCCGCCTCGCTCAAGTTCGACCCGTACCCGTTCATCTTCCTGACCCTGATGCTGTCCCTGCAGGCGTCCTACGCCGCGCCGCTGATCCTGCTCGCCCAGAACCGGCAGGACGACCGCGACCGCGTCCAGTACGAGCAGGACCGCGCCCGCAACGAGCGCAGCATCGCCGACACCGAGTACCTGACCCGGGAGATCGCCGGGCTGCGGCTGGCGTTGAGCGAGGTCGCCACCCGGGACTTCCTGCGCTCGGAGCTCCAGCAGATGCTCCGGGACCTGGACGAGCGGGACCACCACTCCGCGATCTCCTGACGTCGTCCTTCCCTTTCCCGGTTCATTCTCCGGCCCGGCCATTGTCACCAACGGTCACACTGGCCTTTCATTGCGTGCGGACCGCTCACCGGAACATCGGTTTCCAGGGCGCCCGGAGCCCTGCTCTACTCGAAACCGGAAAGGCCGCCTCAGAATGGCGCGGCCTGAAATTCGCGGCAATTACAGCGGCCCGCCGGGACCAGGCGGCCCGCCGATGCCGCGCGACGGATCGAGGAGCGAACATGCCATTCGTCAATCGCCGGGGAACCGGCCGCCGCGGGATCCGCGCGGCCGTCCTGACCGCCGCCGCGGTCGCCGGCCTGGCCACCTGGACGAGCACCGGAGCGACGGCCGCGACGGCGGCGCCCTCTCCGGCTCCCGCCGCGGCCCCGGCCCGGCCGAACTGCGTGGTGCACCTGTCGCGGGGCGGCGCCGAGGACTGCTACGCGACCGCGGACGAGGCGATCGCGGACGCCACCAACGGCCGGGTCACCGCCGGGCCGCGGAACGGGTCGGCGAGCGAGCAGCGGGCGTTCGGACGCCGGCTGGAGGCCGCGGCGGGCCGGCGGAACGCCGTCCGCGCCGGGGCCGGCGGCACGCTGATCGGAATCGAGTACGAACACGACTTCTGGCAGGCCGACAACGGCCGGAAATGGTACGTCGAGGTCGACTACGGCTGCGACGGCGACGTCGGCACCACCGAATGGGAGGTCCGCACCCTGGGCGGCAACTGGTGGAACGACGAGATCTCGTCGGCCAGGACCTACGCCAACTGCCAGGTCCGGCATTTCGAGCACTCGGACTTCAACGGCCGGTACAGCGAGTTCACGACGTGGAACCCGAACCTGGACCTGGTGGGGCTCAACGACATGACCTCGTCCCTGCGCTGGAACTGACGCGCACGGCGCCCTGAACGCGCCGTCCCGAGGCTGAGTTCCGCACACTGAGGGAGGCCGGTACCGGAACCCGTTCCGGCGCCGGCCTCGGCTCACGCCGGGGCGGGGGCGGGCGGCGGGTCGTCGGCCAGCTTGGCGAGGATGTGCCCGAACACGCGCAGGTCGGCCTCGTCCAGCCTGCTCAGCACGTAGTCGCGGACGCCCTGGCGGTAGGTGGGGGTGGCGGCGTCCAGGCGGTCCCGGCCCGCCGCCGTGAGGACGGCGTAGAGCCCGCGCGCGTCGCTGGAGCAGGACTCCCGGGCCACCAGGCCCTCCCGCTGCAGCCGGTCGACCAGCCGGGTCAGGCCGCTGCGCGACAGCAGCACCCGGTCGGCCAGGTCGTTCATCCGGAGCCGCCCCTCCGGGGCGTCGCCGAGGTGGGTGAGCACGTCGTAGGAGCCCAGCGCGAGATCATGGTCGGCGAGCAGGTCGCCCTGCAGCCGCCGCGAGATCCGCGCCTGGGCGCGCAGCATCGCGCGCCAGGCGGTCAGCTCGGCGGCGGAGACGGCACCGGACGGCCTGGAGGCCGGAGAAGCGGCCGGAGAGGCGGCCGGAACGGCCGGCGGGAGACCGGCGGGCGGGAGGGCGCCGGGCGGGGAGGGGACGGCCGCGAGGGCGCCGGACGCGAGGGTGCTGGGCGGCGTGGTCACGTGCCGATCGTACGGGCGGGCGGCGCGCGCGGTGGGGACGGACACCCTGATTGGCCGGGCGGGCCACGAAGTTCATACCATGGGTCCATGGCCTCCCAGTTGACGACCGAGCAGGTGACCGCGGCGCTCGCCACGGTGAACGATCCTGAGATCCGCAAGCCCATCACCGAGCTCGACATGGTCAAGAGCGTCGACATCGGAGCCGACGGCGCCGTCCGGGTCGGCATCTACCTGACTGTGGCGGGCTGCCCGATGAAGGACACCCTGACCCGCTCCGTCACCGAGGCCGTGTCCCGGCTCGCCGGTGTCGCCTCCGTCGAGGTCGAGCTCGACGTGATGAGCGAGGAGCAGCGCAAGGCGCTGCAGACCAGGCTGCGCGGCGGCGAGCCCGCCAAGGAGATCCCGTTCGCCAAGCCGAACTCGCTGACCAAGGTGTACGCGGTCGCGAGCGGCAAGGGCGGGGTCGGCAAGTCCTCGGTGACGGTGAACCTGGCCGCGGCCCTCGCCGCGCAGGGCCGCAAGGTCGGTGTCGTGGACGCCGACATCTACGGCCACTCCGTGCCGCGCATGCTGGGCGTGGAGCACTCGCCCACCAAGGTCGAGGACATGATCATGCCGCCGTCGGCGCATGACGTGAAGGTCATCTCGGTGGGGATGTTCACCGCCGGGAACCAGCCCGTCGTGTGGCGCGGGCCCATGCTGCACCGGGCGCTGCAGCAGTTCCTCGCCGACGTCTACTGGGGCGACCTGGACATCCTGCTGATGGACCTGCCGCCGGGCACCGGCGACATCGCGATCTCCGTCGCGCAGCTGCTGCCGTCGGCGGAGATCCTGGTGGTCACCACCCCGCAGCAGGCCGCCGCCGAGGTCGCCGAGCGGGCCGGCGCCATCGCCGCGCAGACCCACCAGCAGGTCGTCGGCGTGATCGAGAACATGTCGTATCTGACCTGCGCGCACTGCGGGGAGCGGCAGGACATCTTCGGCTCCGGCGGCGGCCAGGCCGTCGCGGACGCGCTCACCCGCACGCTCGGGACCCGGGTGCCGCTGCTCGGCCAGGTCGAGATCGACCCGCGGCTGCGCGAGGGCGGCGACGCCGGCACGCCGCTCGTGCTCACCGACCCCGACGCCGGTGCCGCCAAGGAGCTGCGCATGATCGCCGACAAGCTCGCCGGCCGCAGCCGCGGCCTGGCCGGCATGTCGCTGGGCATCTCCCCCAAGGGCCGCTGACCGCCGGCGCCGCTCGGGAGCCCCCGGGCGGCGCACCGGCCGTCCACCCGGATCCGTGGCCGCATGCGGCCACGGATCGGCTCGGCCGGCGTGGTCCCGGACGAACAGGGTCGTTGACGGCCTGGCTTCAGCTCAGACGGCCCGATCTCCGCTGAGACGGCCTCGATGACGGCCTGGTCCCGGCCCGAACCGCGTCGTCGGCGGCTTGGACCCTGCTCAGGCGGCCCGGCTCCGGCTCAGGTGGCCTCGTTGTCGAACGGGGGGCGCTCGCCGTGGGCGAGCCCTCCGATGGGCGCGAAGGACGGCTCGTCGTCGAACAGGCCGCCGCTGGTGGGGAAGCCGTCGTCCGCGTCGTCGAACAGGTGCTTGCGGACGAACGTCTTCGGGTTGAGGTCGGCGATGTCGAAGTCCTTGAACTCCGGGCCGAGCCCTTCCTGAAGGTCCGCCTTGGCGTTGTTGGCCATCTCGCGGAACTGCCGCAGCATCCGGCCCGCCTGCCCGGCGACCTGCGGCAGCTTGTCGCCGAAGATGACCAAGGCGAGGACGACCAGCACCGCCATCTCGCCGAGTCCGACGTCGAACAACCCGTCCTCCACAAGCAGCAGGGGACCGGTCCTGCGCGGACCGGCCCCCTTAGCGTATCCCCAGCCCGGATGAACCGGACCTGAACATCCTTGCCCGTTCGTCCCCTATGTCTAGTCCGCGCTGAGCGTGACCTCGACCGTCGCGGGCTTCCCGCCGCGCTCGTAGGTGACCTTGACCCGGTCGCCGGGCGCCCGGCTGCGGATCTGCGCGATCAGATCGGTCGCGTCCTCGATCGGCTTGCCGTCCAGCTGCGTGATCACGTCGCCGGGCTTGAGGCCCGCCTTGTCGGCCGGGCCGTTCTTGGTCACCGGGTCCTGCCCGCCGACGCCCTGCTGCATGATCCGCGCGCCGCCCTGCTGGTAGCGGGGGTCGGGGAGCACGCCGAGCTTGGCCTGCTTGACGGTGCCGGTCCGGATGATCTCCTCGGCGACCCGGCGGCCCTGGTTGATCGGGATCGCGAAGCCGAGGCCGATGCTGCCGCCCTGGCTCTCGCCGCCCATCGACTGGCCGCTCAGCGTGGCGATCGCGGTGTTGATCCCGATCACCCGGCCGCTCGCGTCCACCAGCGGGCCGCCCGAGTTGCCGGGGTTGATCGCCGCGTCGGTCTGGATGGCGTTGAGGTAGGACGCGTCCGCGCCGCCCTCGCCGCGGGTCGGGACCGCGCGGTTGAGGGAGCTGACGATGCCGGTGGTGACCGAGCCCTGCAGGCCGAGCGGCGAGCCGATGGCGATCACCGGGTCGCCCACCGCGATCTTGGTGGAGTCGCCGACCTGCAACGCGGGCAGCGAGTGCTGTCCCTCGGGCTTGAGGACCGCGACGTCCGAGCTGGGGTCGGCGCCCTTGACGGTGGCGGGCAGCATCTTCTTGTCGTTGAACACGATCTGGATCTGCGAGCCGCCGCTCGCGGCCACCACGTGGTTGTTGGTGACCACGTAGCCGCCGTTGACGATGAAGCCGGTGCCGCCGACCTCGCCCTGCGAGGACTGCACGCGGATCATCACGACGCTCGGCAGCACCCGCCTGGCCACCCCCGCGATCGAGTCCGGCGGCCGGTTCGGGATCTTGGTGTCGCCGCCGTTCGAGCCGCCGCCGAGGCTCACCGCGCCGTTGTCGTCGTCACCGCCGGTGGCCATGACCGCGATCCCGGCGCCGACGGCCCCGGCCACCAGCGCGACGACCAGCGCCACCACTGCCAGCAGGCCGAGCCCCGGGCCGCCGCCCGAGGAGGACGGGATCGCGGGCACCGGCGCCCAGTTCGGGCCGCCGCCGGGCGGCGGCGGTGCACCGAACGCGCCCATGGGACGCGGGCCGCCGGG
>NZ_CAACVB010000042.1 GCF_900659635.1 Actinomadura roseirufa | reverse complement strand
CCGGCGGCGCGGCCTCCCCCGGCGGGCCGCCGAGCGCCACCCGGGCGGCCTCGCCCGGCGGGGCGCCCGCGAGGATCATCCGCTGCATGATCTCCAGGCGGGCGACGTCCTCGGGGGTGTAGCGCCGGTGCGTACCGGTGCTGCGGCGGCTCGGGCCGATGCCGTACCGGCGGTCCCAGGTGCGCAGGGTGGAGGCGGCCACGCCGAGCCGCTGCGCCACCGCGCCCACGCTCAGCCCGGCCGCGACGTCCCCTGCCTCCCGCACGCTGACCTCCCCTTCGTCGCAAAGCGTACGATCCACCAGGTCTTCGCCGGGACGGTTCGCGCCGGTTGCATCCGGCGGGGGTCCCCGCGCCGAAGGACGGGTGATGGACACCTCGATCCTTCTGTTCACGCGCGACCTGCGGGTTCGCGACAACCCCGCGCTGGCGGCCGCGTGCCGGGCGGAGCGGGTCGTGCCGCTCTTCGTCCTGGACGAGACGATCCTGCGGGACGCCCCGGCCAACCGGGTCCGGTTCCTGCTCGACGGCCTCGCCGACCTGCGCGAGTCGCTGCGCGGTCTCGGCGGCGACCTGGTGGTGCGGCGCGGCGGCACCGTGGACGAGGTCGCCCGGCTGGCCCGGCGGACCGGCGCGCGGTCGCTGCACCTGGCGGAGGAGCGCTCGGCGTTCGCCGAGAGGCGCCTCGGCGCGCTCCGGGAGCTGGACCTGGAGGTGACCGCGCATCCCGGCGTCACGGTCGTCCCCCCGGGCGCCGTCACACCGGCGGGCGGCGACCATTACCGCGTCTTCACGCCGTACTGGCACAAATGGAGCGAGATCCGGCACAGGCCGGCCGCCGAGACGCCGCGGGAGGTCCGCCTCCCGCCGGGCCTGCGGCCGGGACGGCTGCCGCGCCTGGCGGACCTGACCTCCGGGACGCCGTCGCCCCGTCTCGCGCGGGGCGGTGAGACGGCGGGCCGCGAGCGCATGGAGGCGTGGCTGAAGGAGGACGCGGAGGTGTACGACGACGTCCACGACGATCTCGCCGCGGCGCGCACGTCCCGGCTCAGCGCCCACCTGAAGTTCGGCTGTGTCTCACCGCTGGAGCTGGCCGGCGTCGCGCCGGAGGCGTTCCGGCGCCAGCTCGCCTGGCGCGACTTCCACCACCAGGTCGCCGCCGCGTTCCCCGACCTGCCGAGACGCGACTACCGCCCGCGCGGCACGCGGTGGGACGGCCAGGAGGACGCCCTGGCCGCCTGGCGCGAGGGCATGACCGGCGTCCCGATCGTGGACGCGGGCATGCGCCAGCTCCGCGCCGAGGGCTTCATGCACAACCGCGCCCGGATGATCACGGCGTCGTTCCTGACGCGGAACCTCGGCGTCGACTGGCGGGAGGGCCTGCGCCACTTCGACCGCTGGCTGGCCGACGGCGACGTCGCCGACAACGCGGGCAACTGGCAGTGGGTCGCCGGGACGGGCAACGACACGCGGCCCAACCGGGTACTGAACCCGCTGCGGCAGGCGGCCCGCTTCGATCCGGACGGCGCCTACGTGCGCGCCCACGTGCCCGAGCTCGCGGACGTTCCGGCCCCCGGCGTCCACCGCCCCTGGACGATGCGCGCCGCCCCGCCGGGCTACCCGTCCCCGATCATCGACCTCGATTGAGCCGCGCGCGTGCCGAGTTCCGCCGCGGTCACGACGACTTCCGGCGCCCGCGGCGGCGCAGCGCCGACCCCTTGTGCACGGCCTTCCCGCCGCTCTTGTCGCTGCGGACGGCGTACTGCGGCTCCTCGGGCGACGCCGCGACGGTGCGGCCCGCCTCCTCCCGCCGGTCGGTGATCTTCTTCTCGACCTTGCCCTCGGCCGTCGACCCGTGGCTGCTCCAGGTGACCTCGTCCCCCACCTCGGGCTCGTCGTCCCCTTTTCCATGCGTCTTCCCCATGCGCCGCCCCTACCCCGCGCCGGGGCCCGTACTCGGCCGGGAGAACGCCAGGTCAGGACAGGTCGGCCCGGACGGCGCGCGCCGCGCGGCCGCCGGAGACCAGGGCTCCCTGGATGGAGCCGGTATCGCGGTGATCACCGCACACGTACCGGCCGGGGCCGAGCCGCACCGGGCCGCGGAAGCGCAGCGGCGGCGGCATGGCCGGAAGCGCCGCCTCGATCGGGTAGGTGGCGACGTGCCGCCAGGACGCGGTGTCACCGTAGATCTGTGCGAGCCGCTCGCGGACCCGGGGCTCGTCGGCCGTGCCGTGGACGCCCAGCACGGACGTCGCGATGAGCGCCCGCCCGTCCGCGGAGTACTCCGGCGCCGCGTCGGTGAGGACGAGCGTGTCGGTGATCACGCCCTCGGCGTCGACGACCTGCACGGGCTCGTCCAGCGGCGACCTCGGGGCGGCGTGGTAGAAGGTCGTGACGGCGCGCATCGGCGGCGCCTCCACCTCGGGGACGAGCGTCGCGGCGGTCGCGGGATCGGTGGCGACGACCACGGCGCGGGCCGGGATCGCCTCGCCCGCCGCGGTCTCCACCCCCTCCCCGGTGACCGCGCGCACGGGGGTGCCCAGGGACACGGCCCCGGCGGGCAGCCGGTCCGCGAGCTGCGCGGGGATGCGTCCCATGCCGAGGGCCGGGACGCCGATCGTGCCGCGCGCGAACGTCCGCCAGATCAGGTGGAAGAACCGGCTGGAGGTCTCCAGCTCCCGCTCCAGCAGGACACCGGCCAGGAAGGGGCGCAGCAGCCGGTCCACCATCGTGTCCGAGATGCGCCAGTGCCGCAGCTCCTCCGCCGTCGTGCGCTCGGCGCCGTCCATGATCTTGGAGGCGGGGACGGCGATGTCGCGCGCCGTCAGCGCGGCGAGCGCGGCCTTGTCGGTCACCGGCCCGACGTCGGCGAGGGCGCCGCTCAGCGCCTGCGCCGGATGCCGCCAGGGGAGCATCACCCGGTCGCGCCGCCCGTCCCGGAAGACCAGCAGGCCGGACGAGAACGGCCGCAGGTCCAGCGCCGCGACGTCCAGCAGCCGCGCGGCCGCGGGATAGGCGGTGTTGAAGACCTGGAAGCCGCGGTCGAGGCGGAAACCGTCGACGACGTCGGTGCGCATCCGGCCGCCCACCCCGTCCGACGCCTCCAGCACCCGCACCGGCACGCCGGCCTCGTGCAGGCGCACGGCGCACGCCAGCCCCGCCAGGCCGCCGCCGACGACGATCACCTCGGTCACGTGGACACCTCCGCCGGGCTCCATGCCCGCGTGAGCCCGGAATACGCGGCGCTTGCGCACGCCGGGGCGGGGTACATCCGCCCCTCCGAGGGGCTGAGGAAGGGCGGGGACCCGTGACCGGACGGCTGTGCCTGGTGACCGGCGCCAGCGGCTACATCGGGGGGCGGCTGGTACCGAAACTGCTGGACGCCGGGTACCGGGTGCGGTGCATGGCCCGCTCGGCGCAGCGGCTGCGCGACCATCCCTGGGCGGGACGGGTCGAGATCGCCGAGGCGGACGCCACCGACCCGGACGCGACGCTCCGCGCCCTGGAGGGCGTCGACGTCGCGTACTACCTGATCCACGCGATCGGCGGCGGTGGAGGCTTCGCGGACACCGACCGGGAGGCCGCCCGCACGTTCGCCGGATCGGCGCGCGAGGCCGGGGTCGGCCGCCTGGTCTACCTGGGCGGGATGGTCCCCGACCAGCAGCTCTCGCCGCATCTGCGCTCCCGCGCCGAGGTCGGCGAGATCCTGCTGGCCGGCGGGGTGCCCACGGCCTGGCTGCGCGCCGCGGTGATCATCGGGTCCGGGTCGGCGTCGTTCGAGATGCTCCGCTACCTCACCGAGCGGCTGCCGGTCATGGTGACGCCCCGGTGGGTGCACACCCGGATCCAGCCGATCGCGATCCGCGACGTCCTGCACTACCTGACCGCGTGCGCCGAGCTGCCCGCCGAGGTGAGCCGGGCCTTCGACATCGCCGGTCCGGACGTCCTGACCTACGAGGACATGATGCGCCGCTACGCCGCCGTCGCCGGGCTGCGGCCGCGCGTGATCGTCCCGGTGCCGGTGCTGAGCCCGCGGCTGTCGAGCCTGTGGGTCGGCGGGATCACCCCGGTCCCCGGCGGGCTGGCCCGGCCGCTGGTGGAGTCGCTGCGCAATGAGGTGGTGGCCGCCGAGAACGACATCGCCGGCCACGTCGCGCCGCCGCCCGGCGGGCCGACCGGCTTCGAGCGCTCGGTGGAGCTGGCGCTGCGCCGCATCCGCGAGGCGGACGTCGCCACGCGCTGGTCGTCGGCCGCGGTCCGCGGCGCCCCCAGCGACCCCCTGCCCACCGACCCGGACTGGGCGGGCGGCAGCCTCTACGTCGACGAGCGGTCGTGCCCCGCGGACGCGGCGCCGGGTCCGCTGTGGGACGTCATCGAGGGCATCGGCGGCGACCGGGGCTGGTACTCCTTCCCGATCGCCTGGCGGGTCAGGGGCGTCCTGGACCGGCTGGTCGGCGGCGTCGGCCTGCGCCGCGGCCGCCGCGACCCGCACCGGCTGCGGGTCGGTGAGACCGTCGACTTCTGGCGCGTCGAGGAGATCGAGCCGGGACGGCTGCTGCGGCTGCGCGCGGAGATGCGCCTGCCGGGGCTGGCGTGGCTGGAGCTCGGCATCGGCGAGGTGGACGGCCGGACCGCCGTCACCCAGCGCGCCCTCTTCCACCCGCGCGGCCTGGCCGGGCACGCCTACTGGTGGGCGTTCCGCCCCTTCCACGAGGTGATCTTCGGGGGGATGTGCCGGTCCATCGCGCGCACCGCCTACGAGAACGCCGCCCGGGAGAACGCCGCCCGGGAGAAAGCCGCTCAGGAGAACGCCGTGCGCTCGAAGACGGCCCGCCCGGATGATAGGGGTGAACGTGATCTCGGGTGAAAGGGGCGGACATGGGGCGTTCGTACGTCGTCACGGGAGGCGGCCGGGGCATCGGGCGCGCGCTCGTCGAGCGGCTGCTCGCGGACGGCGCGAGCGTGGCGGTCATCGAGCTGGACCCGGACGCCCTCGCCTGGACCCGTGATCATCCGGCCGGTCCGCGGGTGCTCCCGGTGACCGGGGACGCCGCCGACGAGACCGTCACCGAGCGCGCCGCCGACCTCGCCGAGGAGGCGGGCGCCCTCACCGGCTGGGTCAACAACGCCGCCCTGTTCCACGCCGCGTCGCTGGAGGCGCCGTCCGCCGGGGAGGTCCTGGACCAGGTCGCGCTGAACCTGCGCCCGGCGGTCGTCGGCGGCCTGACCGCCGTCCGCCGCTTCCTGGCCGCCGGATCGGGCGGGGCGATCGTGAACGTCTCGTCCCACCAGGCGCACCGTCCCGTCCGCGGCTCGCTGCCCTACGCGACCGCGAAGGCCGCCACCGAGGGCCTCACCCGCGCCCTCGCCGTCGACTACGGCCCGCGCGGGATCCGCGTCAACGCCGTGGCGCTCGGCTCGATCGGCACCGAGCGCTACGCGGACTTCCTCGACCGGCGGACGCCCGCGGACGCCGCGCGGATCGAGGCGGAGATGCGCCGCCTGCATCCCACCGGCCGGGTCGGGCTTCCCGAGGAGGTCGCCGGGACGGTCGCGTTCCTGCTCTCGGACGCGGCGGGCTTCGTCAACGGCGCGGTCGTCCCGGTGGACGGCGGCCGTTCCGTCCTCGGCCAGGACCCGGAGGAGGCCGCCTGGTAGATCGCCTGGCGGCCGTCTGGCGGGCCGTCTGTCAGGCAGTCTGGCGGGCAGTCTGTCGGGCCAGGTCAGGGGCGGTTTTCGGACTTGATCAGGGGCACCCCGTGCGGCGGCTTGCCGAGCGGGACCGCGGCGTCGTCCACTGGTCGGAGTTCGTCGGGGGACGGGGGGCGCCGTGGGGACGGGCACGGGGATCGACGAGGTCGTCCGGCAGGTGCGGATGGCCGTGCACGACGCGCAGGTCGCGTTCGACTGCGTCGGGCTGGGCGAGATGGAACGGGCCCGCGACTGCATGATCACGGCGAAGGCGGCGCTGGACGCGGCGGAGACCGTGCTGCAGCACGGCCTGGCCCGCTTCGCGCTCATCGACCTGGCCCGGGACGGGGCGGCGGCGGTGGCCGCCGTCGCCGATGAACTGTCTGGTTTGTCCTGATTTTTAGGGTGACCGGCCGGTGACCGGAGTTTCCGGTGGGCGCCAGCGGGAAATCAGGCTGCTAGCGAGGAACGGAGGGCTGGCATGGAGGTCATTCTCGAAATGACCTTGCCGAGGAACGCCGAGAGCGCGCCGCTGGTGCGGCACACGCTCGACGCTTCACTGCGCGGCATGGGGGTCACCTCCGACGTCCGTGCCGACATCGCCCTCGCCCTGGGCGAGGCGTGCGCGAACGTCATCCAGCACGCGGCCGCCATGGAGTACGAGGTGCGCGCCCGGATGGACGGGCTGCGGTGCGTCGTGGAGGTCATCGACGGCGGCGCGGGCGGGCCGATGAGCTGGGACGGCGGGCAGGCCCCGGCGATGGCCGAACACGGCCGCGGGCTGCAGCTGATCCGGGCGTTCACCGAGGACGTGCACTTCGCCGAGCGCGCGACCAGTAACGGGGCGATCGTGCATTTCGAGAAATCATTGGCGAGCTGAATTCCGGGCCCGCCGACCGGGGTGCTTCGGTCGGCGGGCGTCATTCCGGTAGCCTCCGGGAAATGCTCTGAGGCTCGGGAGTGACCGTGGACTTCAGTGTGCACCAGCGCCGTTACGGCGACCGGACGATCGTGGCCGCCGCGGGCGACATCGACGTCGACAGCAGCCCGCGGCTCCGCGAGTTCCTGGTCGGCCTCGTCGACGACGGCGCCCGGCATCTGGTGATCGATCTCGGTGGCGTCACCTTCCTGGACTCCACCGGGCTCGGGGTGATGGTCGGCGTGTTCCGCCGGCTGGGCACCGCGAACGGGTCACTGGTGTTCGCGGGCGGCACGGCGGCGGTGCGCGGCGTCTTCCACATGACCCAGCTCACGAGGGTGTTCGCCCTGCACGACACGCTCGATCAGGCACTACGGCCCGCGCACTGACGGCCCGGGGACGTCTCCCCGGGCCGTCAGTGCGGGCCTCGGTGCCGGCCCTCAGCGCGGGCTCAGCCGGCCGGCCTCACGGCCTTCGGCGTGCGCGGGTCAGCCGGTGACCGGCAGGTCGTGCTTGACCGGGACGGGCACCGGCGCCTCGGCGGGGGTCTTGACGGGCTTGCGGGGCTTCGCGGCCGGCTTCTTCACGGGCTTCTTCACCGGCTTCTTCACGGGAGCGTGTCCGCAGGTGGCGGACGCGACGCGGATCGCCGTGCCGCCGATCGGCAGCGTGAGCTCCAGGGCGGTCACCGAGAGCCGCCCGTCGGGCGTCCGCTGCTGCTTGTTGATGATCAGCGCGGCCCGTCCCACGCCGGAGATGTCGACGGGCAGGGTCGTGTTGGGCGGCGGCGCGGCCGACAGCCGCCGCCCGGCGAGGACGGCGTTGGCCAGGTGCGCCGAGCCGCGGCCGCCGTCGCAGGTGGCCGACACCGCGTCGGCCGTCAGCCCCGCCGTCGGGACGGCCAGCCGCGCGACGCTCGAACTGGCGCGGCCGGGCACGGCCCGCACGTCCAGCACGGACGCGGTGACCAGCCGGGTGGTCTCCTCCTTCAGCAGGGTCTTGCGCGTCGTGCCCGAGCCGGACGACACGGCGGGCACGGGCGGGAGGTTGACGGGCCCGGTCGCGGTGAGCCCGTAGGCCGAGCTCCCGCCCGTGTCGGCGATGGCGGTCCCGGTGAGGGCGGGGACGGCGAGGGCGGACGCGGCGGGCGCGAGCAGGCCGGTGGCCAGCAGCCCGGTGGTGGTCAGGCGTCTGAGGACGGTGCGCATGGGGGGTCGTTCTCCGTTCGTCGTGGAGGTGTTCGTGGAAGGGCCCGCCGGCGCGGGATGCGCCGGTCAGGCGGTGATGAGCACGAGGGTTCCGAGCGGAACCTTCGAGAGCTGCCGCAGTGCCGCCTCGGGCACCCGGACGCAGCCGTGGGTGACGGCCTTGCCGAACACCGAGGCGTCGGGCCAGCCGTGCAGGGCGACCGTCCCCGGGCCGCCGCCGAAGGTGTCCAGGGTCGCCGAGTGCGTGCCGAGCGGCAGGACGATGGGGCTGGGAGTCCGCTTGGCGGGCGCGAGCGTGGCCATGACGAACGTCCGGCCCGGCGGAGTCGGCGTCTTCGGGTCGCCGACGGCGGCCGCCCAGTCGCCGACCTTGCGGCCCGACTTGACCAGCGTGACGCGCCTGTGGGCGACGTCCACGCCGACGGTGTAGGGCGTGTGCGCGGTACGCAGCCCCGGGCCGGACGCGGAGATCCATCCGCTGGACCCGTTGGGGCGGCTCGGCAGCAGGACGCGCCGCCAGTCGCCGGAGCTCTCCACCACCGGGACCCAGGTGGGCGCGCCGAGCTGCTCGGCGGGGAGCGTCGCGACGGGCCGCCCGCCGGGCCGGTCGAGCACGGGCACGGGCGCGGCCGGGTGGATCACCAGGCCGTCCGTCGTGGCCGCCGTCGTGTCCCGGGGGACGCCCGTCAGGGTCGTGAACGTGGTCGCCGCGGGGCCCCCGGCCGCTTCGCGCGGGCCCGCCGCGCCGGCCCGGCCGGGCGAGGGGCCCGGGGACGAGCCGCCGCACGCGCCGAGCAGCAGGGCGGCGGCCACCGGAACCAGCGCTCCGGCCGTCCGTGCCGGGCATCGCCCGGTGAAGGCATTTCTGGTCGCCATGGGCCGGGATGTTAGTGGTGCGGATGGCGCGCGTAGGGGAATTGCAAAAAAGAGGTCCGGAGATGGAACAGAGGCCCACTGATAATGGCCGCTATATTCCGACTTGCATGGCAATTAGTAGAATTAGGGTGAAAGCCAGGTACCGGGCAGGCGTACGCTGTAGCGGCGGCGACGGCCCCGCGAGAGGAGACGATCATGCGGCAGGCCGGATCCGGCCCCGGGCGCGGTGCGGCGCGCGAGGCCGCGCGCGGCGTCTCTGGTGGTGCCCCTGGCAGCGCTCCCGGCGGAGCCCCCGGCGCCGCCCCCTGTGGTGTCCCTCGTGTCGCACGCCGCGCTGCCCTGCGCGGGCCCTCAGGCGAGCATGGAGTAGGAGCCGCCCCCGGGCTCGGCGGCGGCCTCCTGGAACTCCGCCAGCCCCCACAGCAGCGCGGCCCGCGCCGGGGCGGGCATCGACGCCAGCACGCGGGTCAGCTCCTCGCGGCGCCGCAGCCGGAGCCGGTCGAGCAGCGCCTGGCCGTCCGGCGTCAGCCGCACGGTGACCTCACGGCGGTCCCGGCCGGGGTCGCGCAGCAGCAGCCCGGACGCCTCCAACCGGTCGCAGAGCCGGCTCGCCGACGACACCAGCGCTTCCAGCTCGGCGGCGAGGCTGCTGACGTTGACGGGCCCGCGCTCCAGCACGAACAGCGCCCTCAGCTGCGTGGAGGGCACCGGCACGTCCGTGGCGTTGTGGGGGCGGGACCACACCTCCACCAGCGTGGACGCCGCGTCGTCGAGGACGGCCGCGGATTCCGCGGCTTCCTGACCCGGCGGTGCGACCATGCCCTCCACTGTTACACACCATGTCCTCGACGGCATCCCTGGATCGTCCGGCCGGACGCCGCACCCGCCTCGGAGGGGTCATGACGGATCCGCCGGCGCCCCCGGTGGAGGGCCCTCTCCGCGCCGTGGAGAGCGCGCTGTGGGCGGCCTGGCCGGACGAGCTGCCCGGCGTCGCCGCCGAGGCGATCGAGCGGCACTCGGGCGCGACGCTGGTCCGGCTGCTGCTGGTGGACTACCGGCAGGCGCACCTCGTCCCGGTCGCGAAGGGGGAGGCGGACCTGCCGATCGACAACACCCCGGCCGGGCGGGCGTTCGCCGGGCAGCGCGCCGTGCGGGAGGGCGGCGGCACCGTCCACCTGCCGATGAGCGTGCGCGGCGAGCGGCTCGGCGTGCTGACCGTCCGGCTGCCGGACGGGACGCCGGAGCCGGACTGGCTGGAGGGCGCCGCCGGCGTCCTGGCCCGCGCGCTGAAGATCGCCGACGAGGGCACCGACCGGTACCGTCGCATCCGGCGGCGGACGCGGCTGACGCTGGCCGCCGAGATGCAGTGGGACCTGCTGCCGCCGCGCTCGTGCCGGACGGAGTGGTTCGCGTTCGCGGGCCAGCTGGAGCCCGCGTACGCGGTGTGGGGCGACAACTTCGACTGGGCCGTGTCGGAGGAGCGGCTCACGCTGACCGTCAGCAACGGGATGGGGTCGGGGACGCGCGCGGCGGCGCTCACCCACCTCGCGGTCAGCGCGCTGCGCAACGCGCGCCGCTCCGGCGGCGACATCGCCGAGCAGGCGGCCCTCGCCGACCAGGCGCTCTACGGCCGGTACCGGGGCGAGGAGCACGTCGCGACGCTGCTGCTGGACTTCGAGCTGGCCACCGGGCGGGTCCGGGTGATCGACGCGGGCTCGCCGAAGATCTACCGGATGCGCGGGAACGTGACCGAGGGGGTCCCGTTCGAGCCGCAGCTCCCACTCGGCATGTTCGGCGACATCGGCTACGAGGTCGAGGAGTTCACCGTCCTGCCCGGTGACCGGCTGATCGTGGTCAGCGACGGCGTGCACGCGGCGCTCGCCCCGTCCGGCCAGTCCTACGGGGCCACCGCGCTGCTGAACGCGCTGCGCGACACCCGCCTGCAGGACCCGCCCGAGGCCGTCCGCACGATCATCCGGCACCTGGTCGACTACCACGAGGGCTCCGAGCCGGAGGACGACGCGGTGATCGTCTGCCTCGACTGGTTCGGCGGGCCGCCGGGCGGCTGAGCCCGACCCCGCGGGCTCCCCGGCCGGGCGTCAGTTCGGGAGCTTCACCACCGAGACGAAGAAGTCATCGATCTTCCGGACGACCGAGATGAACTGGTCGAAGTCGACGGGCTTGGTCACGTAGGCGTTGGCGTGCAGGTGGTAGCTGCGCAGGATGTCCTCGTCGGCCTCGGACGTGGTGAGCACGACGACGGGGATGCGGCGCAGGCTCTCGTCGGCCTTGATCTCCTCCAGCACCTCCCGGCCGTCCTTGCGCGGCAGGTTGAGGTCCAGCAGGATCAGGTCCGGGCGCGGGGTGCCGGGGTACCCCTCCTCGCGGCGCAGGAAGGCCATCGCCTGCTCGCCGTCGTGGACGACGTGCAGGTTGTTGTTGACCTTGTTGTGCTCGAAGGCCTCCTTGGTCAGCAGCACGTCGCCGGGGTCGTCCTCGACCAGGAGCACCTCGATGGGCTGTGGGCCTTCATTCATCATCAGGGCCTTCATTCATCATCGGGGCCTGCGTTCATCGTCAGGGCCTTCAATCGTCATCCGCCGCTCCGGCGGGAAGGGTCCAGTGGAAGGTCGTGCCCGGGGCGTCGCCCCGGTCGGCGGTGTCGAGCCAGATCCGGCCGCCGTGGTACTCGACGATCTTCTTACAGAGCGCCAGCCCGATGCCCGTCCCGGTGTACTCCTCCCGCGGGTGCAGCCGCTGGAAGATCAGGAAGATGCGGTCGGCGTAGCGGGGTTCGATGCCGATGCCGTTGTCGGCGCAGCCGAACTCCCAGACGCCGCCGTCCCGGTGGGCGTCGACCACGACGCGCGGCGCCGCGTCCGGGCGGCGGAACTTGATCGCGTTGCCGATGAGGTTCTGGAACAGCTGGGTGAGCTGGGTACGGTCGCCGGGCACCGCGGGCAGGTCGGCGATCTCCACCTCGGCGCCGGTCTCCTCGACCAGCGCCGACAGGTTGTCCAGCGCCCGCCGGGCGACCTCGCCCAGCTCGACCGACTCCTCGGGACGCGATACGCGCCCCACCCGCGAGAAGCCCAGCAGGTCGTTGATGAGCGCCTGCATGCGCTTGGCGCCGTCCACGGCGAACTCGATGTACTGGCGCCCGCGCTCGTCGAGCTGGTCGCCGTACCGGCGTTCGATCATCTGGCAGAAGCTCGCGACCTTGCGCAGCGGCTCCTGCAGGTCGTGGCTGGCGACGTAGGCGAACTGCTCCAGCTCGGCGTTGGAGCGGCGCAGCTCGGCGGCCTGCTCGTCGAGCCGCGCGCGGGCCTCGGTGCTGGTGCGCCACTCGTCCAGGATGCGGCGGCGCATCGCGTCGACGATCACGGCCAGCTCGTGGATCTCGGCCGGGCCCCGGACGTCCACCGGGTGCGCGAAGTCTCCCTGCGAGACCGCCCTGACCTGCTCGGTCATCCTCGACACCGGGTTCAGGACGGTGCGGCGGAACAGCACGACCAGGGCGATCGCGGCCAGCACCACGAGCGTGAGCGCGGTGCTCGTCGCCCAGATCGTCCACCGCGCGCGCTCGCGCAGCGTCGAGGCGACCTTGCCATGCAGCGCGGCGAGGGCGTTCTGCAGCGGCCCGACCCGGGCGCGGACGGCGGCGAACAGGCGGCGCCCGTCGGCGTCCCGGCCGGTGGCGAGCCCCCGCCCGTACGGGGCGGCGGCGATCGGCTCGGCGAACCCGGCCCGCCAGCGGTCCGACGCGGCGGTCACCTCGCCGAGAAGCCGGATGGCGTTCCCGCTGCCGGAGACGCCGGACAGGAGGTCGCGCATGGTCGCCGCTGCCGTCCGCTGCTGCGCGGCCGCGGCGCGGTACTCGGTGAGGCGGCGGGCGTCGCCGCTCTCGGCGTACTCGCGGATCGCGGTGTCCTGGGCGCCGAGCGCGCCGGTCACGCGGAACTGCGCCAGCGTCGCCGGGTCGACCCGGTCGATGAGGGTGTCCCTGGCCCGGTTGTTGCCGTACAGCGCGGCCCCCGCCAGCCCGAACGACAGCACCAGGAGCAGCCCGAGGACGAGGGATCCGATCCGGTAGATCTGGCTGAGCCGCAGCCGGCTCAGCCCGCGCGGCGCCGGGAGGTCGGTCACGGGCAGCACGACGGGCGGCCCGATCAGCTCGGCGAGCGCCTCCCCGGCGTCGTCGCCGGACGGGCGGTCCGGGTGCGCGGTCTCGCGCGGCGCGTCCGCGGTCACGGCCGGCCCCGGCCGACCAGCAGGATCGCCAGGTCGTCGGACAGGACGTCGCCGTTCAGCCGCTCCGCCTCGGCGATCAGGCCGTCGAGCAGGGCGTCGTCGCGCTCGCCGCGGGCGTGCGCGGCGCGGGCCAGCGCCAGCAGCCCGGCGAGGTCGAGGCGATCGGGGCCGTCGCCGACACCGCCCTCGATCAGCCCGTCGGTGTAGAGCATCAGTGCCCACTCCTCGCCCAGCTCCAGGTCGACGGCGGGCCAGCGGGCGCCGGGGAACAGGCCGAGCGCCGGGCCGCGCGGCTCGTCCGGGACGGTCCGCACGCCGTCCGGGCCGAACAGCAGGGGTTCGGGGTGCCCGGCCCGGTGCAGCCGGACGCTCCGCCGGTCCGGGGCGAGCGTGAACATGCAGACCGTGGTGAAGATCTCCTCGCTCCAGCGCTCGTGCTCCAGCACCGCGTCGAGCGTCTCCAGCAGCCGCTGCCCGGTGTGCCCGGCGAGCACGAGCGTCCGCCAGGCCATGCGCAGCCGCACCCCGAGGGACGCCTCGTCGGCGCCGTGCCCGCTGACGTCGCCGATCACCCCGTGCACGGCGCCGTCGGGGGTCTGCACCGTGTCGTGGAAGTCGCCGCCGAGCAGCGCCCGGTCGCGGCCGGGCCGGTACCGGGCGCGGTGCAGCACCCCGGTGTCGGCGAGGATCGGGACGGGCAGCAGCCCGCGTTCCAGCCGCGCGTTCTCCCGGCTCAGCGCCCGCGCCTCGACGAGCTGGCGCTCGGACTCGTCCGCGCGCTTGCGCGCGATCGCGTAGCTGATGGCGCGGGTGAGCAGCGCGCCGTCCACGTCCTGCTTGACGAGGTAGTCCTGGGCGCCCGCGGCGACGGCGGCCACGCCCACGTGCGCGTCGGCGAGCCCGGTCAGCACCAGGACGGCGGTGCCCGGGGCGGCCGTCAGCACCTGGCGGAGCGCGTCCAGGCCCTGCGCGTCCGGCAGGGACAGGTCGACGATCACGCACTGGATGCCGGGATGCAGGGCGGTCAGGGCCTCGGCGATCGTCCGCGCGACGGTGATGCGGATCTCGGGCTGAGCCTCGGTCAGCAGGTCCTCGAACAGGAACGCGTCGCCGGGATCGTCCTCGACGAGCAGCAGGTGCGGGGACCCCGCGACCGTCAGGAGCCGTTCGGCACCGCGACTGTGGATCGCGGTCATGGTCTCAGCTCCTTCGCCGGGCGGACGTGCAGGTGGCGGCCCCGTTTGCTTGCTGTCGAGCAAATATAGGCCAGGCCCGAGCCTGTGTGGGGCCGCTCTCCGGCTTTTCTAACGGAACATAGAGAGTTGACACGTTAGAAGTGCTCCGGCTATGACTGCTCCATCAGCACCGTCTGGAGGCACTGACATGACGTTCCCCCTGGTCGCCCGCACCGCGCACCGCCACCTCGACGTGGCCGGGCTGCGGATCTTCTACCGCGAATCGCTGCCCGAGAGCGCCGACGCCCCCGTGCTCCTGCTCCTGCACGGCTTCCCGTCCGCGTCCCACCAGTACCGGCGCCTCATCGACGCGCTCGGCGCCCGCTACCGGCTGATCGCCCCGGACTACCCCGGCTTCGGACACAGCGACGTCCCGGCGCCCGCGTCCACCGGCGGCGCCTTCGACTACACCTTCGAGGGCCTCGCCGACGTCATGGAGGGATTCGTCGAGGCCCTCGGCCTGGACCGCTTCGTCATGTACATGTTCGACTTCGGTGCCCCCGTCGGGTTCCGGCTCGCCCAGCGGCACCCCGAGTGGATCGCCGGGCTGATCGTCCAGAACGGCAACGCCTACGAGGAGGGACTGTCCCCGGGCGCCCGCGACTTCATCGCCCTGCGGCCCGGCGACCCCGAAGCCGAGAAGGCCGTCCGCGACCTGCTGACCCTGCCCTCCACCCGCGGCCAGTACGAGGGCGGGACGAGCGACCCCGCCCTCGTCGCCCCCGACGGCTGGACGCTCGACCAGCACTTCCTCGACCTGCCCGGACGCACCCGCCCCCAGATCGACCTCGCCTTCGACTACCACTCCAACGTCGAGAGCTACCCGGCCTGGCAGGCGTGGCTGCGCGAGCACACCCCGCCCACCCTCATCCTCTGGGGCCGCGACGACATGTTCTTCCCCGAGCCCGGCGCCCGCGCCTACCTGCGCGACGTCCCCGGCGCCGAACTCCACCTCTACGACACCGGCCACTTCGCACTGGAGGAGAAGCTCCCCGAGATCGCCCCCGCGATCGCCGATTTCTTGGATCGCCTGTAACGATCACCCGTCCCGCGCCACTTCCTGATGTCCAACACACCTGGAGGGACGGAGGGGCACCCGGTGGCACACGAAGCCTCCGATGAGAAGCGCTTCACCGCGATTTACGACTCGTACCGGCAGAACGTATGGGCCTTCGCGGCCGGACGTGCGGGCCGGCAGATCGCGGACGAGGTGGTGAGCGAGACCTTCACGGTGGCGTGGCGGCGCCTCGGCGATATCCCCGACCCGGCTCTGCCGTGGCTGCTCGGCGTCGCGCGGAACGTCCTGCGCGACAACCACCGCGCCGAGGTGCGCCGCGACTCGCTCGCGGCGGACCTGCGCCGGTGGGCCCCGAAGCCCACCGGGGACATCGCCGAGGACGTCGCCGAACGGCTCGGCGTCCTGCGCGCGATGGGGGATCTGCCCGACGCGGATCGAGAGATCCTCATCCTCGTCGCCTGGCAGGGCCTCAGCCCGCGCGAGGCGGCCCGCGTCGTCGGCTGCTCGGCCGCCGCGCTGCGCGTGCGGCTGCACCGGGCGCGGCGCCGCCTCGTCCGGCGATCGAGGCGGCGCCCCCGCCCGCCGCCCGCCCGGCGGCGCGTCAGAAGGTTGCGATCATCACTGAGGAGAGGTCATGAACGACGTCCTGAAGACCCTGCGTGAGGCTCGGCCCGACGAACTGGACCCGGCCCTCTCGGTCGCGGAGGAGACCAGGCAGGCCGAACTGGGCCGCGCGATGACCTGGAGCATGGCCGGCGGGTCCGCGCCGGCGAAGCGGCGGGTCGTCCGCCCGGTGTGGGGCCTCGGGCTGGTCGGCGCCGCGGCCGCCGCCGCCCTGGTCGTCACGGCGCTGCCGTCCGGCGGCGGCGACGCCAAGGACAAGGCCGAGGCCGGTGCCGCGCCCGAGCGGCTCGACGCCCGCACGATCCTGGTCGCCGCCGCCGAGAAGATCGAGAAGGAGCCCGACGCGCTCAGCGCGTACTGGCACAACACGACCATCGGCCACCAGTACTTCACGGTGCCCGGCGGCGGCTACTCGGTCGTGGACCGCCAGAAGAACGAGGGCTGGACGCCGAGCCGTCCCGGTGGCAAGGCCGTGTCGCGCGTGCAGAACCTCGGCGCCACTCCCGTCACCGCCGCCGACAAGGCCGCCTGGAAGCGCGCCGGTGCGCCGACGACCTTCAAGCTCAAGGTGCGCGGCTCTGGCGGCACCGACAAGCCGTACCCCGCCAGCACCTCCGCTGGCCCGGTCCAGAGCAGCTCCAGCCCGGTCGCCGGCGGCAAGCCGTTCTGGATCGGCCACAACGTGAGCCTGAAGGAGCTCCGCGACCTGCCCGCCGACCCCGCGAGCCTCAAGAAGGAACTGCTCCGCTGGTACAAGGGCCATGACACCGAGTCCACGGGCACGCCCGCGACCGCCGACGCGTGGCTCTACACCGTCGGCGGGAACGTGGCCGTCAACCTTCCGGTCACCTCCAAGGTGCGCGCGGCCGCCTTCCGCCTGCTCGCGGACCTGAAGTCGGTCGAGGGCATCGCCAAGGTCAAGGACGCCGAGGGCCGCGTCGGCTCCGCCGTCGCGCTGAACACCCAGACGCCGCGCGGACTCGTCCAGCACCGCCTCATCATCGACCGCACCACCGGCAAGGCGCTGGCCGACGAGCACATCCTGCTCAAGCCCGCCTCCGCCGACGACCGCCCCGCCGGATCCCTCATCTCCTCCGACACCGTCATCACCACCAACTGGACCGACTCCGTCAGCTGACCGAGGAACGGTCACACCGACCGTTCCCAGCGCGACCGCGGCATCGCTTCGCGATCAGCCCGGGATGAGGCTCGCTTCCGGCGTCGCCTCACCCGGGCTGGTGCCACGTTCGCGCGACGACCGGCCACACCGAACGACGGCCCATCGCCCCGACCAGATCTCGGGGTCGCCCGATCCCCGATCTCTCACAACTCCATAGCGGCCAAGAGCTTTTCGAGTCGGGCTCACGGGCCGTCGGCGGATTCATCGTTTGATCTTGGTGTCGGGTCCGATGACGGGTCGCGGCAGGTGCGCCAGGTGCGGTGTGCCGGGTGTCGCGGGGCTGGTGTGTTCCGAGCTCGTTGGGCTTGGGGCTACGGGATCACCGAGGGGCGTGCGCGTCGGGTTAGGGGCAGGGCCGTGCCAGGTTGGGGGAGGAGAGGGGGGCCGAGTTTGGCTCGTGCGCTTTGTGGTGGCCGAGGCGGTCGCGAGGGGCGGGGGCCGACATGGTGTTGCTGGAACCGGCGGTGGCCGGAGCCGTGGTCGCGTTGCTTTCTCCACGGGGCATTGAGGCGCGGGGCGGACGCGGAGGTCCGGGGCTCGTCAAGCCGGGGGTGCCGGAATGGAGAGGGCGGCCGTGTTCGAGGGTGCGGGCTGCGGTGACCTGTGAGGCGGACGGACGGTCCGGTGGCCGGGGAGGGCCCGTGATCGGGATGTGATCAGGCGCTTTTGGGGGTTTGCCGGGCGGTTCTCTGAGCCGTCCGGCGTTGCGCGGCGGCGGCGCGGGCGCGGTTGAGGCTTTCCCTGACTCGGGCGGCGCCGCGCATTGCGGTGGCGGAGTCCTTGACGCGGTCGGCGTAAACCGCGAGAACCTCGGCCACCGGCGGCGGCGTCCATTCCTCCTTGGCGGGGACGGCGGGCGGCGGCGGCCCCGCGGCGGCGGCGTTGGCGGGCACGTGGACGAGCGCGAGATGCGATTGGCAGCGTGGGCACTGCACCCCGGTATGGGTGTCTCTGCTCATACCAAGAATCATTACCCATACCTCTGACAAAACCGAGGCGCAGATCCTTTCGGGGTGCTAGGGCGGCGAACTCGCGTTCGATGAAAAGGCGGCCGGGCGTTCGGATCGGGCAGGTCACGTCCCGTGCGGGTGCACGATCTTCCCGGTGCCGGGCTTGAGCGGCCGCCGCCCCGGTGCGGGCACGGGGTCGTGGGTGCGCGGGTGGGCGATGGTCTGGTGGTCAGCGTGCCGGAGGTACGCGGCGCCGCAGCACAGGAGCGCGACGAGCATGGCGAGCCAGGCCATCAGGCGGCCCGCGCGCAGTCCGTAGCCGCTGGTCAGCCACAGCAGGTGCAGGGCCCAGCGGCGCCACTGGTCGGGCTCGGTGTGGCGGCGCACCTCCAGGGCGCTGTAGCGGAGGTCGCGGGACAGGGCGGGATGGTCGCCGTCGGCCGTGGCCCGCGCGAGCTCCCGGTACAGGACCCGGAGGCGGTCGCCGTCGTCCGCGCCGGCGAGGTCGTCGGCGAGGACGGCGCGGCCCCGGCCGTCCCGCCGCCAGGGCCGCCACCGGCGCCGGGCGGGGAGCGTCGGGAACGGGCAGTCGCCGGTGATGCGCAGCAGGTCGGGCCGCTGGACGCCGAGGAAGCTGCATCCGCTGAGATCGACGTCGGCCAGGTGCAGGCCCGCCGAGGCGACATCGCGGAGGGAGGTGAGCCGCACCCTCGATGGATCGGTCCAAGTCGGTTCGGGCACACCCTGGATCGGCTGCGGCAGCGACCGGACGCGGACCGTCCCGGCGAAGGCGGCGCCCTCCAGGTCGAGATCGGCGTGCCGGAGCCGGAACTCGGCGGATCCGCGGACCGCCGCGGCGCGGGCGGTGACCTGCCGGGCCGCCGCGTGGACGCGCAGCCCGCCGTGGGCGCTGGCGTCGGCCAGGCTCACGCGCCCTCCGGCGACGAGCGGGCCGAGCCACAGGCCGTGGCGGAACCGGGTGCGCTCGAACCGGGCGTGCCGGGTCACCAGGACGCGTTTGAACGACACGGCGCCGCCGAAGCAGGCGGCCTGCATCACGGCGTCCCGGCCGAAGCGGGCCCGGTCGAAGCAGGCGACGCCGATGAACACGGCGTGCCCGAACGAGGCGTCGGCGTGCCAGACCGCCTCGCCGAACAGCGCGTCCCCGGCGAACACGGCCTCCTCGAACGACGTGTGCCGGTGGAACCGCGCGGCGTGGAAGGAGACGTTCCCGGAGAAGCGGGCACCCCGGAACGACACGTTGCCGAAGAACCGCGCGTTGTAGAACGAGGCGCCGCCGAGGAAGCACGCGCCGTCGAAGGAGCTGTCCCCCTCGACGCAGGCCTCGTGCAGGACGGCGTGGGACGGCAGGACGGCGCCGTCGAAGCGCGTCCGGCCGAGGTGGGGCCGCCCGTCGGGGCCGGTCATGGCGTCCAGGAGCGCGTCCAGTAGCCAGGCCGGGACGGTGACGCCGCGCAGGTCCAGGTCCGCACCGGGCTGGAGCCCTCCCACGAAGCGATCGAAGTCCCCGGGACTCAGATGGGCGGGGCAGCCGCCGAGTCCGGCGGCGACGCGTCCCGTGCATCCGTCGACGGCGGTGCACCGCGGCCAGAGGACCGCGGTCAGGGGAGGTGGGGAAGGCTCGTGAACTGTCACGGTTCTCGTTCTACCCACACCGGGTTCCGACGGGAAGGTCTCCATGTGGCCAGGTAGGTGCTCCCTTATGGTCACCCAGCGCACGGGCGTGGCCATTGCGGGACAGGCGGATCTCGCGGTTCCGCTTGCGCCGCCGATGTCGCGTTGGTCACACACAGGCACCGCGGCGCGGGTGGGGGGTCGTACTGTGAGTTGCATGACACAGCGGCGGCCGCAGCGGAGCGGAGGACGTCGGTGTGTCCGGCGTTGCCGGGGGGTCTGGGGGGTCGTCCCCTCAGGGTGGTTGGTGGCGGCCGCAGCGGAGTGGAGGACGTCGGTGTCCGGCGTTGCTGGGGGCGTCCCCCAGGGTGGGTCGTGGCGGTCTGAGTGGGGTGTCGGTGGGGTGGAGGGCGTTGGTGTGTCCGGCGTTTTCGAGGGGGCGCTTCCCCAGGGGCAGGTGTGGTGGTGGCCGGAGTGGGGCGCCAATGCGGCGGAGGGCGTCCGTGTGCTCGGAGTGTCGTCCGCTCGGGGTGTTCAGTCGCCGGAGTTAGGCGCGGGCGGCGTGGAGGGCACGGGTGTGCTCGGAGCACCGTTGTCTCAGGGTGGTGGAGTTCGACGGCGGGAGCGGAGCGCCGGTGGGGTGGCGGTCGTGGAGCTGAGCCGGTGGATCGCGGACGTCGACGCGCAGCCGGAGGAGGCGCCCGGCCTCGCGCGAGGCATCCTCGCGTGGCTGGTCGAGGCCGAGGTGGTCGTGGCGGAGCCGACGGACTGCGTGCTGGGCGACGTGCCCGGCGGGTACGCGCCCGGCCCGTCCTGCGGGTCGATCGTGGTGGGCGGCGGCGGCCGGTTCCCGGACGTGTGGCCGAACGGGCTGGAACTGGACGTCGGGCGCAGCGCCTTCTACGGGCCGGTGGCCGGTGACACCCGCGTGACCTGCTCGAACTGCGACGCCTGGCTGCCGTTCGAGGCCGTCCTGCCGGTGGTGGAGGAGTGGCTGGAGGGCGGCCCGGACGCCCTCGTGTGCGCCTGCTGCGCGGTGCGGAGGGGCTTCAACGAGTGGCTGTGGCCGGTGCCGTGCGCGTTCGCCGAGCTGGGGCTGCGGTTCTGGAACTGGCCGCCGCTCGCGGACGCGTTCGTGGCGGACCTGGCGCGGCGCCTGGGGCACCGTCTGGTCGCCGGGGCCTTCGGCGTCTGACGGGACTGCGGACGCCGCCTGTCCGAAGTCGGTGCGGCTGCCGGCCCGGCGGATCATCGTGCCTGGCAGGGCCGCGTGTCACTGTCCGTGTCCGGTCCAGGAGATCGTCGATCGTTTCCGTCGCGCCGGGGCGGACCGTCCGGACGCATGACCGGACGTCTAGGTGCTGACCAGTAGTGGTCTGGACGGTTTCGGTCCGGGGTACGTGATGTCGCGCTCATTCGCCGGGACACGGGTTCCGGTTCACCGAGTGATCTCGGGCATACGGGGCATGATCGTCATATCCGCTCCGGCGGGGCACCCGTCGCGTTCGACTGTCGTTCATCTTGGTCAGGGAAAATAACGGATATGACCGTCAATCCAGGACATCTCCCCCAGAATGCCGAAGCGCTGCCCGAAGACCGCTTCCTGGACCGCGAGGAGAGCTGGCTCAGGTTCAACCAGCGCGTCCTGGAGCTCGCGGAGGACCCCGCGCTGCCGCTGCTGGAGCGCGTCCGGTTCCTGTCGATCTTCTCCAGCAACCTCGACGAGTTCTTCATGGTCCGGGTCGCCGGGCTGGCCCGCCGGATGGCCACCGGCCTGGCCGTGCAGTCCGCCAGCGGCCGGCAGCCGCGCGAGGTGCTGGAACGTACCGCCGCCGTCGCGCACCAGCTGATGCTCCGGCACGCCGCCGCGTTCCGCAACGAGATCCGGCCCGCCCTCGGCAAGGAGGGCGTCGACATCCTGCGCTGGGACGAGCTGGCCGAGACCGAGCAGGAGCGGCTGCGGCGGCTGTTCAGGGACCGGATCTACCCCGTCCTCACCCCGCTCGTCGTCGACTCCGCGCACCCGTTCCCCTACATCTCCGGCCTGTCGCTGAACCTCGCGGTGATCGTCCGCGATCCGGAGACCGAGGCGACGATGTTCGCCCGGGTCAAGGTGCCGCCGCTGCTGCCCCGCTTCATCGAGGCCTCGCCCGACCGGTTCACCCCGCTCGAGGACGTGATCGCGGCGCATCTCGGGCAGCTGTTCGTCGGGATGGAGGTCGTCGAGCACCACGCGTTCCGCGTCACCCGCAACCAGGACCTGGAGATCGACGACGACATCAGCGAGGGGCTGCTGCAAGCGCTGGAGCGCGAGCTGCTGCGCCGCCGGTTCGGGCCCGTCGTCCGGCTCGAGGTGGAGGAGTCGATCTCCGAGGCGGTGCTGGAGCTGCTCACCGGCGAGCTCGGCGTGGACGAGTCGCAGATCTACCGGGTCGTCGGCCCGCTCGACCTCGGCGGCCTGTCGGCCATCGCCGACCTGGACCGGCCCGAGCTGAAGTACCCGCCGTTCGTGCCCTCCAAGGAGGCGCTGCCGGCGGACGCGGGCATCTTCACCGCGATCCGCGAGCGGGACGTGCTCGTCCACCACCCCTACGACTCCTTCACCACCACCGTGCAGCGGCTGATCGAGGACGCCGCCGCCGACAAGCGCGTCCTGGCGATCAAGCAGACGCTGTACCGGACCAGCGGCGACTCCCCGATCGTGGACGCGCTGATGAACGCCGCCGAGGCGGGCAAGCAGGTCGTGGTCGTCGTCGAGCTGAAGGCCCGCTTCGACGAGCGCGCCAACATCGCCTGGGCGCGCAAGCTGGAGACGGCGGGCTGCCACGTCGTCTACGGGTTCGTCGGGCTGAAGACGCACTGCAAGCTCGCGCTGATCGTCCGGCAGGACGCGGACGGGATCCTGCGCCGCTACTGCCACATCGGCACCGGCAACTACCACCCGAAGACCGCCCGGCTGTACGAGGACTTCGGCCTGCTCACCGCCGACCCCGAGGTCGGCGAGGACGTCAGCGCCCTGTTCAACCACCTCACCGGCTACTCCCGGCAGGGTTCCTACCACCGGCTGCTGGTCGCCCCGAACAGCCTGCGCGCCGGGCTCGTCCAGCGCATCGAGCACGAGGTCGCCAACCACCGCGCCGGGCACGAGGCGCGCATCCGGATCAAGTGCAACTCCCTCGTCGACGAGGTCGTGATCGACGCGCTGTACGAGGCGTCCAGCGCCGGGGTACCGGTGGACGTGTGGGTGCGCGGCATATGCGCGTTGCGTCCCGGCGTCCCTGGGCTGTCGGAGACGATCCAGGTGCGCAGCGTCCTCGGCCGGTTCCTGGAGCACTCCCGGGTGTACGCGTTCGAGAACGGCGGCGAGCCCGAGGTGTGGATCGGCAGCGCCGACCTCATGCACCGCAACCTCGACCGCCGCGTCGAGGCGCTCGTCGCGGTCAAGGACAGGGCGCACAAGAAGGAGCTGCTCACCCTCCTGGAGATGGCCATGGAGGACAGCACCCTCGCCTGGACCCTCGCCGGGGACGGAACGTGGACGCGCAACCTCCCCCTGAACGGCCAGCCCATGCTGGACATCCAGACCCACCTCGTCAAGAGCAGGCGGTGGCGGACGGTTGAAAACTGAGTCCCCGATCCGCGCGGCCGGGGCCGTCCTATGGCGGGACGGCCCCGAGGTCGCGCTGATCCACCGGCCTCGCTACGACGACTGGTCGTTCCCTAAGGGGAAGGTCGACAAGGGCGAGCACGTGCTGCGCACCGCCGTCCGCGAGATCGAGGAGGAGACGGGCGTCGTCGCCCGTCTCGGCCGGCGGCTGCCGACCGTCGCCTACTCGATCGACGGACGACCGAAGACGGTCGAGTATTGGGCCGCCCGCGCCGTGGCGGAGGGCGCGCTCCGCCCGAACGACGAGGTCGACCGGCTCGTCTGGCTACCGGTGGCCGAGGCCGAGGCCAGGCTCAGCTACCAGCACGACATCGACCTGCTCCACGAGTTCCTCGGCGGCCCGTCGCACACCTGGCCACTGATCATTGTCCGGCACGGCGCCGCGGGCGAGAAACGGCTGTGGAGCGAGCCCGACGAGCTGCGCCCGCTGGACGAGCTGGGCCGCGCCGAGGCCGTGGACCTCGCCGTCCTGCTGCACTCCTACGGCCCGGCCCGGCCGGTCAGCTCGGCGACCGCCCGGTGCCTGGGGACCGTGCTCCCCTACGCCCGGCGGATGCGGAAGCCGGTCGCCACCGACCTCGCGTTCACCGTCGGCGAGACCGACGCCGGCCGGGCCGTGGAACGCCTCTTCGAGCTCGTCGGCGACGCCGAGCCGACCCTGCTGTGCACGCACGGCGAGGTGGTGTCCGACCTGGTCACCGGCCTGTGCGGGGAACTCGGGGAGAAGGCCCCGGACGATCCCGGCCTGCAGAAGGGCGAGTTCTGGGTCGCCCATCTCGACCCGTCGGGCCCCGGCCTCGCCGCGCTGGAACGGCACTCTCCGGTCAGAAGGACGGCCCGAGGGTCTGCGACCACGTGACGTCCAGCCGGTCCCGGGCGGCCTCCGCCGCGCAGTGCTCGGTCCCGTAGAGGACGCCGAGCGCGAACGCGTCGGACGGCACCCGGGCCCGGGCGCCCGCCACCCGCAGGTGCTCCTGCGCGATCACGCCGTCCTGGTACTCGCCGAGGACCTCCTGGATGCGCTTGGCGTCCTTCGCGACCTGCTTGGCCGCGGCCCCCAGCACCGGGACGGCCAGCTCCGCCGCGTACCGGGCGCGCTTGGCGGCCTTGCGGGTGTCGTGCCGCGCGATGTCCTTGTCGTCGGCGACGGCGATCGACCGGTACGCCTTGGCCATCCGCTCCCAGGACCGCGTGACCAGATCCGGGAGATCCTTGCGCGCCTTCTTGTCCGCGGCCTTGGCCAGCGGGGGCGCCGCGACGATGCCGTCCAGCGTCTCCAGCAGCGCGTAGTAGCGGGGCTCCTTCAGGCTCGCGTTCAGCCGCCGGTAGGCGCCGCGCTCCTGGCGCGCGAGGTCCTCCAGCCACCCGGCCGCCGCGCCGTCGAGACGTTCGGTGAAGCGCATCCGCAGCACCTCCAGGTCGCGGACCTCACCGAGCGCCCCGGCCAGCCACTTCAGCTCGTCCTCGACGGCACGGTCCACTTCCAGGACGGACCGGTAGCTCTTCAGCGTGCTGCGAAGCCGCCGCGTCGCCACGCGCATCTTGTGCACGGCGTCGTCCTCGGCGAGTCGCGCCTTCGGGTCGTACTCGAAGATGGCCTCGACCTGCTCGGCGACGTAGGCCAGCACGGTCTCGCCCGTCGTCACCGAGGGGCCCTTGCCGTTGGACGTCGCCGCCACCAGCCGGGTCCTGGCCGCCGACCGCGCCGCCGCGGGCTCCGACGGCACGACCGCCCCGTCCAGCAGCCGTCCGAGCTTGGAGGACGACGCGGCCCGCTTCGCCCCGGCCCGCCGCAGCCGCTTCCCCACGGCCTTCAGCAGTTCGGGCGTGCCCGCGCCGAGCTCGACCTCGACCTCCCGCCACCGCCGCTCGGGGGCGGGCTCCTCCGCCACCTCGGCGGCCCCGTCGAGGAGGGTCACCTCGGGGGAGACGGCCTCCCGCAGGTCCCGCCCGGTGACCAGGTCGTCGGCGACCTCGGCGAGGACCTCGCCCTCCTCGTCGAGCAGCCGGACCACCGTGCGCTCGGTTTCGAGCGTCGCCACCGGGTACAGCGCCTCCCCGCGGGTGTAGGCGGCGACGAGCCCCGCGAGCCGGGCCGGGACGACCCGGGGCCGGCCGAGCGGAGCCTGGAGCTCCTGCTTGCTGTCCGGGCCCACGGGCATCTTCAGATGCCAGCCCGCGTCCGTTCCGCCGCGGCGGCGCCGCAGCGTGATCCCGTGGGCGGCGAGGCGGAGGTCGGCGGTGTCGAAGTAGCTCGCGTGCAGTTCGTGGATCTCCGGCTCGGCGACCGCGGCGACCTCCGGGAGACCGTCCAGCTCGGGCAGCAGGAACCCGGCGGCGGCGTCGTACTTGTGCTCGATCTCCAGATGCTTGACGGCCACGATCTACTCCTCAGGACGGGGTCGGGCGGCGGTGGTCCACACCCAGGTGGCCAGGATTCCACGCTTAGGTGAACAGATACAGAACGCTCCTCGACTTACGGCTTGGAATGGTCCTCGCGGGCATCTCTCTCCCCGTCCGGCACATCCATCCCACACCGGAAAACCCGCGCCTAGCAGGACCTTCGCCGCCGCTCACCCCGCATCCGCCCCCGAGACGGACATCACAGGATAAGGATGCATCCTCCCGGCAAAGCCCCCAGCAACAAATGATCTTTTCGCCATGGTGCCCGCGGTTCGGGCGGATAACCGACGAGAGCGGCCGACGCCCCGGGGGCCGGAAACGAGATCAGCGGCGCAGGGTGATCTCCCGGTTCATGTACTCCAGCTTGTGGGGGTTGCGCACCGCGTAGAGACCCGCGATGAGGCCGTCGTCGACGCGCACCGCGAGCACGGTGTCGATCTCGTCGCCGAACCGCAGGACCAGCGCCGGATGGCCGTTGACCTGCGCCGGGGACAGCGACCGGGTGGAGTCGAGCCTCCTCAGCGCGCGGGCCACCCGGCCGGCGCCCACGATGGGGACAGGCGCGGCCTGCGCGACCCCGCCGCCGTCCCCGAGCAGGACGACGTCCGGCGCGAGGACGTCCAGCAGGCGCTGCAGGTCCCCCGTCTCGACGGCCCGCTGGAACGCCTCCAGCGCCCCGCGCGTCTCGGCCGCCGAGACGGTCCCGCGCGGCCGCCGCGCCGCGACGTGCACCCGCGCCCGGTGCGCGACCTGGCGGACCGCCGCCGGGCTCTTGCCGACGGCGTCCGCGATCTCGTCGTAGGCCACGTCGAACACCTCGCGCAGCACGAACACCGCCCGCTCCGTCGGCGTGAGCGTCTCCAGCACCAGCAGCATCGCCATCGACACGCTGTCGGCCAGCTCGGCGTCCTCGGCCACGTCCGGCGCGGTCAGCAGCGGCTCGGGCAGCCAGGGCCCGACGTAGGACTCCTTGCGCCGCCGGAGCGTCCGCAACCGGCTCAGCGCCTGCCGGGTGGTGATCCGGACCAGATACGCGCGATGATCCCGGACGACGCCGTGCTCCACCCCCGCCCACCGCAGCCAGGTCTCCTGTAGGACGTCCTCCGCATCGGCGGCGGAGCCGAGCATCTGGTAGGCGACCGTGAACAGAAGGTTGCGATGCGCGACGAACGCCTCCGTGGCGGAGTCCAGTTCGGCCATGCCCATCGTCCGCTCGTTGTCCTCGCTCACAGTGCGCTCCCGCGTCTCCCCGATGACCGTGCCGTACAAGAGACGCCCGCCCGCCCCGTCCTGTGACATCGGTCCCCGGCACACTCCGCCCCATCAATCTCGGAAAGTCCGGCCAGGCTCGCGGTGAGAAGGGGAGACACATCCCCGACGCAGGAGAGTTCTCCATGACCAGGACGGAACACCGGTGACGGCGCCTACCCCGACGGCCCGATCCAGTGACGCGGACGTCATCGCCGAGTCCAGGGACCGCCCGGACCGCTTCGGGGTGATATTCGACAGGTACTTCGCCGACGTGCACCGCTACATCGAGCGCAGGCTGGGCACCGACCTCGCCGACGACGTCGCGTCCGACACGTTCCTGGCGGCCTTCGACAAGCGGCACCGGTACGACCTGAGCCGCCCCGACGCACGCCCCTGGCTCTACGGAATCGCCACCAACCTCATCGGCAAGCACCGACGGCGGCAGACCGCGCAGTTCCGTGCCTACAAGCAGGCGGCCATGGCCGCCGTCGACGACGACCACGCGGACGAGGTGACCGCCCGCCTCAGCGCCCAGCTGAGCCGCGCCGCGCTCGCCGAAGCCCTCGCCAAGCTGTCGGCGGGAGAACGGGACGTCCTCCTGCTGCTGGCGCTCGCCGAGCTCACCCACCAGGAGATCGCCGAGGCCCTCGGCATCTCCTACGGCACGGTCGGCTCCCGGCTCAGCCGCGCCCGCGCCAAGCTGTCGCGCCGCCTGCGCCGCACCTCGAACCTCGCACCATGACGGGAGAGAACATGAACGACCTCGATGAGATCAAGAACCTGATGGACCCTCCCCCCGGGCTCACCGACGCCACCGTCCAGGCGGCGCGCTCCCGCCTGACGGCCGCCGCCCAGGGGACGGCCAGGCCCCGGGTGAGGAGCCGCCGGCGACGCACCGGTGGCCTGCTGGCCACGGCGTCCGTCCTCGCCGCTGCCGCCGCCGTGGCGATCCCCTCCCTACGCGACGGCGATGCCCCGGCACCGGCGGCGCCCGAGCCGTCCGGCAACATCCTGGTGGCCGCCGCCGAACGGATCGGCTCGGCCCCGCAGGGAACCGGCCGGTTCTGGACGACCCACCTCCAGATCGGCACGACCCGCGTTGTCGGCAAGCCGGGGCGTTCATACGTCATCGAGGCGAACAACGACGTCCGGCAGTGGACCGGCAAACCGTCCTACCAGGGCGACCGCTTCAGCGGCTGGCACCCGTGGCGTCCGGTCGACCGCCAGACCTGGCGCCGGGACGGTGCGCCCGGCACCTGGTCCGAAACCGTGGGGGGGCTTCAGGGAACGCTGAGTTCCCGGGCGAGTGGCGGCGGCGTCCAGAAGCTCCAAGAAGAGCTCACCTTCATGCTGTCAGGGCGCAAGGTGACGGCGGACCAGTTGCGCACGCTGCCCACCGAGCCGGCCGCGCTGCGCGACCACCTGCGCCGGAACCGTGGTCCCGCAAAGGAGGGCGCGATAAGCGACGCGGGCTGGCTGTTCGCCGACGCGGAGACACTGCTCCTGGAGGCTCCCGCCCCGCCCAAGGTGCGCTCCGCCGCCTACCGGATGCTCGTCGGGCTGCCCGGCCTCCGCGAGATCGGCCCGGTGACGGACGCGCTCGGGCGCCCGGGGTCGGCGGTCGCGCTGCGCGAGCCCGAAAGGCCGGGCACCGAGCGCTGGCTGGTCGTCGACCGCGCGACCGGCCGCCTGCTGTCCACCCAGGAGGTCGCGACCCGCTCCGGCCGGATCGGCCGCCAAGGCGTCCGCACCGCAGGCGACGTCCTCACCTACCGCGCCGCCCTGGCCGCCCGCTGGACCAACGACCCCCCAAAGACCAGCACCCCCTGACCGACGGCCGCCCCAGGCCCGCGACAACGGACGTCCTCCCACCCGGGCATAAACCCCTTTCGCCCCCGGCTCCAGTGGCACGTGGAGCCCCCATGGGCAGAAGTGAGCAAGCTTGCTCAGGACGTGCACGGCGGTGTGAGCGTCACGTGCTGGGTGTGATGGGCATCAGGGCGGGGGCAGGCGCGGTCTTGGCCAGCACCTCGCGGAAGTTGCGTACGGGGGCCGACCACAGAGTGGGAAGGATGTCGGGAGGTTTGTCGGGCCCGCCGTAATCGACGTTGACGTTCAAGGCTTGCAGTGCCTGGTCGTGCCTCCCCAGAAGGGAGAGGGCCTTGGCGCGTGTGCCCGCGAGGTCGGCCTTCCAGAACGAGGGTGACGCCCCGGCGATCCGATCCGCGTCCTGTAGGAGGGCCAGCACCGTGTGCAGATCGCGCTGGCCGTAGAGACCCACTTTGGCCTCTTCGCATCGGATCATGAGTTGGAGGTCGAGGTCGCCGGTGGTGTCGGCGGCGGTGCGGGCGGTGCGCCACCAGCGGATGGCGGCTCCGTTGTCGCCGAGCCGGGACGACAGGTGTGCGTGGATCATCGTCAGGGCCGCCTGGACTCGGCGTAGCTCGACGATATCTCCGGTGTTGGCGGTTCTGAGTTGTTCGGCCAGGGCGAGCAGGTCGGTGACCAGGTCGTCGCGGGCCTGGGCGGCGGGGCGGGTGCGCAGGGCGTGCAGGTGGTCGAGGCAGGCGAGACGCCAGTCGTCCAGGTCGCGGGGGACGGCCGTCAGAGCGAGGTCGGCGAGTCGTTGTAAGGGGGTGATGTCGAAGGTGCCCGCGCTCACGCCGAGCGTGGTGAGGAGTTGAAGGGCAGCGCGCCCTTTCACATCGTCGTCCCAGGAGTCAGGATCGGTTCCGTGATTATTGGTACCCATGGCGGCCTTGCCCTGATCCGCCGAACCACGTCGGGGTGTGGGCGGTGTGAGGGCTGTAAGGGTGCCGTCGGCGTCCAGTAGGACGTAGAGGCGTTCGGCGATGGCGGTGGAGGGCCGCGTGACGCCATTGATGATCTTAGAGATGTGGGTGGAGTGGCAGGGGACGAGCTTGGCCAGTTTGCGCTGGCTGAGCTGCCGTTCGGTCATGAGCGCGTAGAGCTTCTCGCCGCCCGCCGCTGGGGCGGGCGCCGCTACTTGATCACGTTTTCCTTGGAGTCCAGCCAGATCTGCTGTCCCGTGGGGGTGACCGTCACTCCGAACCGTCCGAAAGCGGGTTCGCCTAGGCGGGTCCATTCTTCCTCCGCTTCGTGCATGACGGACTGCGGGAAGCGTTGCCCGCGCATGGGCATGAACGAGGAAGGGCCGATGAAACGCCCTTCCGCCGTAGCGTCCGCCTGAACCGTCAGGCGGCACAGGGGCCAGTCGGGATGGAAGGTCGGCGCCCAGGGGGCAAGGATCATCCCGCCGGGCTTGGTCTGCTCGACCCAGGCGTAAGGGACGTGGGTCACGGCGGCCGTGACGATGATCCGGTCATAGGGCGCGTTCTCGGGGTGGCCTTTCAGACCGTCCGCCGTCACGACGCGGACCGGGTACCCGGCGGCGCGAAGGGCGTCGCGGGCGTGTTCCGCCACCGTCGCGTCGATCTCAACGGTGGTCACGTTCGGGGTTCCGAGAAGCCAGGCGAGGACCGCCGCGTTGTACCCGGTTCCAGTGCCGATCTCCAGGACGCGCATGCCCGGTCGGACGTCCAGCGCGTCGATCATGATCGCCATGATCTCCGGCGAGCTTCCGGACGAGGTCGGCCACGTGCCCTTGTCCGTGGCCCCGTCGTCGACCTGGGTGATGACGGGCTGGTCATCGCCCGCGACAAGGCGGTTCCACTCCTCGGGATCGTCCTTCCGGCTCAGTGGGACGGCCCAGCCGTCATCCCGGCGAACCCAGATCACGTCCGGCACGAAGTCCTCGCGCGGCACGGCCAACCGGATGTCGGACGCCTTCATGAGCCTTGCTTACCGCTCCCGCTGCAGCCTGTACAGATGACCTCCTGTTTCTGTCCGCCTGCACCGTTGCCTCCCATCTTGATCTTTCCCGTGCCGTTGCACATTCCGCAGTCGACCTGCTTGCCGTGTTTGCCCACATCCATCTCCCTGCTCGCCCAGACGGCCGGCACCGCATTGGGCTTTGAAGGTCCATGCTGTCCGTGACAGAAGACAACGGACAGTTACTGCAACGCTAGTGCTTGGTGCGGTCAGCTGCGGGGCGAACGGTGTCGGTTCAGGCGAAACGGCCCCGCCTCGTTCTTGACCGGAAGGTATCTCCGAGGGTGAACGACCATAGGAATGCAGAGGGCAGGCTGGCTGCGCTTGGCGCACATCTGGATGCGCGTGGTTCGACGTCGGCCGCTCCCCGACGGGTTGCGCGTCACCGACCCGCGCGTCCTCGGGTGCTCTGAGGAGGCGCGCCGGAGGGGCGGGCACCGTGTCGTGCCGGATGCGAGGGAAGGGACGGCGATGCGCTTCCCCGGCGCGTGGCCGGGGTGGTCGCCGTCGGGTCGTCCCGGGGTCAGGTCAGGTGGTACTTCATGCCCATGTGGGACGGGCGGAAGCCGATCTTCTGGTAGAAGCGGATGGCGTCCGGGCGCTGGCGGTCGGTGGTGAGTTGCACCACACGGCAGCCGCGGGCGCGGGCCTGGTCGATGGCCCAGGTGATGAGGGCCTGGCCGACGCCGTGGCCGCGCTGCTCGGCGGCGACGCGGACGCCCTCGATCTGGGCGCGCTCCCCGCCGGTGTAGGTGAGGCTGGGGATGAAGGTCAGCTGCAGCGTGCCGGCCAGGGCGCCGCCGACCTCGGCGACGACGAGGACGTTGTTCGGGTCCTTCTGGATGGCGGCGAAGGCGGCGAGGTAGGCGTCAGGGATCACGTCGGCGAGGGTTTCGCGGGTCGCGCCGAGGGGATCGTCCGCCAGAAGCCGGACGATCCGGGGCAGATCGTCCGCCGTTGCCTCGCGGAAGGTCACTTCTTGATCACGCTGCACAATCACCAGGCTATCCGGACGTTACGGTGCAGTGCCCGCCTCGACTTGTAGTACTACGGCCCGTAGTACTACGTTGGGTGGACATCACCTCGACCCGCGAACTGCCGGTGGCCCGCCGCCGCAGGGAGAAGCCATGCACAACAACGAGAACGAGGAACACTGGACGGATCACGCCATCTGCCGCGGCGCCGATCCCGATCTGTTCTTCCCGATCGGCTATTCCGCGCCCGTGCTGCGCGAGCAGCAGGACGCGGCCAAGGCGATCTGCGCGAACTGTCCCGTCGTGGCCGACTGCCTGGCGTGGGCGCTGCGCGTCGGCGAGCCGGACGGGATCTGGGGCGGGACGACCCCGGAGGAGCGGCGCTACCTGCGCCGGACGGCCGAGGCGCCCGCGCGGCGGCGGCTGCCGGTGATCGTGGTCCGCGGCGACGCGTCCGAGCCGGAGCACGCCTCCGCGGCGTAGCGGGACGGCGCGCCGGAACCACGGACGGGCGGTGACGCGGCGGAGGGCGCCGGGCACGATCGGGTACGACGGGGCGTTGACATCGTGACGGCGCGGGCAACCCGATCTACGGTGGCAGCATGAGCCATACCCCCGACAAGCAGCGTTCCCGTGGGTTCGCCGAGCAGGGCGCCCGCGCGCTGACCGCGGCGATCCTGATCGGGTCGGTGACCGCGGTGATGTGGGCGCTGGAGCTCTTCGACGTCTATGTCGACGACAACAGGCTCGACCGGCTCGGCCTGCAGCCGCGGGACGTCGCCGACCTGCCGGACGTCTTCACCGCGCCGTTCATGCACGGCGGGCTGAACCACCTGGCGGCCAACACGGTGCCGTTCCTCGTGCTCGGCTTCCTCGCCGCCATGCGGGGCATCGCCAAGTTCCTCGTCGCGAGCCTCGTCATCATCGTGGTGGGCGGCCTCGGGGTCTGGTTCACCAGCTCGGTGAACACCCTCGGCTCCAGCATCCTGATCTTCGGGTTCTTCGGCTACCTGGTGGGCCGGGGGCTGTTCGAGCGGAGGCTGCCCGACATCGCGATCGCCGTGGCCGTGGTCGCGGTGTACGGGACGATGCTCCTCGGCGTCATCCCGAACGACCCCGCCATCTCATGGCAGGGCCACCTGTTCGGGCTGATCGGCGGGGTGCTGGGCGCGTGGTTCCTGCGCCGCGACACGGCCGCCTCCTAGCGGGTCAGTTCGGCAGCACCCGCACGTCCGAGATCACCGCGTCGCGCGGTATCTCCAGCGCGGACACCAGCACGCGGGCGACGGTCCCGGGCGCCGCGAAGTCGTCCTCGGCGTAGGGGAGGCCCTCCTGCGCGCGGACGCTGCGCTGCATCTCCGTGGCCGTGCGGCCCGGGTACACCGACGTCACGCGCAGGTCGGACTCCTCGGCGCGCAGGCCGTCGGCGAGGGCGCGCAGGCCGAACTTGCTCGCCGCGTACGCCGACCACTCCGGCTTGGCGCGCAGGCCGGCGGTCGAGTTGACGAACACCACGTGCCCCTGGGCGGCGCGCAGCGCGGGCAGGAGCAGCCGGGTCAGCTCGGCCGCCGACACCAGGTTCACCGACAGGTGGTCGATCCACTCGTCCGCCTCGAGCTCGGCGATCGGGGACAGGTGCACGACGGCCGCGGCGTGGATCAGCCCGTCCAGGCGGCCGGGGAGCTCGCTCTGCGCGAGGGACGCCTCGATGCGGCGCGGCTCGGTCAGGTCGAGGGGGATCGTGCGGATGGTGCGGTGCGACGCCGGTCCCGTCACCCCCGGCCCCGTCACCCCCGGCCCGGTGCCGCCCCGGCCCGTGCTGATCAGCTGGGTGGCGGCGTGCGCGCCGGTCCGCAGCCGCGCGGCCAGCCGGTCGAGCCGCTCGGGTGAGCGGCCGGTGAGGATCAGGTCATGGCCGCGCTCGCGCAGCAGCTCCGCGACCGCGGTCCCGATGCCGCCGGTCGCCCCCGTGATGAAGTACGTGCCCATGCCGCCCATTCTCGTGGATCTCCGGCCCGCCCGCACCGCCCACCCCATACCGGTTACGACGGACCGACCGACCCACCGAGCCCGGTCTGGCGCGCACCTGAAAGCGGCCCTCCGCCCTAACACGAGCGTGTGGCCCGTCTGGCGGGACGCTGCTGGAGGTCGGGCTGCTTGGTTGGTTCGCTTGGGCTGGCATGGGGGTTGCCGTGCGGTGGCCTCGGCCGTCACGCGAGCGCGCTACCTGAGCGGCGGGGCGATGCCGGAGGCGAGCCCCGCCGGGAAGATCGCGAAGCGATTCGCGCTCGCACGAGCACGGTCACGAAGCGAGCGCCGTGGGCCGGGATCGCAGTTAAATACGTCAGCTTGGACGCAGGACGCGGGTGACGCCGGCGATGAGGGCGGTGGCGAGGACCCAGCCCGTGGCGACCAGGATGTAGGCGACCCAGCGGGACCAGCCGACCGCGTCGAACGCCTGCTGCTGGCCGAACGTGTCGAGGGGGATCAGCAGGTCGAGGCTGTAGACGAGGGCGTGGAAGGCCGGGCGCTCGTCCGGCGGCTTGATCGGTTTGGGGGCGTCGAGGGAGAAGACCGCGGTGCCGGTGGCCAGCAGCGCCCCGAACCAGGCGAACGCGAGCCACGGCCGGTAGCCGTAGCCGACCGTCCAGTCGAGGACGTGGCTCCAGGTCCGGCCGACCGGGTTCTGCCTGTGGCGGCGCGTGCGCAGCTTGGCCAGCTGTACCCGTCGGGCGAGGTCGTCCGAGCCGACGCTGTGGTACCAGGCCGCGAGCTGCTCGTAGGGCTGGAGGTGGAAATGCCGGTCGAGCGCCACCCAGTTCAGGCGGTCCTTGAACGTGCCGTCGTTCGAGCGGAGCGTCTCGTAGGTGAGGCCGTTGAGGTACATCCGGTCGGGCCAGTACTTCGGGCTGTCCATGATCACGTCGATCCGGGAGAAGGACAGCGAGACCCTGCCCTTGATCTTCTCCCTGGGCAGGAGCAGCAGCTCGTTCGCCTGCATGTGGCTGGCGTGCAGCGCCATCCGGTCGGGGTCGCAGGAGTCCAGCAGGGCCCTGGAGAACGACAGGATGCCCTCGAAGCGGGCGCTGCGCAGCCGCATGGTGCCGAGGGCGGTGAAGTCGCGGCTGAACTCGGCGGCGTCCTCCACGACCATGTTCTGCCCGTCCAGGGCGATGCGGCCGGGGTTGCGGAGCGTCGTGCCCTCCATGAAAAGCCCGCCGCTCATCCGCGCGCCGACGAACCGCACCCCGCCGGTGATGTCGGCGTTCCGGATGAACGCGCCGACCTCGACGACGAGGCCGCCGCTGAACAGCGCCCACTTCTCCGGCGCGGACGCGATGATCGTGGTGCCGTTCATCCGGAGGCCGCCCGCGAGCTGCGCGCGGGGCAGCCGCACCTCGCCATCGATCCGCGACCCGGACAGGCTGAGGTAGCCGTCGGCGCGCAGGCCGCCGCCGTCGAAGCCGGGCATCCGGCAGCCGGACAGGCGGAGCTGGCGAGTGTGCGCGTTGGCGAAGACGGGCCGCTCCAGGAGCCGGCACCGCTCCAGCCGGAGCTCGTGCTCGACCGTGCCGCCCGACACGTCGAGCGCGCCGACGACGTAGGCGCCGCGCAGCCGAACCGCCGCGACCACCCCGGGACGGGTCTCGCCGGCGCCGAGCAGCAGCCGGGTGATGATCTCGGCGCGGACGATCCGGTCGGGATGCGGGCCGGCGGGCAGGTCGTCGCCGAGCACGACCGTCGTGCCGGCGGGGAACGCCGTCCACAGGCGGCGTTCAGCGTCGTTGAGTCCGGGGGGCTGGGGCACGGGCACCCTTTCTACGGGGAGATCCCCCCTGCGATCAAGACGGGCCTGATCGCAGGGGGACGGCCGACCCCGTTCGGGGCGCGGCCTTTAGAAGAACCCCCTGCGGCGCCCAGCGGTCTGGAGGAAGCCGTCGAGCTCGCGCTCCCAGTCGACCTGCCCGGCGGTCGCGTAGTCGACGGTGAAGCGGCTGAACGAGTCGTGGCCCTCGGTGAAGACCCCGCCGCGCTTGTCGAGCTCCAGCACGACCTCCATCGACTGCGGGTACGACACGAACGTGACCTCGAGCTGGCTGATACCGCGCGCGTACTGGCCCGGCGGCAGGAACTCGATCTCCTGGTAGAACGGCAGCTCCTGGTGGACGCCCCAGATGCGGCCCTTCTCGCAGTCGGCGTTGCGGAACCGGAAGCCGAGGTTGGAGAACGCGGCGAGGATGCGCTCCTGCGCGGGCAGCGGGTGCACCGCGAGCGGGTCGAGATCGCCCGGGTCGACCGCCCCGGCCACCTCCAGCTCCGTCGCGACGCCGACCGTGGTGCCGTGGAGCGGCTGCCCGTACATGTGGGTCAGCGGAGCCTCCCACGGGATCGGGAACTGGAACGGGACGCTGTGCCGCGCCCCCTCCGCCAGCGTGAAGTTCCCGGCGACCGGCATCTTGGAGTACTCCAGGTTCGAGGTGTACTCGCTGTCGCCGGACTCGACCTCCACCCGCGTGCGCAGGGCCAGGTTCACCGACTTGATGTCGGAGTTGAACTGGCCGCCGACGATGGTGATCTCACCCGTGACCACCGAGCCCGGTGTGGTGTTCGGGTCGTGCAGCACCGTCTCGATCGAGGGGCCGCCGATGCCCATCGCCTGACGCAGCTTCTTGAAGACCAAGGATCCGTCCTCCCGTGTTCGAGCGCTCCGGGCGCTCTCGTCCCATAGACGCCCTTACGGGAGGTTACGTTCCACCGTGATCCTGTGACCTGCGATTCGACGGTTTTGGTGGGGCCAACCTGCCTAAGAGGGGGGCGCGCTGCTCAGTGGCCGCCGCCCGCCAGGTTGAGCCCGACCACGCCCGCGACGATGAGCGCCAGCGCACCGATCTTGAACGCGGACACCTGGTCGCCCATGACGATCATGCCGAGCGCGGCCGTCCCGACGGCGCCGATGCCCACCCACACGGCGTAGGCGGTGCCGACGTCCAGGGACTTCAGCGCGAAGTTGAGCAGCCCGAAGCTCGTCACGGCGAACACGAGGAAGCCCACGGACGGCAGCGGTTCGGAGAAGCCCTTGCTCCCCTTCAGGCACAGGGCCATCGCGACCTCGAACAGGCCCGCGACGACGACGAGGATCCACGCCATGAGAACTCCCGGAAGACGAGACGACACGGTCACGCGTCGTCTTCGCCTACCGGGTACGGCGCACCTCGTCCGGGAGGACCCCGCCGGAGCCCTCACCCGCGTCAACGGCCCCCGGCCCCGAAGTGTTCCCGGCGGCACAGTCCCTGGCCCCCGCAGCGCTCCCGGCCGCGCGGTGTTCCTGGGCCCCGCAGCGTTCTCGGCCGCGCGGTGTCCCTGGCCGCACGGTGTTTTCGGCCCCGGAGTGTTCCTGGCCCCGCAGTGTTCTCGGCCCCGCAGTGTTCCCAGCCGCACAGTGTTCTCGCGCAGGACGCGTTCCCGCCGGTGAGGGAGGCACCGGCGGGAACGTGCCCTGTGGTGAAGAGGCGCGGTGAAGAGGCGCGGTGAAGAAGCGCGGTGATGAAGCGCGGTGGAGAAGGGCGTTGAAGAGGGGCCGGGCCGTCAGGAGCGGCCGAGGGCGCGGTACTCCCAGCCGGCGGAGCGCCACTGCGCCGCGTCGAGGGCGTGCCGGCCGTCCACGATCCGCTTGTGCCGGACGACCTTGGCGAGGGCGGTGGGCTCGATCTCCCGGAAGTCCGCCCACTCGGTCAGCAGGACGACGACGTCGGCGTCCTCGGCCGCGTCGAGCGCGCTGTCGCCGTAGCGCAGCTCCGGGTAGGCGCGGCGGGCGTTGTCGAGCGCCGCCGGGTCGTAGACCCGTACGTGCCCGCCGAGGCCGTGCATCGTGCGCGCGACGTCCAGCGCCGGGGCGTCGCGGATGTCGTCGGAGTTCGGCTTGAACGCCGCGCCCCACGCCGCGATGCGCTTGCCGGAGATCTGGCCGCCGAGCAGCTCGCGGACGAGGTCGACGGTGCGGGCGCGGCGCCGCCGGTTGATGTCGTCCACCTCGCGCAGGAACGACACGGCCTGGCCGACGCCGATCTCCTCGGCGCGGTGCGCGAACGCCCGGATGTCCTTGGGCAGGCAGCCGCCGCCGAAGCCGAGGCCCGGCCGCAGGAACTTGCCGCCGATCCGGTCGTCCAGCGCGAGCGAGTCGGCGAGGTCCTTGATGTCGGCGCCGACCGCCTCGCAGACCTCCGCCATCGCGTTGATGTAGGAGATCTTGGTGGCCAGGAACGAGTTCGCCGCGACCTTCACCAGCTCGGCCGTGGCGAGGTCGGTGCGCACGACCGGCGTGCCGAGGTCCAGGACGGGCTTGAACGCCGCCCGCAGCCGCTCCTCGGCCCAGTCCGACGCCACGCCGAACACGAGCCGGTCGGGACGCATCGTGTCGTCGACCGCGAAGCCCTCGCGCAGGAACTCGGGGTTCCAGGCGAGCTCGATCTCGGTGCCCGCGGGCGCCAGCTCGTGCAGGACGCCGGTGAGGCGCTTGGCCGTGCCGACCGGCACCGTGGACTTGCCGACGACGAGGGCCCTGCGCTCCAGGTGGGGCGCCAGGCTGGTCACCGCCGCGTCCACGTAGGTGAGGTCGGCGGCGTCCGATCCCGGCCGCTGGGGGGTGCCCACGCACACGAAGTGCACGTCGCCGAACTCGCCCGCCTCCTTCATGGAGGTGGTGAAGCGCAGCCGGCCCGACTCGAGCGCCTTGGTGAGCAGCTCGGGCAGCCCCGGCTCGAAGAACGGCACCTCGCCGGAGGCGAGCTTGTCGATCTTGCGCTGGTCCACGTCGACGCCGAGGACCTCGAAGCCGAGGACGGCCATGCAGATGGCGTGCGTGGCACCCAGGTAGCCGGTGCCGATGACGGTGAGCCTGGGGGACTCCGTCGGGTTCATTGGCGCTTCTCCCTTGTGTTTGACGCTGTCTTGAGGGTGTGACGGAAGAAGGACTCCCGTGAGCTCTAGGAGCACTTGCCCTTGTTGGTCAGTTGGCCGCCGGTGACCTTGTTGTCACAGGCGACCGTGTTGCCGTCCGAGTGCAGGCCGATGCCGACGCCCTTGCCGCCGCCCAGGTCGATGACGTTGCGGCGGAAGACGTTGCCCGTACCCCAGCCCCGGTACTCCTCGTGGGTCTGGAACCCGTCCGCGACGGTTCTGGCGCCGCGGTTGTCCTCGATCACGTAGTTGTTGCCCTTGGCGTCGACCCAGGAGTCGTTGACGCCGTCGCCGGACAGTTTCGAGCCGTCGAAGACGTTGCCGCTGAGACGGCCGCCCGACGTGCCCTCCTTGATGTCCACCGCCTCGGCGGTGGCCTGGATCCGGTTCGCGGCGACGAGGTTGTTGTCGCTGCGGTCCGGCTGCCCTTGGGTGAGGGCGCCCCAGTTGTTGTGGGACGAGCCCAGATACACGCCCTCTCCGAAGCGCGGGTTGCGTCGCCCCGTGCCGGAGATGGTGTTGAACTGGACGGCGTTGCCGGTGCTGAACCGGCGCAGGTGGACGGCCTCGTCGCCGGTGTCGCGGACGGTCAGCCCCTGCACGACGGAGCCGGACGAGCCGTCCAGCATCACGCCCTTCTGGCTTCGCTGGACGGTGAACCCGATCAGCCGCCAGTGGCTCGCGCCCTCCAGATGGAAGCCGTACCCCTTGGACGTGTTGCCGCCGTCCAGCACCGACCGCGGCGTGCCGCACACGAAGATGGGCTTGCCCGCGGAACCGGACCGCTGGCTGCTGAACTGCCCCGTGTACGTGCCGGGCGCCAGGCCGATGACCTGGCCCGGCTGCGCCGTGTTGAGCCGCTCCTGGAGCTGCATCGCGTTGTGCACGGTGACCGTCGGCTTCGGGCACGCCACGCGTCCTCCACCGGCGGGCAGCGGGAGCGTCTCCCCCGGCCGGCTCAGCGCCGCGGCTCCACCCGGGCCCGTCCCCTCGCCGGGCGGCGTGGTGCCCGCCCCGGCGCCCTCCGCGCCCGCGCCGGCGCCGAGTCCCGCGCCGGCGCCGGGGTCATCGCCCGACGTCTTCTCCCCGGACCCGCCGTCCCCGCCGCCCGTGGCGAGCAGGACGGCCGCGACCGTGGCCGCGGCCCCCGCCGCCAGCACGCCCGCGAACTTCAGATTCTTCACAGTGCACCTTCGCCCCCGTGCGCCCCGTGCGCGTCAGGAGCACTTGCCCTTCTTCGTCAGCTGCCCGCCCTGGACCTTGTTGTCACAGGTGATGGTGTTGCCGCCGGCGGTGTCGTTGATGCCGACCCCCTTGCCGCCGGCCAGGTCGATGACGTTGTTGCGGAACACGTTGCCGCGGCCCCAGCCGTCCAGGATCTCGTGGGTCTGGAAGCCGTCCTGGGGCGTCCCGGTGCCCTTGTTGCCTTCGAGCACGTAGTTGTTGCCCTTGACGTCGACCCAGGAGTCGTTGTGCTTGTCACCGCCGGTCTTCGACCCGTCGAACACGTTGTTGAGGATCTTGCCGCCGGTGGTGCCCTCCTTGATGTCGATCGCCTCGGCGGTGGCCCGGATGACGTTGCCGCGGACCACGTTGTTGTCGCTGTGGTCGATCTTGCCGCCGGAGAACTGCTTCCAGTTGGACTGCGCGGTACCGAGATAGACGCCCTCGCCGAACTTCTCGCGGCGCAGCCCGGTGTTGTAGATCTTGTTGTACTGAACGGTGTTGCCGGTGGAGAAGTTGCGCAGGTGGATGGCCTCGTCGCCGATGTCGTGGACGGTCAGCCCCTGGATGATCGAACCGTTGCTCGTGTCGGCCATGACGCCCTTCTGGCTGTTGCGCACCGAGAACCCGATGAGCCGCCAGTAGCTGGCCTTGTCCAGGTGGAAGGCGTAGCCCTTCTTCACGCCGCCGCCGTCGATGATCGCGCCCTCGTCCCCGCACAGGAAGATCGGCTGCTGCTGCGTGCCGGAGGTCCGCGCGACGAACTTCCCGGAGTAGGTGCCCGGCTTCATCTGGATGACGTCGCCCGCCTGGGCGCCCTTCAGCGCCTTCTCCAGGTCGCCGTCGCCGCCGACGGTCTTCGTCGGCTGCGGGCAGGCGATCCGGCCGGCGCCGCCCGGGACGGGCAGCGAGAGCGTGCCGCCCGGCTGCGCGCCGCCGGCGTCGCCCCCGTCACCGCCGTCGCCCTTGTCGCCCTTGTCGCCGCCCTCGTCGGCGCCGCCGCCGTTGTCCGGCGCGGGACCGACCGTCTCGTCCCCCGACGCCTTCTTGGAATCGCCGTCGCCGCCTCCGGAGGTGACGGCGAACACCAGTCCGCCGACGACCACCGCGCCGATCAGCAGGCCCAGGACGAACTTGATATCGATCTTCACCGTCATTGCCGAACTACTCCTTCGATGACCCTGCGTCGTGCGTCGTGCGTCGGTCGGGACCGGCTAGCGGGCGGCGTGCGCCCCCACCCGTTCGCCGTCCTGCGAGGGGACGCTAGCGGCGCGCCGGAGCAGGTGCACGGGACGCTCCTCGAGCTTGGTCTGCTGCTCGTAAGGATGCGCTCCGCGGCGTCCGATGCGCAGGCCCGCGCCGCGGGAGCGGATCACCGAGATGGCCACCAGCAGGAACACGCCCGCCCAGATGATGTTCATCGGCTTGAAGACCCGCTTGACCCAGGTCCAGAAACCGGCCGTCTTGTGCCAGCCCTTGGTGTGGTTGCCCCCGTCGGCGTACGAGCCCGTGGCGCGGTCGACGTCCATCACGCTCGTCCCGGCACCGGCCAGGGTGTTGCCCGTGATGTTGGTGCCGGTGACGTTCCCGCGCAGCGTGACGCCGTGCCGGTGCGCGGACTGCACCGTGTTGCCGGTGATGGTGCTGGAGGCGTCCCGCACGTACAGGGCCGTGTCGGCGCCGACGATGACGTTGCCCGACACCGTCCCGCCGCGCAGCCCGTCGCGCAGCACGATGCCCTGCCGCTCGGGGTCGCGGATCTGGTTGCCGGAGATCTGGATGCGGGTGCCCTTGTCGCGCGCGACGATCCCCATGTCGCCGCCGGTGATGCGGCTGTTCTGGACGGCGACGTTGTCGCCGCCGAGCAGCTCCACGCCGTAGCGGCGGTTGTTCTTGACGATGCTGCTGCTGACGAGGTTCCCGCCGAACGCGGTGATCGCCTCGCCCGACGCGGACGGCCCGTCGGCGAGCGGCTGCCCGTTGAGGGTGAAGCCGTTGCCGCCGTTGCCCTCGGACGTGCAGTTGGTCACCCGGACGCCCTCGGTGCCGCGCGACAGCACGAACCCGTCGCCGCGGCTGCCGGTGACCGTCGTGTTCTCGATCGTGGCGTTCTTGGCGAACCGGTGCAGCAGCACGCCGTGCACCAGGCTGTTCTTGATCAGGTTGTTGGTGATCTGCGTCTGGTTGGACGCGGTCACGAACAGGCCGTAGGCGTCCCCGTCGAACGTGGAGTGGTCGATGACGCCGCTGACGAGGTTGGCCGCCGGGACGAAGAAGGAGGTGCCGCGGCCCGCCGCGCCCGCCGCGGCGACCTCGACCTCCTGCCGGTTGCCGCGGGTCGCCTCGGTGGCGCCGGACGGCAGCCGGACCGCCTGCGGCGGGCTCGCCGTACCGGTCGGCTCGGCCGCGGTGTCCGGACGGTCCGAGCCGGTCAGCGCGACGCCGCCGGTGCGTCCGCTCCAGAACCCGAGGTGGGAGACCTGGGTGTACTTCATGCTGAACTGGCCGCCGATCGCGCGGATGTAGGCGCGGCCGTCGGCCACCTGCGTGTCGGGCTTGCGGGTTTCGTCGTTCCAGCTGGTGAAGCGGACGGGGTTCTGCGCGGAGCCGTTGACCCGCACCGTGCCGCCCGCGCTGACGATCGAGGCGAACGAGCCGGGGATGCTGCGCATCCGGATCGTCAGCGGCCCCTTGGAGCTCTGCAGGATCAGCTTGCCGCCCGCGGCGACCATGATGTTGACGCCGAGCAGGTAGGACCCGTCGTTCTGGCGCTGGAAGTCCTGCCCGGCGAGCTTGGCCAGCTCCGCCACGTAGTAGGGCTGACGGCGCTGCGGCAGCATCAGCGTGCGGCCGTTCGCGGAGGTCAGCAGCCGCGGGACGCGCGCCGCCGCGGCGGGCGCCCCACCGCCCGCGAGGTCGGACTCCTGCTTGGCGCGGATCTGCATGACCCGCAGGTCCTCCTGGTCGACCAGGGTCGCCTGCTGCCGCGCCGACTCCGCCGACACGTCCTTGACGCCGGGCATGTCGTTGTTGTGGTCGGACCAGACGCGGTAGCCGTAGGCGCCGCCGCCCGCGAGACCGAGCACCAGCACGGTCGTGACGACCTTGCCGAGGCCGCCCTTCTTTCCCTTCCCCGCCGGGGCGCCGTGCAGCTCGACGAACGTCGAGGCCCCGGCCTCGGCGCTGCCGAACCTGACCACGGTGGTGGAACCGAACCGGTCCTCACCCGTCGTGAGGTC